>JAISMM010000044.1 GCA_031276725.1 Clostridiales bacterium | reverse complement strand
CCGCGGATCTTCGCTCATTTGCAGCTCCCCGCGGCTTTTCGCAGCTTATCACGTCCTTCTTCGGCGCTTGGTGCCAAGGCATCCACCTGTATGCTCTTATTAGCTTAATCTATTTCTTTACTTGTGAATCTTTCTTTCCTTTTCCTTGACCTAATTTTTTTGAACCTGCCCTCACCGGCTCGTAACGCGCGTCTTTGCGGGTCTTTTTACGGCTTTCTTCGTTATTTCCCTTGTTAATAGCGCTGCTATTAACCGCGGCAAATGCCTCGAATTCCGCAAATATCCCTCGCAAATCCGACGTTCCTCGTCGATGAGTACAGGTTCCGAAACCCAACCCTTTCGGATCGGATTCCTTTCTTTTTTAATTGCTTCGACTAATAGTTCCTAACTTCCTTCTCGGATTCGACGTAAATTGTTCTAGTGCTTTGTAATATTACCACTTTTCTTTACTTCGCTTTCGGATGCGTTCGGCTTTCGCCGTTCGTACCCTTATTGTTATTTCTCTATTATTCTTTCTTTCTCGTTTATTCTTCTATTCCTCTTGTCAATGTGCTTACTTTACCATAGCGTTCGGCTATGGGCGGCGAACCCCTTTTTTGGGGACACAGCTTGTATATCATATCATAAGAGGACTATAAAAGTCAAGCGTTTTTGAAAAATAAATATAAAAACTTATAAAAAAGTGCTGAAAAAAGTTAAACGCAAATTATTTGCCAAAAAAATATTAATCTAACATTAATAAAATGTGAAAATTTATAAAAAATCTCTTGACAATTCTTAAATTTAGTGCTAGAATATGGTACAGTGTTAACATATTATGAATGACATCGGACAAAATCAAATCATATACATATTAGAAGGAGAATCAAATTTATGCAAACATTCAAACGAAAGTTAGTCGGTATTTCCGTTCTTTTCGCCTTTTTCCTGTTGGCGCTCGTCGCGGTGGGGTCGTCCTCGCTAAAAATTAAGCCTAGCGCGGCGCCCGGGCAGACGTTAAGCGGAACGGGAACGGACGCCGATCCCTATCTTGTTGCCTCGGCGGCGGATATGGCGGCGCTGAACAGTTACCTTGGGCCTAATTATCAAGGTAAGATTTTTAAGTTGACCCAAGACATTTCGCTGACGGCTTACCCCGACAATTGGAAGCCTATCGGCGGCGTTGCGGACGACGACCTTGGCAATCCGACAATACTCCACACTTACGGAGAAGCGGTAACGATCGACCCCGACACGGGACTCGACTTAGTAACGTACGCCTTTTACGGCGTGTTCGACGGCAACGGCCACACGGTTTCCGGTCTTACGATATACCGCCCGAGCGTGGAGTATCAGGGTCTGTTCGGGAATATACGCAACGCCACGGTTAAAAATTTGGGGCTTGTGCAAAAGGACGGTATGAGCGGCTACGTGTACGGCGGCAATACGTCCGGCGGCTTGGTCGCCTATATGTTCAACAGCACGGTTACGAGCTGTTATAACCATATGAACGTCGGAACACAGCGGAATCAATTTAGGGTAACCTTTGTTCCCGGCAACAATACTCTTGATGGAGGTATGATCGCCCCGGGCGAGGAACCGTTAAGGGTGCAGGATATAGACGACGGATTCAACGCCATTCCGCCGAACGTTATTAGGCGCGGCTATCACCTTGACGCGGACAACGGATATAACGGTTGGAGCGGAAGCTACACGCATATATATTCTACGCGCACGCTGTACGCCGTTTGGGAGCTGGACATATACACGGTAACATTTAATATGAACGGCGGCACCTACACGGGCACCGTACCTTTACGGCAAGACCTTACAATTGTGGATTACAACGCAAACCGCGGCGCGATAGAACCGACGCCGCACCCCACGAGAGACGGCTATATATTTCAAGGTTGGGATACCGACTTTAGCCTTGTGGAGTCGTCGTTCGAGGTAAAGGCGATTTGGGAATTGGAACGCTACGACGTAAACTTTTACGACGGCTCAACGCTGATAAAAACCCAAAACGTGGTTCGCGGCGATTCCGCCACGCCCCCCAACCCGACAAAGGTAGGCTATAATTTTGTCGGTTGGAGCGGCGACTATACAAATGTAACAAGCAACCGCGACGTATACGCGCAGTGGGAGATAAAGAAGTACACGGTAAGGTTTTATAACGAGGGCGCCGTGGTAAAAACACAAACCAACGTTCCGCACGGCACGGCCGCGACGGCGCCCGACCCATCCACGCTTGATAAAAAAAGCGTTTGGCAGTTCCTTCGTTGGAGCGTTCCGTTCGATACGGTAACGTCCGACCTTAGCGTACACGCCGTTTGGTATAAGGATCCCGGCGGCATAGCGGGCGTCGCGCATTCGAGTACGGTTTCGCGTTGCTATAACACGGGTACCATAAACGGCGAGATCGCCGGCGGCATAGTCGGCACACTTAGGGAAAACAGCAACGTAATAGACTGCTATAACGCGGGCAGCGTTATCGGCGTTAAGGCGAACAGCGTCGTCGGCGGCATAGTCGGCGCGATTGAAAGCGGAACCGTAACCAACGCGTACAACGTGGGCGGTATCTCCGGCGTAACCGGCGCCGAGGCGAGTAATTCCTCTTTCGGCGCGATCGCGGGCCGCCAAGATCAATCACTCGGTGTTTTTAACGGGAACGTGTTTTACAATACTGACACGAAAGCCGAGGCCGTATACGGAGTCGCAGGCGTTTCGTCGACGGCGGCGATGGGTAAAACAACCGCCGAGTTAAAGACGAAAACGACATTCAACGCGTTTGATTTTATTAACACTTGGTATATAAACGACGGTCAACACTATCCCCTGTTGCGCGGCTTGGGCGGTCAAACGAATAAGGTTTCGTACCTTGTTACGTTCAGCGGCAACGGCGGTACGCGTACGGGCGGCGGAGCCGAGAGTCAACAGGTATACGAGGGCGATTCGGCTACGGCTCCCATATATGTGTTTGCGGGTAAATCACAAACCGGATGGACTAGGAGCGACCGTCAGGGTATTACTAACGACCTTACGAACATAACGCAGGACACCACCATAGCGGCGGCGTGGGGCCAAAACACCTATACGGTGCAGTTTGTAATACCGAACGACGCGGTAAGAACAGGCGGCGGTCAATTGTTGCAATTTGTAGAGCATAACCACGCGGCGGAACTGCCGATAGTAAGCCGCCCCGGTTACACTCATACCGGTTGGGATAATATGAACCTCACCTATATAACTTCGAATATGACGGTTAACGCAACTTGGGCGATAAACACGTATACGGTAACGTTTAATCTTAACGGCGGATCGAGTAATGGCGGCGGAGCGGCAAGTCAGACGGTGCCGCATCAAGCGGCGGCCGTCGCGCCGACGGGTCTTTCAAAAAACGGTCACACTTTTGTAGGATGGGACAAGGATTTTAGCCACGTTACGCAAAATCTTGAAGTAAACGCGCTGTGGAATCCGCTAAACGTTACCGTTACGTTCAATAGCGGCGGTTTTGGCACTAAAACGGGCGGCGGCTTAGAGGTTCAAACGATCCCCTACGGCGGTTCGATAACCAATCCGCCGACATATGAGAGCGTGAGCCACATTCAAATCGGTTGGGGCGGCAAGTCGCTTACCAACATTACGGAAAGCTGCACCATAACCGCCGAATGGAGATACAAGCAGTACACTGTTCAATTCTCGGCGAACGGCGGCACGATTCCCGAGGATCAGAGGCATCTTCTTACGCAAATAATCGACCACGGCTTCGGGGCTGTCGCTCCCGCGTTTGTGCGGGAAGGTTATACCTTGACTTGGGATAAAGATTTTAGCCAAGTTACGCAAAACCTTGAAGTAACGGCGCAGTGGACTATCAAAACCTTTACCGTTACGTTCGACCTTGACGACGGCACGGTTGTGTGGAATTCCCCCGAAAAACGGCTAGTGCAGTCCGTTACGTTCGGTCAAGCGGCGACCGCGCCCATCGTTTCTAAACTCGGTTACACGTTCATCGAATGGAATACGGCGTTCAACGACGTTAGGAGCAATCTGACGGTTAAGGCGAGGTGGCAGCTGGCTACCCCTGAGGTCGACGAAACGATCGAGCATACGGGCGACACGAAGATTCTGCGCGTAAACATAACGCCCAAGCTCTCTTACGCGACGTACACGTATCAATGGGAAGAAAAAAATAACGGCGTTTGGGAGACTCTTAGAGGCAAGACTACTAACGAGTTGATAATATCCATAAACGCGAACGAGAGCAATTATAGGTGCTTAATCAGGGTTGACGATAACCGCGGTCAAGTGTTGCCGTCTGTCCCCGGAGGAACGACGTACACCCCTTATGGCGGCGGCACCGGCGGCAACCAATCCGCAGGCGGAAGCAGTCAAGCGGGCGGCGGAAGCTACAACGTGTCGAATACTCAAACGGGCGGACTGACCGCCAAGACGTGGCGGTTGATATGGATTTTGCTCGCCTTAATCGCGACGGCAATCTTTATAATACTGGTACTTTGGTCGTCGATCCGCCACGCAAGGCGCGAAAGAGACTACTATCACTACGACTGATAACAAGATTATTCCCTCCCATAGAAAACCTCCACACGCCCGAATTCGGACGTGCGGAGGTTTTTTTAACCGGCAATTAAAAATCCCCCTCTGTGGATTTAAATTCCCCTCTGTGAACTTGAATTCCCCTCTGTGGACTTAAATTCCCCCCTGTGAACTTGAATTCCCCTCCGTGAACTTGAATCCCCCTCTGTGGACTTGAACTCCCCTCTGTGGACTTAAACTCCCCTCTGTGGACTTAAATTCCCCTCTGTGGACTTGAACTCCCCTCTATGGACTTAAATGCTCTTCTGTGAACTTGAATTCCCCTCTGTGGACTTGAATTCCCCTCTGTGGAGGGGTGGCGACGGAGTTGCCGGGGTGGTTAAACTACTAATTCTAACCGCTTAAAAAAACCGTATATTAAGGCAAATTTTCTTTTCAACCGGCTAAATCCTATTAATAAAACCACCCCGCCGCCAAAGGCGGCACAAACCGAGCCGCCAAACGGCTTGCCGTTTGCAGGGCGTGCGAGCTTGCGAGCTAAGCCCGTCAACGAGGCGAGGCGCTCCATAGAGGGGAATTTAAGAGATATACCGAGACGGGACAACCAAGCCGCCGAGGGGAACTTTGGGGAGTTTCAAGTGCGGTATTAATAACTTTTACCGTTTAATAATCTTTCTCAACATCTTGCCCGCCGCTCTCGGGGAATTACTAAAATTCCCCTCCGGGGAGGGGTGGCAACGGAGTTGCCGGGGTGGTTAAACTACTAATTCTAACCGCTTAAAAAAACCGTATATTAAGGCAAAATTTCTTTTAAATCGGCTACCGCCAGTCAATTAACCGCATCCTCTGCGGCAAGTCCAGCTATCGGGATAAGGGGGTCGACGGGTTGAGAGTAATCTACCGAGTCGAGGCGGAAACCGAAAAGGTTGTAAAAGTCTTTTTTGAAGCCGTCAACGTCGGCGAGAGAGGTCAGGTTGTCCGGGGTAAGATTTTGCCAATTTTTTTGAACGGCGGCTTGAACGTCGGGGCGCAACTCTAAATTGTCGAGGCGGATTCTGCCGTCGGAATCGAAATTATCGAGGCTGTTAAAAAAGAGGCGGCACATTTGCGCGGCGGGGGCTTCGTGCAGGCGTTTTTCTTTCATCACCTTGCGCAAGACCGATATATATAGCGGCACGACGGGAATCGCCGCGCTCGCTTGGGTAACGGCGGCGGAATTTACGGCGACGCGGGCGTTTATGCCCTCGGCACGGAGCTTTGCCGCCGTAAGTTCGAGGTCGCGCTTGGCAAGCCCTATCGTGCCGTCGTAGTAGACGGGCGCCGTGAAGGGCGGGCCGATATACGAAAAAGCTATCGCGCGGGCGTCGGGGGCGAGTGCGTCCGCCGCCCGCAAGGCGTAAAGCCATTCGGCAAAATCGCCGCCGCCCATAACCTTGATCGTGGCGTCGATTTCGTCCCGCGAGGCGGCCGGAACGGTAACGGCGGTAAGCGCGTCGCCGCGCATATCGAGCGATTTTTCGCAAAACTCCTTGCCGACTGTTTTTAGAACCGAATTATAGACTGTGCCGTCGGGCATTTTGCGGCGCGGCGCGGCGAGCGAATATATTACCGCGTCGACGCGTCCCAAATCCCTTTTGATAAGATCGACGGTCTTGTTTTTTATTCCTTGGTCGAACGCGTCGCCGCACAGTGAGGCGGCGTAAACGTTCCGCGCCCTCATCGTATCGGCAAACGCCGCCGAATTGTACCACCCCGCCGACGCGGTGCGCGATTCGGTTGCGGGACGCTCCAAAAACACGCCCGCGGTAGAGGCGCCCGCCCCGCAAGCGAGGGCTATGCGCGCGGCGAGGCCGTAGCCCGTACTCGCGCCGATTACGAGCGCGTTTTTGATATTCGGCTTATGCGCCGCGTTCCTTGCCGCGTATTCGTCCGCGCAGGCGACGGCGCTCGCGACAAGCCCGGCGCAACCCGTCGGGTGCGCGTTAAGGCACAAAAAGCCCCTTATTTTAGGCTCGATTATCATTCGCGCTCCCCGAACTCGGTTGAGTTTTCGTCCGCGCCGGGAACAAACAAACCGCCCGCATCGACGCCCCTACTTGCCGCCCGTAAAATTTCTTTTAATTCGACATAACTAATAAAATCCTTCTTACTGCAACCGGCGCGGCCGCCGCCCGCGCAAGCGCAAGCGCAGGCACAGGCGCAAGCGCAGCCTCCTCCTCCGCCGCCCCCGCCGCCCGAACTATAATAGCGCTCGGGGTAGATTACCCTGTGGTAGTGGCCGTAAAAGCCGGAGTTGAAGCCGTAGCCCTGGCTTGACGCGGCCTTAATAACGAATATAAGCGCGGCAAACCCGACGACGGCGATAAGAATCCACAGCCACAGCAGATTGCGGGGCCGCAAGGCGTCGCGGCTCAGCGTCATATAGCCGTACGCGTATTCGACGCGGAATTGAACCTTTTCGCCTTGGGCGAGCGGTTTTGAATAGACATAATAGTTATAGTCGGACTTTTCGGACGCGGGATAGAACGCTTCCACGCCGTCGGCGCGCCAAAGTAGCCGGAATTCCGCGACCGGAATATCGTCGAACCAGCCGTTGTTAAATTCGTAATAGGGGTAGCCGTCGCTGTTTGTCGCCAGCTTTTTTTGCTTGATCGTAAAGCCGAACTCGAACTCCTCGTCCTTTTTCCGCGCCGTCAAAAAATCGAGCCGCACGCGCGAGGAACCGCCTCCGTTATATTTTTTTGCCGATTGAACGCCGTCGCCGTAAAAGTCCAAAATGTCGTAGTGCTTGTTGGCGACGCCTATTTGCACCCACGTAAACGGCTCGTCCGCGTCGACGCGCAAGACCCGCCACTTAAAATAGTATTGCATATTGAGAGTGCCGTCGGAATTGGGATCGACCGTTATGGAGTAGGTCAAAATCTCGTCGTAGGGCTTTGACGTATAAGCGGACACGCCGGTTTTGCCGCCCGTAAACGCGAGCGAAAGAACCGCCGCAAGCGATATAAGTATCGCGGTTAAAGCAAAAATTCGTTTTTTCATTCCGCGCCGCCCTTACCGGTTTTATCGGTTTTAGAATAATTTTCGCCGCCCGTATCGACCTTTTCCGCTTTGGCGGCTTTGTCGCTTTTACCGGCTCCGTCCGCTTTGGCGGCTTTGCGGCGTTTAACGAATTTTCCCGCGTTAGCGGTTTTAGGGTCGCCCGACGCCAAAAGACATTCTTTAAGGCGGCTTTCCCTTAGGGCGCGTATGGCGACGGCGGAGCGGTGCTTCCAAATGCCGCGCCATTCGTCGGTCAGCATATTCCCGAGCTTTATATCGCCGCTTAGATAGCTTTGGCAGGGAACGACGGTTCCGTCGGGCGCGACAGCCATATTCGAGTAGCACGCGCCGCAAACCGGAGCGACAAACCCGAGCGTCTTAAAGCTGTGCTTGCCTATCGACGCGGGCGAGGTAAAGCTTATATCCATACCGTTTTGCGAGCAATAGCCGCGCGCCCCGTCAAGCAGGTTAAAAAGCGCGTCCTTGCCGAGCGCCCGCGCCTTAGATTCCGCCTTAGCGCCGAGTCCCCCGGGGATTATGGCGGAACACGTTACGTAAACTACGCCGAGGCTCCTTATAAATTCGAGCGTGCTTACGTAATCGGCGTTAGCCTTGCAAAGCGGCGTATTTACGCTTACGTCGAGCCCCGCCGCGAGCGCGTTCCTTATGCCCCGCACCGTTTTATCGAACGTATCGCCGCCTACAAGCGAGTTGTGAATATCCTTATTAGACGAGTACAGCGTGATTTGAACGTTGTCTAAACTCGCCTTATAAAGCCGCCCGCAAAGCTCGGGCGTCAACAGAACGCCGTTGGTATTAAGCCGCGTAATAAACCAACGCGAATAGTCGATTAGCTCGGCAAGGTCGCTTCGCATAGTCGGCTCGCCGCCCGTAAACGTCAGCTGCGGTATATGCGCCGCCTTGCATTTGTCGATAATTTTTAGCCATTCGGCCGTCGAAAGAGCGCGCGCGTACCCCAAATTTTGACCCGTCGCATAGCAGTGAACGCACATATTCGGGCAATTCCAAACGCCGTCCGCGTCCGTCATCGGGCTTATCATAAGGTCCATTCTGTGCGGCGCGGTCATAAAGCGCGAAAACGCCTTGACGCTCAAATGCTTCGTGTCGACGGCTCCGACGTTTTCGCAAATTTCTTTAAGTTGGGTCAAAAGTTTTGTAAGGTCGCTCCTTAAACGCTTTTCGCTAACCGCCTTAAAAACGGCTTTCGTCGCCGCGACGGCGTTTTTAACGGCCGTTTCGGACTCCCCGGGCGAAAATTTCCGCTTGCCGATTTTGTTCGCCTCGTCGATAAAATGATACAAAAGTATATACCACCCCTGCTTTATCGGCACTATAAAATGGCCGTTAAGCAGCACGACCGCGGGCTTAGTCGAAAAGAGTTTATAGCGCGGCGGTATCAAATGTATACGCATAACGCCCTTCGTTCCCGGGTCTACCGTTACGTGCGCTATGCCCCTTTGGAACAGCTCCTTTTTCTTTTTTTCAACGTCGAACAATGTCCTTTTCCTCCTTGTGTCAGTCGGGTATAAATTCCTTGCTTACCGCCAACCTCGGCATTCCGGCAAGCTCGAACTGCGACGAATTTATGGCGTACTTATTGGCGCCGCTCTCCTCGATATTCTCGGGGTTCGTAAAGTAAAGCTCTATGGAACCCGCCACCGTAACGCCCAAAAGACTCTCCATCTCTAAATGCGTTTTGATCTTCAAAAACGGATTAATCTCGCCGAGCTTATAAAAGTCGCCGTCCTTGCGCATAACCAAATTCACGACCGCCTCGCTGCGGTGCTCGGCCTCGTTATAGAGTATGAGGGCGCTCGCGTGCGCGCCGTCCGACGGCACGAACCGATACGTATTGCCCGGCTTTTCAAACTTGAACTGCGAAATTTTCAGGCGGCTCAGGGTCTTGATCCCCTCGACGACCGCAAACGGAAGGCGCACCGTCAAAAAAACGTAGCCGTCGAAGTTCTTTATAACGTCGTCCTTAGCCGTGCCTTTTTCTAAAAGATAAAAATCGAACGAGCCCGTGTCGCGCAGCTTTTCGCGGTAGCGCTCGCCCTCCTCGTAGATCTGCATATTGTCGATAAAATCGATAATCGTATAGTTGGACGATATAAATTGCAAATTCCGGAAAGCCTCCGCCCTGCGGTTTACCGCGTTGGTTTGGTGGCGTATCTCGTTGTTTTGGTCGCGCACCGCCGCGTTGTGCCTATACACCGCCAGCCCGAAAAACGACGTGGCCGCGAACGACGAAAACGACACTATGACCGTTACTATATAGTACGCCGACGGATTGACCGAAAACGCCCCCGCGCTCCCCGCGCAAAAGACGACGATAACCCCTACAAGCACCGCCGACCACACCGCCAACAATATAAAGAACACCGTTAAGCCGCTTTTCTTCATACCAAAATTCTACCCTTTTATGCGGCTTTTGTCAAGGGAAATTCAATTTATATTCCGACTATTCTTACGGATTTAACGCCAGCCGTCCGCGGTCGAAGTGAATATATTGCCCGTCGGCAAGCCGAATCGGCGAGTCTTGCGCTAAAATTCCGTTCGCGACGTGAGCGTCCGACAATAAAGAGCATAGCGGCAACATCGTTATTTCATAGGTCGAAGTCGCCCCCTCGGGAACCGACAGAGTATAATCGCCCGCCGGAATATCCGCGCCGACCTTGTATTGACCCGGCTTGTAAAAGTCGCCCGTCAAAATGATTTTTGGCGCGGCGGCTGCCTCGTATAGCTTGCCGTACTTAAAGGATACATATTGCCCGTCCGCTATCTTAACATAATGTCTGTAAGAAAACGTTTTGTCAAAAAGAATGTCGCTCGATAAAAAATCCGCATTCGGCGCAAGCAATTGTTGTATGCGGTTAAGCGAATTGTCGGTCGGGTCGACGATTAAATATTCTCCGGCGGGAATATCTCGCCCGCCCTTATATTGACCGGGAGAATATCCGCCGTCGGTTGCCTTTGCCATTTCGGGCGCCTCGTCCAATTTGTAAAGATTCGCGCCTTCGAATGTTAAAAACTCGCCGGCGTTGACAATTACGTACCGCCGACCGCTGAACGACTCGTTATAAAGAAAACCTATCTTTCCAAGGTTTACCGTCAAATAGCCGCCCGTGTTTCCCGTACAAACAAGCAAATATTCGGCGGCATCTATGTCCTTGCCGACCTCGTAAGTTCCCTCGGTTTTATAGACCTTTGCGACGGGGTCGCTACCGTCTTGCCCGTCCCCGCCGTTATCGTTAAGAGAAGAAGCACCGCACGCGGAGAGCGTTGCCGCGCAAATCAAAGCCGATAAAACCGTTAATAATCTAATCTTTTTCATAATTGTTTTCTCCAAAAAATGCGCTCACAGCAATTTATGTTGTATGTGCGTATGATACACCGTTTTTAGCTGTTTGTCAACTATTTTACAGCACTTTGTGATATACTTTTTTTATGATCGACAAAAAAACAATCGGCGAACGAATCAAAGAGGCGCGGCAGGCGGCGGGTATTACCCAAAAACGGCTCGCCGCCGAATTGAAACTCGTACAGCAAGCCTACAGCCGCTTTGAAACGGGGGTTTTTGAGTTAGATTATGAAAAGCTGATATATATCGCCAAAAGGCTCGACGTATCGACGGACTATATATTGGGACTCGACGAGGGCTTCGGACGCGCGGACGGTCAAACCTCGGCGAGTCTGCCGCAAGATTTGGAACAGACGCTTAACCTTGCGCGGAAGCTAACGCCCTTGCAACGCGCAAAATTAATTGAGTTTATTAGGAGTATGTTAGACGGCAAAAAATAAGCGGGCAAAACGAGCGGACAACAGTCGGACAATCAACCACCCCGGCGGCGTTCGGCGGCACGAACCGAGCCGCCAAACGGAGAAACCGTTTGCAGGGCAACCACCCCGGCACCTACGGTGCCACCCCTCCACGGAGGGGAATTCAAGGGACACGCCGAGTACTTATTGATAACTTTTACCGTTTAACAATCCTCTCTCAATAGTCCGTCCGCCGCTATCGGCATATCCCCAAAATTCCCCTCTGTGGAGGGGTGGCGCCGTAGGCGACGGGGTGGTTCACTGCAAACGGCTACGCCGTTTGACGGCTCGGTTCGTGGCGCCGTAGGCGACGGGGTGGTTCACCGCAAACGGAAAGCCGTTCGGCGGCTCGGACGAGTGTACATTGACGTTACTCGATTAAGGCAAACCGGAACACGTTGCCCGTATCAACCCGGCTATTTGTCCGCGCCCGACTTCGTTATAAAAAAGCGCCGATCCCGCGGATTCTTTTTTATGCGGATGCCGCCGATAACGCAAATAACCGCCGCGCCGATAACGCCGACGATTAAGTCCGTCATAGTGTCGATAAGTCCGCTGCCGCGCCCGGAATTCGCCGTAACGGCCGGCGCGTCCCCGACGCCGCTTTTGGCAAAGCCGTCCTTCCACCTTTGCATATTCATTCCGAAAAGCGAATCCATCGCGTATTCAAAAATCTCCCACAGCGTAAGCAGCGCGAGCGCGAAGCAGAACGAAAACAGCGCGACGAACGTCGGCGACAGCTTAACGGACTCCGTTTCGCTCTTGCCGAAGCCGTACACGACCGAAAAACCCAAAAACGCGATCACTATTCCCGCCGTTAGGTGCAGCGCCTTGTCGAACAGAAAAACGCTGTCGTAGAAACGGTAAATTTCGCCCAACACGCAGTGCGCCAAAATAAACACCGTGATAACGATTTGCAAAAACGCCGGAATATCGAATTTGAGCCGCTCGCGCATAAATACCGGAACGTTGAACAAAAGGAGCGCCAGCACGCACAGCGCGATTTGCTCGGCGAGCCGCTCCGCGCCGTACGGCCGCTCGATAAAAAAGATAACCGCGCTTGCGATCGCCGTCCACACCGTTACGTTGACGCACACCAAATAGACGACGAACGCCTTGCGCGAACCGAATTTTTTAGCGATTCTTTCCTTATTTTTCACACTATTCCTCCCCTAATTTCTCCGGCTCTATTCTATCCCCTTTATCCCGCTCTTGTCAATGAAATTATGTGAG
>JAISMM010000066.1 GCA_031276725.1 Clostridiales bacterium | reverse complement strand
CCGTAAAAAATTCCCCTCCGTGGAGGGGTGGCACGTTAGTGCCGGGGTGGTTGCCTCGTCCGCCGAACGCGGTGCGTCCCCAAAATTCCCCTCCGTGGAGGGGCGGCACCCACTAACGGGGCGGTTCCACTTACTACGAAAGCGGTGCGTGGAGAAAAGTGACCTCTGCGGAGGGGTGGCCCCGCACGTGCCGGGGTGGTACGGGGCTTTGTAGGCGGCATACATAAATTGTCGTGCGGCGGACACCCAACCACCCCGTCGGCAAACGCCGCCGCCCCTCCCCGGAGGGGAATTCAAGAGATATACCGATAGCGACCGACAAACCGTTGAGTGGGAAAATTGCCTCGCCCGCCGCACTCGGCGCGTCCCCAAAATTCCCCTCTATGGAGGGGTGGCACCGCAGGTGCCGGGGTGGTAAGGGGCTTTGTAGGTCGCCTTGTTAGGATGGTCGCTTGTTCGCCGCACTCGGTATTCCCCAAAATTCCCCTCCGGGGAGGGGTGGCACCGCAGGTGCCGGGGTGGTAAGGGGCTTTGTAGGCGGCATACATAAATTGTCGTGCGGCGGACACCCAACCACCCCGTCGGCAAGCGCCGACGAGGCGGTTTAATTAGCCGGTAACAGCTCATTAAAAACCGGTAGGAAAAGTAGGGAAATTCCTACTTTCCCTACCGAATATTTGCGGCTAACGCTTTAATAATTGAACTACCCCATCGGCATTCGCCGCCACGAACCGAGCCCTGCAAACGACGAAGCCGTTTGCAGGGCGTGCGAGCTTGCGGGCAAAGCCCGATCACGCGTGCGAGGCACTCCGCCGGGGGGGGGCGGCGGAGCTAGTGCGGCGGACAAGCAGATAGTTTTATTTGCCAGATTTGAACGGATTTGAACATAACCTTGCAAAACAGTTGACTGTGCGCGGTTTTTTCTCTATAATTAATAAGCTAGGTCAAAGATTACTGTAAAGGAAAAGGTAAAGATGAAAAGAACTTATCAACCCAAAAAGCGTACCAAGTCCAAGGTACACGGCTTTCGCGCCAGAATGAAGACGACGGGCGGACGGAACGTGCTGTCGCGCCGCCGCCGCAAGGGGCGCAAAAACGTAACGCCCGCGCCGCTCGGTTCAAGATAACCGGATCGCGGAGAGGACTTTAACTGCGGCTATGCTGGCAAAGGCGAACAGGCTTACAAAACGCGGATCGTTCCGCTACGTTTACAACAAGGGCGAGCGTAAAAGCTGCGGCCCGTTGACGCTTGCGTTCGTTAAAGACAGAACGCTGCGCGTGGGCTTTTCGGTTGTGAACAAGGTCGGCAAGGCGGTCGTGCGCAACAAGCTGAAACGCAGGCTCCGCGCGGCGGTAAGGGATTTGTTGCCGCGCCTTTCGCCGGCGCAGGCCGTCGTGTCGGCAAGCCCGGCGGCGGCGGTTCTTCCCTACGCCAAACTCAAAAGCGAGCTAACCGGTCTTTTAAGACGCGCGGCTCTACTCGATCCGAATTATGAAGAAAAAGCGTAAAGGGCCGCGCGCGGTAATTTTGAATATAATAACGTTCCGGTGGTTTTTTCTGGGACTCATTATATTCTACAAAAAGTGCGTTTCGCCGCTATTGCCGTCCTCGTGCATATACTACCCGACCTGCTCGTCGTATATGTTCGAGGCGATCCAAAAGTTCGGCGTGGCGGGCGGCATAAGGCGCGGCGCGGCGCGAATCCTGCGCTGCGTACCGTGGAAGGAGGGCGGCTTCGACCCCGTTCCCGACAACCCCAAAGGAGATATGAAATGGCTTTTCTGAATTTTTTAGCGGTAGCCGAAAAAATGCCCGTGCCGAGCGGCGTTTGGGAATGGCTGCTTTTAAAAGTTTTCGAATTTGTGCTCAACTACGGCTGGCGCATAGTCGTGTTTACCGTAATTTTGAAGCTCGCGCTTTTGCCGCTCGATTTTTATCAGCGTTACTCTATGCGCAAGAACCAAAAGATTACGGAGCGCATCGCGCCCGAAATGAACGAGCTCAAAAACCGCTACGCGTCCGACAAGGCGACTCTGCAACGCAAGCAAATGGAGCTTAACCGCCGCGAGGGGTTCAGCTACTTTTCGTCGTGCCTGCCTATGATAGTTACGCTCGCGCTGTTCTTTTGGCTTTTGGCGGGACTCAACAACATAAGCCAATATATGTCGATGAAGCAGTATGTCGAAATGTACGACGCCTACGGCACCGAATATACGAGGGTGCTTGCCGAGGACTACGATTCCGACAGAATCGCGCACGCCGCGAAGGACGGGGCGAGCGCCGACGACATATCGTACGCCAACGGCGCGCGCGCGGCCGCCAAGGAAAAGGCGCAAACCGCCGTCGTAGAGGTTTACGAAAGAGAGTTGAAGGTCGAATTTTTATGGATAAAGAACGTTTGGTCGCCCGACGTTCCGTGGCGCAAGCCGATCCTCGAATATTCAAAATTTATAGCCAATTTGGGCAAGTACGCCAAGGATCCGGAAAAGAGCGGACTGACTCAGCCCGAGCTTCAAAACATAATCTCGTCCGAAATGTATAACGACGTTACGGGAAAGCTCGGTAACGACCCCAAAAACAAGACTAACGGCTTGTTGCTGCTGCCGGTTCTGTCGGTCGCGCTGTCGTTTTTCAGTCAGTACGTTATGCAAAAGCAGCAAAAAAAGAGCGGTATGCAAAACGATTCTATGGGCGGCAATATGAAAATGATGCTGTTTATGATGCCGCTCGTAATGGGCTTTTGCGCGTTGAGTTATACGTCGGTATTCACTCTGTATATCATAATAAATTCGCTCGCCACGGTCGTGTTCAACTTTGCCATGACGTGGGCCATAAACTTTTTCGACCTCGGCGGCGGCGGCAAGCGGGGGCCGGGAGCGGATAGAAAGAAAAAACCCAAAAAGGTCGGCGGCGACGAAATTATACGGTACGGCCGTCCCGACCCGAACGAAAAATAAGCGCGGTCAGAACGACCTTGCAGGAGGATAAAATGAAACGAACGGTAGAAATTGTTGCAAAAAAGGTGGACGACGCCATTCAGGAAGGGCTTAAAAAGCTCGGCGTTACCATCGACGACGCCGACGTAACGGTGCTGGAATCGGGCGGCTTTTTTAAGAAAGCCAAGGTGCTTATTTCGGTCGGCGAGGACGACCCCGTTAAGCCGTCGCCCGCGCCGAACGACGCCGAAAAACCCGCGCGCGAAAGGTCGGAAAAGCGGGAAAAGACCGAAAAACCCGAAAGGTCGGACAAGCCCGAAAGGTCGGAAAAAGTTGCGGCGGACAAGCCCGATAATGACGGCGGCGAACGGCCCGAAAAGCCCGGGAGGAAGTTCGGCGGCGATTCCGAAAAGCCCGAAAAAAGGTTCGGCGAAAGACCCGAAAGGAATTTCGGCGAAAGTCCGGAAAAAAAGCCGCGTACGGACAAGCCTCCGCGCGAGCCTAAGCCCCCGCGCGCAAAGCCCCCGATCACCGACGGCGAGCTTGCCTTGTGCGGCGATTATCTTTCGGGACTGCTTCAAAAAATGGGCGTCGAGGGAACGGTTTTAGCGGAGCGCGGCGACGACGTTTCGGTTACCGTCGACACGGAGGACAGCGCGGTCATAGGTTACCGCGGCGAGGTGTTAGACGCGTTGCAGTACCTTGTTTCGCTCGCGCTGAACACGGCGCGCGGCAAGTACGCGCACGTGTCGTTGGACGCGCTGGGGTACCGCCAAAAGCGGATCGACACCTTAAAGCGGCTCGCTCGCAAGACGGCGGAAAAGGCGGTGCGGTCGGGGCGCAAGGTGGCGCTCGAGCCTATGCCGAGCTCCGAACGCCGCATAATCCACGCCGAGCTTGCCGACGATCCCGGCGTAGTTACGCGCAGCGAGGGCCGCGAGCCTATGCGCCGCGTTTCCGTTATGCCCAAAAGATAGCGGAGGATTGGCGCAATGTACCGTCGTTTTTTTAAACCGCTTTTCGACTTTTTTGCGGCGCTTGCCGGCTTAATAATACTGTCGCCGCTGTTTTTGGCGCTCGCCGCCGCCATAAAAATAGATTCGCGCGGGCCGGTTTTTTTCCGTCAAAGCAGAATCGGCAAAAACAAAAAGCTGTTCCGCATCTACAAATTCCGCACTATGCGTTCCGACACGCCAAGGGACGTTCCGACGCATTTAATGGAGGACCCCGCGCGGCACATTACCAAGGTCGGCAAATTCCTGCGCAGGACGAGCCTCGACGAGCTGCCGCAAATAATCAACATTCTGTTCGGGCAAATGAGCGTTATCGGGCCGCGCCCCGCGCTTTGGAATCAGGACGATTTAGCCGCCGAGCGCGACAAGTACGGCGCCAACGGAGTCCGCCCCGGGCTGACGGGTTTGGCGCAGGTGAACGGCCGCGACGAGCTTGAAATTCCGGTCAAGGCGCGGCTCGACGGCGATTACGTTAATAGGATAAGCCTTTTGACCGACATAAAAATATTCTTTATGACCGTCGCGAAGGTGTTTCGGTCCGACGGCGTGGTCGAGGGCGGCACGGGCGCGCTTGCCGCGCAAAGCGCCGGAATCCCGTTAGAGTCCGTAACCGAAGAGGCGGCGTCGGTGCGCGAGTCGATTCTTGCGGACGGCGGCGAAAACGCTAACCTCGAACCGACCGCCGACCCGCCCGTCGCGGGCGGCGCGGACGCGGAATCCGGCAAAGATTTATAGCGGCAAAACGGAAGGGCGATAACAAAACGGAAAACTCTAAATAAGACGCGGCTTAAAGCCGACTAAACTTGTTCGGAGTTTTTAAGGAAGTGTAATGAAAAAAATTCTGATAACGGGCGCGAATAGTTATGTGGGCGGCGCGGTTAAGGCGCGGCTCTCGGGCGCGGGTTACTCCGCGACCGTTCTCGATATGCTCGGCGACGGCTGGCGGGCGTTCGATTTTTCGGGCTACGACTCCGTTTTTCACGTCGCGGGAATCGCGCACTTAAAGGAAAAGCGCCGAAACAAGGACGCGTATTTTGCCGTCAACGCAAAGCTCCCGGTTGAGGTCGCGCAAAAAGCGAAGGCGGCGGGCGTTAAGCAGTTTATTTTTATGTCGAGTATGAGCGTCTACGCGGGCTACGGCAACGCGAACATTACCGAAAAAACGCCTTTTAAGCCCAAGGGCTATTACGGACACAGCAAGCTAAAAGCCGATACGGAGCTTCAAGCTATGCAAAGCCCCGGCTTTAACGTCGCCGTTCTGCGCCCGCCTATGATTTTCGGCAAGGACTGCAAGGGCAATTTTACGCGGCTAAAATCGCTCGCCGCCCGCGTCCCGATTTTCCCCAAAATCAAGAACCGCCGCAGTATGCTTCATATCGACAACCTCGCCGAATTTGTAAAACTCGTTATCGACAACGGCTCCTCCGGCGTGTTTTTTCCGCAAAACCCCGATTACTTTTGCACCTCCGATTTAGTAAAGTCACTCGCCGCCGCCTCCGGCAAAAAACTCCGCCTAACCCCCCTCTTCAATTGGGCGGTTTGGCTCCTGTACCCCTTTATGCCCCCGTTGCGCAAGCTGTTCGGCTCCTTGACCTACGACCCCGCCCTTTCCGCCGACTTCCAAAACGCCTATCAAGTCAAAACCAACGCCGCGAGCGTCGAGGCAAGCGTATGAAAGCGGTTATATTGTCCGCTACCGGGCTGTTTTTTAAGGAACGGCTTTTGGCGGTAAAAGAATATTTTGAAAACGGCAACGTCGATGCGGTTATATACGCGTCGGATTTTCAGCACGGAACCGGATATGTGGACGAAAACGCGTACGGCGGTAAAATCAAATTTATTCACGCAAAGCCGTACAAAAAAAATATTTCGGTCGCGCGTTTAACGTCGTATTCAAATTGGTGCAAAAAAGCGTTTGATTTGGTCGCCGACATAAAGCCCGACTATATTTATTTGATAGTTCCGGCAAATTCTATTCTTTACCGCGCCGCAAAATACAAAAAAAATAATCCGTCGGCAAAAATAATTGCCGACATAGTAGATTTGTGGCCGGAATCTTTGCCGGCTTCAAACGGAACAAAAAAGATTCTTTCGCCCTTTTTGCGCGTTTGGAAAAATTTGCGGAACAAAAATATTAAGGCGGCGGACGCCGTTTTTACCGAATGCGATTATTACAAACAAATCCTTGCCGATCAAAATATCGACACAAGCGCGTTTAAGACGTTGTATTTATTCGGCGGCGACGCGCGCGGCGACATAGCATACGCGCCGTCCGAAAAATTGAGGTTTCTTTATCTCGGGTCTATAAACAATATAATCGATATTGACAGAATCATAAATTTGCTTGTCGAAGCGCAAAAGCGCCGACCGGTCGTTTTGAACATAATCGGCGACGGCGAAAGGCGCGAACAATTTTTGAACGGGCTTGCCGCTCGCAATATCGAAACGGTTTATCACGGCAAAATTTACGACGATAGCTACAAGCAAGAGGTTATGAACAATTGCGATTTCGGCTTAAACGTTTATAAAAAAAATCTTGCGATCGGTCTTACTGTAAAATCGATAGATTACTTGCGCGGCGGTTTGCCGATTGTCAACACTATACGGGGCGACACGTCAAAAATGGTTGACGAATACAATATCGGCGTTAACCTTGCGTCCGACGGCTACGACGCAAAAAAATTCGATTCTACGTTATACCGAAAAAACGCGCTTAACTGCTTTGAAAAAAACTTTACGCAAAAAATGTTTTTTGCTTCCCTCAACCGGCTTTTAGCTTTGGAGGAACACGCTTGAAAATACTTTTTGATTTTGTGTCGCAACAGGATTCGTTTGTTAACGGCGGCAGCTTGTACGGTTTAAGAATTCTTAACGAGCTTTTGCTTTCGGGCGACGCCGAGATTATCGGCGTATATCTTAAACGTCAAAAATTTAACGCCGAAGCCGAAAGTATAATAAAACAGCACAACATTAAGCTGATCGACATTAACCGCGAAAAAATCGAATCGGTTTGCGCTAGGGAAGGTATCGATAAGGTTTTTATAACTATCGCTCAAAGATTTGCCAAAATCGCGCTGGATAAGATAGAGTGCGAGGTTATAATGGTAGTCCACGATATAGGCGATATTATTGTCCAAGAGAGCGGGGTTTTTAATCGCAAGCAGTTTCTAAAAAGCGGCAATATATTTAAGCGGACGTTCAAAAAGGTCAAAACATTTTTAAGTAGGCGGCTAAGGTTTTTGTTAGGTTGCCTGCTCGGTCAAAACCTTGTAATCTTGTTGCGGTATAAAAATTTCAAGAAAGCGGTCGGCAGGCAAAACGTTTATTTAATCGCGGCGTCGCGCTATACCAAAAGCGCGTTGGAATACTACTTTGACGATATTAAAAACGACGTAACCGTATGTTGGTCGCCCCTGAAAAACTATGTATATTCGGACGATATTAAGTCGGACGCGGTAAAATCGTATCTAAACAAAAAGCGCAAGTATTTTCTGCTTATCTCTTGCGACCGTCCCCATAAAAACGCTTATATGTTCTATGAGGTTTTCAAAAAGCTGAACGAGCGGCTCGGACGCGAATACGACGCGGTATTTGTGGGCGATATTAACGTTAAAGGCGACAATATTGTGAACTTCAAAAGTATTCCGAGCGCCGATTTAGAGCATTTGTACAAAAACGCCGAATTGTTTATTTACCCCACATTTAGCGAGGGTTTCGGCTATCCCCCCGTCGAGGCGATGCGTTACGGCACGCCCACCGTAGCCGCATATGCCACGGCGGTGCCGGAAGTCCTTGAAAACGCGGGAATATATTTTAACCCGCTCTATAAGGAAGATTTGTATCAAAAAACATTAGTCGCAATATGTAATTTTGATAAAATCAAACAAATTTGTGTATCAAGATATTCGGAAATTATCAAAAAGCAGGAAGAAGATCTCCTAAAATTAGTAAATTTATTAAAGCAAGAAAACAAGGAGAAATAGGCTATGCGCACTAAGTGGTTCATAAATCCCTACTATATATATATAATTGCATGGTCGGCGGTTTTCATTGTTTATTCGTTGGGCTGGTCTAATGCGGCGCCGAAACTAACGACCGATACGATTGTTTTTTTTCTTTCAACATTTATTGCCTCGTTTTTTTTGGGCATACATTATCAAAATAAAAATAGGTTAGGTAAAAATCACTATTGTATCTTATGTGATAATCCGGAAGAAAAAAAACAGTTTTCAAAAGTTCATATCTGGTGTATTGGTATTATCCTTATAGGCTATCTTATTGAATTCATTCATCACGGGGGGATTCCGTTTTTTTTGATTTTAACACATAAAAGCGGATATGTAGGTTTTGGGATTCCGGTTGTCGGGGTTTTAATTCATACATTTGCCAATTTTTATGCAATTGTTAGTTTTTATAAATTTATTTGCTCAAAAAATAAATATCATTTAATGCACACATTTATTGTTTTACTTATGTTTCTAATGAAATATGATCGCGGTTCAATAATTATGACTTGCGTTGCTCTTGTTTTTGTGTTTCTTCAAACACGGAAAAAGATTTCAAAAAAATTAATTGTTGTAGTCATAGTTTTGGCAATAGTGTCGTTATATATATTCGGTTTGTTAGGAAATTTGCGCTCTTTTGGTGGGGATAAGTACGCGTTTTCGAGGATTTCTAATGCAAGCGAGGGCTTTACCAACAGTTTTATTCCGAGCGAATTTTTATGGACATATATGTATATAAGTTTTGGGTTCAGCAATTTTCAGTACAATGTTGATCTATTTCGCGCAGGCACCGGTACGTTTTTGGACTTCATTATAAAATGCATTCTACCCGATTTTATCTCAAAAAGATTGCCCGCAACTAATGACATAAACTTGGGTAAATTAATAATTCAAAACTTTAATGTTACGACAATATACACGGATCCGTATGTTATATTGGGTTGGCTGGGACCCGTTCTAATGTTTCTTTACAGCATTTTAATGTTTGTTGTGTTTGATAAACTTATTCCAAAATATTCAAGATACCATATACCCGGAAAGGCTGTTTTATTCACAATAGTAGTGTTTAATACTTTTACGAATTTGTGGATATTTTCGGGGTTTTCTTTTATGCTGGTTTACTTTGTAATTGCACATTGGCTGACGCGAAATCACTATATACGAACGGTTAGATTGTTAAAATATGAGGGATTAAAATGAACGTGCAAATTGATGTCAGCGTTATTTTTGTAAATTACAACACAAAAGATATGACAATAAATGCAATTAATTCCGTGTTTGAAAAAACTGAGGGGGTTTCTTTTGAGGTTATCGTTGTAGATAACAAATCCTCCGACGGTTCGTTGGACGAATTTAGGAAAGTGTTCGGGAGCAAAATAAAAACGATAGACGCGGGCGATAATTTGGGTTTTGGTCGGGCGAACAATTTAGGCGCGGCGGCGGCTTGCGGAGAGTATTTATTTTTACTTAACACCGATACCTTACTTGTTAATAACGCGATAAAAATAT
>JAISMM010000077.1 GCA_031276725.1 Clostridiales bacterium | reverse complement strand
CGGGGAGGGGGGGCACCGTAGGTGCCGGGGTGGTTGGAGGTAAGCGCCGAGCTCCTTGTATGGGCAGGAGCGCTAAGACCCTTACCACCCCGTCGGCATTCGCCGCCACCCCTCCCCGGAGGGGAATTTTACGGCATCTTTTTTGCCTTTTTTGGCTTTACCCGTCGGCTCGTAGCCTAGCTTCCGAGCCTTCCTCGTAAATCTAAAAATCTTCAAAAAATCTTGCCGTAAAATTCGCGCGTACTTGTTCAGAGTTTTCCGTAGAGGGGAATTTTGCGGAATAGCCGAGTGCGGCAAGCAAGTGATTTCACTTAAACGGCTCGCCCGGCACAATCGGAATATCCCTTGAATTCCCCTCCGGGGGAGTGCCTCGCCTTGTTGACGGGCTTAGCTCGCAAGCTCGCACGCCCTACAAACGGCTTCGCCGTTTGACGGCTCGGTTCGTGGCGCGTAGGTGCCGGGGTGGTTGGAGGTATTCGCAGAGCGCCTTGTATGGGCGGTAGCGTTAAGACCCTTACCACCCCGTCGGCGTGCGCCGCCACCCCTCCCCGGAGGGGAATTTTGGGGAATTGCCGAGTGCGGCAAGCAATCAACCGCCACGGCGGCACTCGCCGGCGGGGTGGTTCAATTAATCAGCTATTATCCGTTTATTAACAAATTTTACCGTATATCATCGCCGGCAATTTATTGAGGTCGCCGTCGCATAAAATAACCAATATATCGTCTCTCAACTTTTTTTTGTCTATCGGCTGATTATACAAAAACGTATACCAAAACGTTGCGGCGGTTCCCAATCTCCACTCTTTCCAATCAATGAGTTTTTTATATACCTTTGTTAAATCGATTAGCGATATGTCGTCGTAAAAATCGTCTCTTTTTTGTAAAGCGATAAGATGCGGGCGATTCAAAACGAAATACTTCAACGCGACGGCGCCGTCCCAAGTAAAATTCGGTCCGCCCGATATATCACTCGAATTGCGAATACATTCTATAAGAAAATGTAGCAAAAAGTGTTCAATTTTGTTAGCATAAACCAAACGTTCCTTTCTGTTCATCGGTTTAAGTTCTTCCAACGTATAGAACCCAATATGCAGCGTATTCCGGTCATTTTTTTTCGCAGCCGTTGTTCTGTTGCCAATATCATCTAAGGTTGTTTCGTCAATATGATGAATGTCGAGCCATTCGTCGCCTCTCTTTGTCGGGTTTTCGTCAAAATCTTTGTCAACCGGACCGTATTTTTGAAGGAGCAATTCAACCATTTGGTCGTAAATTTCATTTGCGTCCTGCCAATCACCCGAAAATAAATCCATATTCTGTATTCGCTTAATTATTTCTTTCATAAAAATTATTCTCCCCGCCGTCGATTTCCTTGCCGCAATTCTTGCAGTATGCCATTTGTTTTTCCTCCAAAGGTAATTTTTTGGGGACTTTTTGTCCTCATATTCTTATTATATAGACAAAAACTGTCTATGTCAAGTAAAATAGACTATTTTCGTCTAAAATTATTATATGAAAAATAAAAGAATTTCGCGGGCGGACGCCGTAACGCGGCGCACGTCGGCGGCGAAAAACAAATTCGCGGACGTAATAAAACAGCTCCGTTGCGAAGCGGAGCTGAAACAGTCGGAGCTTGCGGCGGCGATCGGCACGACACAGCGCAAGGTTTCGTATTGGGAAAACGGCAAGGTCGAGCCCGACCTCGATACACTTATCGCCCTCGCCCTCTTTTTTAACGTTTCGACCGACGAGCTAGTCGGCTTAAAGGAGTACTGAATTAACCGATAAATTCCGGGCAAGTATTTGTTCAGAGGTTGCCGTCGGGCGCCAACAGCTTTTTGTAATTGCGCGCCGTATGGATTATGCGCTTTATATAAACCGCGCCGTTTTTGTATACGTAAAAAACGTAATACGGCTTTACTATAACGAAACGGTAATGCTTATACCTTGTAAATTTAACCGGCGTCCCCGATTCGGGCTGCGCGGCGAGCAGTTCAAACGTTTTTTTGAATTCCGCGTCAAGCCGGCGAAAGGTGTCCGACGCGTTGCAGGCGTAAAGATACTCGACGATATTCAACCTGTCGTTTTGCGCTACAACGTCAAGTTCGATTTTCGCCGTTCAATTCGTTAATCCTCTTTTCTATTTCGGCGTTTGATTGTTCAAGCGATATATACGTGTCGGATGCGTCCGCCTCGTCGAGCAAGGCAAACAATTCGACAGCCGCCGCGGCAAGCTCCGCGTCGTACAGATTGTCGCTCGTATTCTTATTTTTTGCCGCCGTTACGTTTTCCATTCTACCGTCCTCTCCGACTCTATAATCATATTATACCACATTTCCCCGTTTTGTCAACAACTTTTCCGATACGTAAGCAAGGGCGGGTTGCGGATTTGCCGCCGTCACGACCGTTTTTACCGCTCCGCGAGGCACTCCGCGATTTTATGCAAAAATTCAAGCGTATTCAACGCTACGGGCGTAACTCCGTCGGCGCGGAAAAGACCGAGCAGGTCGCGCGTCATATAGCCGCGCTCTATGGCGGTAACGGCGGCGTTTTCGAGCCGCTTGGCAAAGGCGGCGATTTCGGGTTGGGCATCGAGCTCGGCGCGTTTAGCGAGCGCGCCCGTCCAGGCAAAAATCGTCGCGACGGGGTTTGTCGAGGTCGGCTCGCCCGCCAAATGGCGGTAGTAGTGGCGCGTTACGGTGCCGTGGGCGGCCTCGTATTCAAACTTGCCGTCGGGCGAAACGAGTACGCTCGTCATCATCGCGAGCGAGCCGTAAACGGACGCGACCATATCGCTCAAAACGTCGCCGTCGTAGTTTTTGAGCGCCCAAATCATACCGCCCTCGCTGCGGATCACCCGCGCCACGGAGTCGTCGATAAGGTTATATTCGTATTTTATTCCGGCGTCGGCGAATTTTTGAGCGTATTCGGACTCGAAAACCCCGGCAAAAATGTCCTTAAAGCGACCGTCGTAGGTCTTGCTGATGGTGTCCTTAGTGCCGAACCAAACGTCCCTCCTTTGGTCGAGCGCGTAGTTGAAGCACGCGCGCGCGAACGACGTGATCGACGCGTCGGTGTTGTGTATGCCCTGCACGATGCCCGCGCCCGCAAAATCGACTATCTTGCGCCGCATCTCGCGGCCGTTATGCGCCGTTACCACAAGCTCGGCGGACGCCGCTCCCGCGACCGCGATTTCGCAGTTTTTGTAGACGTCGCCGTAGGCGTGCCGCGCTATCACTATCGGCTTTGTCCACCGCCCGATCAGCGGCCTTATGCCCTTGACGACGACCGGAGCGCGAAAAACCGTGCCGTCGAGCGCCGCCCTTATGGTCGCGTTCGGCGACAGCCACATTTGCGACAGCTTGTACTCTTCTACCCGCTGGGCGTTGGGCGTAATAGTGGCGCACTTGACCCCCACGCCGTACTTTTTGATAGCCTCCGCCGCCGCGACCGTTACCTTATCGGCCGTACGCTCGCGCTCGGGCAGCCCCAAATCGTAATAATCGACGTTCAGTTTAATGTGCGGCCCGATTAAAATTTCCTTTATGTAACCCCACAATACGCGCGTCATCTCGTCGCCGCCGATCTCCACCAGCGGCGTCCTGTTGCTAAGCATAATTATACCCTCCCGAAAAAAAACGATTATCGTCGCGGGCGCGAAACTCCCCCGCGCCTTAACTTATATTCTACCACACGGAGGGGGGTCAGGTCAAGAAAATTTAAGATACGGCAAAAAACAAAAAGCCCCGTTTTTGTTTTTTTATAAAAATCCTCCCCCCCCCGGCGGTTCTTCGGCCGCTCTCGGCGCGCCGCTTAAATTCCCCCTCTATGGAGGGGAATTTTGGGAAACAGCTAAGTGCGGTATTGACAGCTTTTGCCGTTAACAATCTTTTTCAACAGTTTGTCCGTCGCTCTCGGCGCGCCGCTTAAATTCCCCTCTATGGAGGGGTGGCAACGGAGTTGACGGGGTGGTTGATTGTCCGCCGTAGGGCGGTTTATATATGCCGCCTGCAATGACCCTTACCACCCCGGCGCTAACGCGCCACCCCTCCCCGGAGGGGAATTTTTTAATCGGCAGCCCGCAGTCGTCCGTTCCGTCGCCGTACTTTGTAGGCGTATGCAAATCCGTCGCCGTACTTTGTAGGTTCTATTCATTTTTATGCCGCGCTAACCTACGTACCCAACAGCCAGTCCACGGCGTTCAAAACTTGAATGCCCTCGTAATTGCCGGGGGTAAAGCGGTCGAGGGTCAATATAGTTTTGGGGTAGTTGTCTTTTATGCTTTTTAGGGGGGCGAATTCGCGGTTGAAGGTGTTTTCGTCCGTCAGGGAGGCGGTTACCTGAAAATATTGCGGCGCGCCGTCCTTGGCGGCTACAAAATCGACCTCGGTTGCGCCGACCTTGCCGACGTTGACCGAAAAGCCGCGCCGCAAAAGCTCGAGGAACACGACGTTTTCTAACGAGTAGCCCAAATCGTACTCCTTTTTGGCGAGCAGGTATTTGCGCAGACCGAGGTCGACGATATAGATTTTTTGGTTGCGTTTAAGAAGCTGCTTGCCCTCTATGTCGTAGCGTTCGGCGGGATAAAAAATAAACGCCTGTTCCAACGCCTCGATATAGCCGTCCACCGTATTTTGCGAAACGCGCCGCCCCGACGACGTTATAAAGTCGGCTATCCGCTTTACCGACATAGGACTGCCTATATTGGACGCAAGAAACCTAGCCACGTTTTTAAGCAACGTTATGTCGGACGCCTTGCGCTTATTCGGGTCGGACTCGCGCCTTGCGCTCCGCTCCTCGATGTCTTTTAGAATTACCGTGTTGTATATCGCCTCCAAATATTCGTCGGCTTTTTCCTTGGTGTGTCCCATAAGCGCGATATAGGGGAACGCTCCGCCCGACATATAGTCGGCGAACGCCTTGTCCTTATCGCGCGACTTGTTTATTCCGTAATATTCCGCAAACGAAAACGGCAGCATTTTTATTTGGATATATCTGCCCGACAAAAGCGTGGCGAGCTCGCCCGAAAGCAGATACGCGTTGGAGCCCGTGATATATATGTCGACGTTATCCTTGATATACAGACTGTCGACGGCTTTTTCAAAGTTTTCGACCTTTTGTATTTCGTCCAAAAAGATATAGGTATAGCCGCCCTTATAGAGTCTTTGAACCAGATAGTTATAAAGCTCCTTATAGTTAAGCAGCTTATCGTTTTCGAGCTCCTCAAAATTGAGAACGAGCATTTGTCCGTCGGACACTCCCGTATCGCGCAAATGCCGTTGGTAGAGTTTTAGAAGCGACGACTTGCCGCAACGCCTTATGCCGCTAACGACCTTTATAACCTTTTCGTGCTTCCAGGCTATAAGCCTTTCTAAATATTCCTTTCGTTGTATCATAATAGTTGCCGCTCCTTTGTTCGGATTGGCTTTATTATAGCAGAAAAACCGTCCTCTGTCAAGAAGTTTATGCCGAAATCGGAAAATACTTGGTAAAAACCGACTGAACTTTCCTAAATGGGAAAATATCGGCTAAAAATCGGCGAAACTTTCCGAAATGGGAAAATACTTGCAAAAAATCGATAGAACTTTCCGAAACGGGAAAGTTCTATCGCCATTAAACGTTTTCGGGGTTTTCGGGCGCGTCGGGTCTGTCGTCGACCTTACTTTTTTTGTCGGCTATGCGGCGCGAAACGGCGTTCATTATGAGCGTTGCGGCAAAGACGACCGTCAAGACGATCGCAATGGCGAGCATACCCTTCCAAAGTATACCGAGCGACCGCGTTATGTCCTCGCCCGATACGGCGCGCAAAACCGCCGCGAATAAGTTTTTCATAATAGTAATCTCCTTTTTTGTTGTTTACGTGGCGCGGGCAAATTTAGAAATCGGTAGCGGCAAGAGGGGCGTTTATATCATCGGAACGACAAGCCCGATTATAAGCCCGCCCACGATAGCGGACGCGATTTGACCGGACACGTTCGCGCCGACAGCGTGCATAAGCAAAAAGTTTGTGTTGTCCTCTTTGAGTCCCATTTTGTGAATTACGCGCGCGGACATAGGGAACGCGGAAATTCCCGCCGCGCCTATCATAGGGTTGATTTTGTTCTTCAAGAACAGATTTAGGAATTTTGCGAACAGGACGCCGCCCGCAGTGTCGAGTACGAACGCGAAAAGCCCGAGCGCCATAATAACGAGCGTAGCGACCGAAAGAAACTCTTCGGCCCGCATAGTAAAGGCGATCGTTACGCCGAGCAGCAGCGTTATTAAATTTGCGAGGTTGTTTTTTGCGGTGTCGGTGAGCGTTCCCAAAACGCCGCTCTCCTTGATAAGGTTGCCGAGCATCAAAAACCCTATAAGGGCGAGACTCGACGGCGCGATAAGCCCCGCCGTAAACGTTATTACGATAGGGAACAGAATTTTGACGACCTTTGAAACCTTGCGCGGCTTAACGTCGTCCATACGGATAAGGCGTTCGCGGCGCGTGGTCAAAAGGCGCACGACGGGCGGCTGTATTATGGGGACGAGCGCCATATAGGAGTACGCCACGATCGTTATGGCGCCGACGTATTTACTCTTTAAGGCGTGGGCGACGAGTATCGAGGTCGGGCCGTCCGCCGCCCCTATTATGCCGGACGCCGCCGCGTCTTGCAGCGAAAAGCCGAAGCACACCGCCAAAATCACGGTTAAAAATATGCCGATTTGCGCGAACCCGCCCAAGAACATCAGCTTGGGATTAGCGATAAGCGGCTCGAAATCTATCATGGCGCCTATGCCGATAAACAGCAAAATCGGCATAGCCTCGGACGCCTCGATTCCGACGTTATAAAGCCACGATATTATGCCCGTCTGCCCGCCCTGCGTCAGCACGTTCGATAGCGGTATATTGACGAGTATGCACCCGAACCCGATGGGCAGCAAAAGCGCCGGCTCCGTCTTGAAACGTATCGCCAAAAAAATCAGCGCCCCGCCGATAAGCCACATAACCGCGTGCTTGTAGGTGATTAATTTTAGCGCCTCGACAAGAAAATCCATTTGACGTCCTCCTTTATGAGCGGGTGAAAAAGTCCGTAACGGCGGCGAATCCGCAAATGCCGCCAAAAAAAATAAAGACCGTACGAAAAAAATATCTCGTATGGTCTTGCCGCTAACATTCCCGAATCCACTGGCTTGTTCACTCCGGGCCGGAATTAAATAATTCGCGATGACGGCCCGAAACGCGGAACGGTTAATTCCGCCGGCTACTCCCCAATTCCTATGCTGCCATTATACCCGACTTTTTATTAAATGTCAAGACAATTTATATAAAAACGCTCGTCAGCATCATAACAGGAATAGTAAACACGCAAAAAACGGAGCTTAAAAGGACGCACTTTGTGGCGGTGTCGGCGTCGGCGTCGTACATTTGCGAAAGGAGTATGACGGTGGCGGCGGTGGGCATAGCCATAATTATGTAGAGGGTCAAAAACAGCATATCGCTTATCGGAATAAACGTGCGCAGCAGCATAAGGAGCGCGAACGTAAACAGCGGCGAAACGACTAATTTTACGAACGACGAAAGATAAACGCAGCCCGACCGAAAAAGCGCGGAAAGCTTTATGTCGGCGAGGCGCACGCCCATTATGAGCATCGAGAGCGGCGGGGTCATATTGCCCAAAAAGTCGATTGTTCCGACGAGCGGAACGGGCAGAACGAGCTTTGCGAAAAAGATCGGCAAAGCGACGGCGAGCGCGAGCGTAGGCGGGTTGAGGAACGCTTTTTTGGCGTTCATAAACCTTTTGTCGCCCGTCATAGTGTAGACCGACAGCGTCCACGCCAATATGTTGAACACGAGTATGAACACCGCGCAGTAGATTATCGGCTCGCCGTTTCCGGGGAAAAGCGCCATTATGAGCGGCAGTCCCATAAACGAGCAGTTGTTCATATATCCGGCCGTCATAGCGACCTTTTTTGCCGCGCTGTCCTTCGAGAACGCAAAGCACAGCTTGCTTACCAAAAACACCGCCAGCACTACGACGAGCGACAGCGCGGCGCAAACGCCCATATTGACCAACAGCGCGGTTTCAAACTCCTTTTTGATGAACGACGAAATCGTCAGGAACGGCTGGCAGGCGTAAAGCAACAACACAGTAAGCACCTTCGCCGAGTTATCGGGCAGCTTGCCGCATTTTCGTAATATGTATCCCGGAACGGCCAACGCTATCAGCAAGGCCACGTTTATCAGCGTAGTAAAAAAATCCATACCAACAGATTATATACTTTTCTTAACAAAAAAGCAACGGGTTTTAATACGATTTACGTAAAACGCAACGCAAAATATAAATTTGCGTCCGTTTCGGATATGCGTTTAAGAAATTTAACGTCTTCCCGCAAATAGCGCCCTATATACGGTATAAATACCGACCCGTATAAGGATACTATTATTGATGCGGGAGGGCGGCTAATGAATGGATAAACTCGGGGCGAGAGAGTTCGAAAGTCTGCTGAAAGAGAAAATCGGCGGCAGCTTCGACGTTATAATCAACAGGTTTGCGACGGCTAAAAGAGAGGCAGTCGTGGCTTACGTTTCCGGTATGGCGGACAAGAACCTTATAGACCGCGACGTAATAACGCCCTTAAAGTCGAAAAACTTTGACGGCGACGTTCCCGCGTGTATCGGGGCGGCGTACGAAACGGCGGAGGACGAAACAGCGGCGGTGCGGAGCGTTTTAGAGGGCGACGTAGTTCTTTACTACGATCTTAGCGGCGTTATCTACACGGCGGATTTGCGCAAGTTCAGCACGCGCGCCGTAACTCTGCCCGACTCCGAGTCGGTTATACGCGGCCCGAAGGAGGCGTTTAACGAGAGTATCGCGACAAACGTGTCGCTTGTGCGCCGCAAATTAAAGTCGCCCGATTTGGTGTTCGAGCAGTTGAAGCTTGGGCGCCAAACGCAAACGACGGTGGTCGTGGCGTACCTTAACGGCACCGCCGACAAAAAGGTTTTGCGCAATTTAAGGCAAAAGCTGAACCGCATAGAGGTCGAGGGCGTTTTGGAATCGGGGCAAATAGAGCAGTTCATCGAGCGCGAGCCGTACGCCCTGCTCCCGAACGCGGGACTTACACAGAAGCCGGATATAGTCGCCGCCAAACTGTTAGAGGGCAGAATCGCCGTGTTTTGCGACGGCACGCCGCACGTTTTAACGGTTCCGGAGCTGTTTGCGGAGTCGTTTTCGACCGCCGAGGACTACTATTCGCGGACGCTCATATCGAACACGTTGCGGTTTTTGCGGTTTTTCGCGTTCTATTTGAGCATATTTTTGCCCGGCACAATGATAGCCGTTCTGAATTTTCATCAGGAAATGATTCCGTACGTTTTTCTTAAAACGTTTATAGGGGCGACGAGCAAGCGGCCGCTGCCGGAATTTATAGAGGTGCTTATGCTTACCGTTATGTTCGAGCTTATAAAGGAGGGCGGCACGCGCCTGCCTAAAACGGCCGGGGCGGCGATAACGATTGTGGGCGCGTTAATCATAGGCGACGCGGCCGTCAACGCCGGAATAGTGGGCGCGCCGTCGGTCATACTCGTGGCGCTTACGGCGGTGGCGTCGCTGCTTGTGAACAGCCTTAACGAGTTCATTGTGCTGTTTAGGATAATTATGATGGTTTTGGGCGCGACTATGGGTCTTATCGGCATCGCGAGCGGCACTATGATACTTTTGACGTATATCGTTTCGAAGGAGTCGTTCGGCGTGAATATTTTGACCGAATACTCTAAACACCGCAAAAAGGATTCGCTATGGCGGCGCTCGCTCCCCTCGCTGAAATTCAAAAAATACAACGACTTAAAGGACGCGGAATAGTATGAAAAAATTTGTCGCGTTAATCGGCGCAATCGTTTTTCTTTTTATTCTTACGGGGTGTTGGGATAGCGTGGAGCCGAAGGATTTGGCGATAATCACCAGCTTTATGATCGACGCGGACGAGGACGGCGGCTACGAAATTTTTATGGAGGTGCTGCGGCCCGAATCGACTACGGCGGACGAGGACGGCGGTTCGCAGGGCAGCCTGCACTATTCGGGAACGGGGCCGACGTTTACGGACGCGCTTTATAATTCCGCCGCGACAATCAACAACAAGCTGTTCGCGGGCGCGAATAAAATCAGGGTGTTTAGCGAGCGCTTTGTAAAAAAGGGTATGCGCGACCCGCTCGACTACTTTTTGCGCGACCAGCTCACCGACGAGGGGCCGCTTATGATAATGTATACGGGCGGCGAAATCGGCGACCTGTTTTTTGCCGACACGCGTATGAGCGACACGCTGGGGCGCTACGTGGATTCCGTAGCCGACTCGCAGCTTTCCGTCAGTTCGTCCGGCGTTTATTCGCGCACGCTCGACTTTGCCAAGGATGTTTTAGAGGACGGCAAACAGCCCGTTATGGGGCTTATAAGCCTTAAAACGAACGCGGTCAAGGGCAAGGGCGAAAAGTCCGCGCAGGTGGTTTACGAGGGACTCGCCGCCTTTAAGGGCACGGAGCTCGCGGGGACTATGAACGCCGAGGAAACCCGCGCCTACAACATTCTTACAAACGGCGCGAGGGGCGTGGAGGAAACGGTAAGAACCGACGCGGGCGACGTTATGGCGATAAACGCCCGCGACATAAAAACAAAAATTCGGGCGGGTATGGACGGCGCGAACCGCGTAAGCGTTAATATCGACGTCAAAATAGGCGGCCATTTGGTTTTGTTCGCCTCCGACACCTTAAAGTCGTCGAATAAGGACGACCGCGCGATAGCCGAAAATCTGTTCGCGGAGCGCTTCGCAAGCCAAATCGCCGCCGCCGTAAAGAAAGCGCAAACCGAATTTAAGAGCGACATTTTCGGGTTCGGCAAGCACTTCTACAAAAGGAATTTTTCGCGGTGGGAGCAAATCGCCGACGCCTGGGACGACGAATATTTTGCGAACGCGGCGGTTTCCGTCAAGGTCGAATGCAAGCTGAACGACAGCGGACAAATCCGCGACGAATATAAACCGGAGAAAATATAATGGAAAAACGAAGCAATATTTCGCCCGCGCAGCTCGCGATGATCGGCGGCGGAAGCGCGGCGGTAGTCGCCTACACGTTTATGCCGATAGTCGACGGCGGCATTCCCGACCACGAGGCGCTTTACGTGCTGTTGCTGTCGTTCGCCTACGTGGCGGTTCTTAATCTGCCGGTGCTGTTTTTGACGGCGCGGTTCAGGAATATGACGCTCAACCAAACGTTCGAGGTTCTTACGGGCAAATTCGTCGGCAAGGCCGCGGCGGCGGTTATCGCGCTCGTGTTTATGCTGCAATTTTTGATAGTCCTTAATATCAACGTCGCGTATATAAAGACGTATATTTTGACCAACACCCCCGAGTGGGCGCTATTGGTCGTAACGCTCGCGCCCGTCGTTTACGCGGCGTACAAGGGCGGCGGAACGCTCGGGCGGATAGGAATCGTCGTTCTGCCCGTTATGTTTACGGCGGTCGTTCTGTTCTTTATACTCGGACTCGAACAAATGAAGTTAGAGGACGTCTATCCCCTGTTGAAGCCCCCGACGTTTGTCGATATGAACAAGTACGCCTTTTTTAACGCCAGCCGCTACTCCGAAATCTATCTGTTCTTTATTTTCGGAACGTATTTGCAAAAAAAGTCCGGCGTAATAAAACCCTACGTTTGCTCGTTCGTCATCTACGTCGTGAGCGTTCTGCTCATAACCCTGCCTACCCTTATAGTAATCGGCGTGCCGCTCTCCAAGCTCTACCTTAACCCCTACTTCATCTACTGCCGGCAGGTGGGGCGGCTCGACTTTATACAAAAGCTGCAATCGATTAATATCCTCACGTGGTATATGGCCGCCATATTCCGTATGGGTCTTTACTTTTACGGCGCGAGCCTCCTCACCGCCGGAATCGTAAAAAAGAAAAAATACAAATTCTTTATTTTGCCGCTCGCCGCCGTCGCCTTTATAATCTGCCTCGTCCCCAAACTAAGCAATATGTACTTTTTGAGCGCCCTCACCGAATCGCCCTTTTTGCCGTGCCTAATCGCCGCCGTCGTATTCGTCCTGCCCCTAATCCTTTGCGCCGTCGCCCTTATACGCAAAAAACACATCGATAACGTTTTGACGACTCTCGCCGAAAACGTCGACGACCGAATCGACGAGCAAGAACAAGAAATCCTCGCCGAAAAATCCGCCGCCGGATAAAACTTTTGCCAATTCCCCACTTAGGGGCTTGTTTGCCGCACTCGGCATATCTCTTAAATTCCCCCCCGGGCTTGTTTGCCGCGCCCGGCATATCACTTAAATTCCCTTCCGGGCTTGTTTGCCGCACTCGGCATATCACTTAAATTCCCTT
>JAISMM010000039.1 GCA_031276725.1 Clostridiales bacterium | reverse complement strand
CGCTCCACCCCTCCGAAGAGGCGAATTCACGGGACGTACCGAGTGCGGAGGACGGACAATTTTTCCTCAACGGCTTGTCGGTCGCACTCGACGTGTCCCCAAAATTCCCCTCCGGGGAGGGGTGGCAACGGAGTTGCCGGGGTGGTAAGGGTCATTACGCTACCGCTTTTATAAGGCGACTTACAAAAACAGTCAACCACCCCGCCGGCTACGCGCCACCCCTCCGTAGAGGGGAATTCAAGGGACGTACCGAGTGCGGCGGACGGACAATTTTTCCTCAACGGCGTGTCGGTCGCACTCGACGTGTCCCCAAAATTCCTCTCCGGGGAGGGGTGGCAACGGAGTTGCCGGGGTGGTAAGGGTCATTACGCTACCGCCCCTATAAACCGCCTACAAAAACAATCAACCACCCCGTCGGCATTCGCCGCCACCCCTCCACGGAGGGGAATTCAAAAAATATGCGAAAAGCGGCAGACAAACCGTTTAGGGTGAAATTGCCATCCCGCCGCACTCGACATTACCCAAAATTCACCTCTATGGAGGGGTGGCAACGGAGTTGCCGGGGTGGTAAGGGTCATTACGCTACCGCTCCTATAAACCGCCTACAAAAACAATCAACCACCCCGTCGGCTGCGCCGCCACGAACCGAGCCGTCAAACGGCGAAGCCGTTTGTAGGGCGGGCGAGCTTGCGAGCTAAGCCCGTCAACAAGGCGAGGCACTCCCCGGAGGGGAATTCAAGGGACGTGCCGAGTGCGGCGGGCGGACAATTTTTCCTCAACGGCTTGTCGGTCGCACTCGATATATCTCAAAAATTCCCGTCCCCGGAGGGGAATTTTGGGGATATGCGAAAAGCCGACCGCCGCGCGCGTATATTCAATACGTAAGCGAGGGCGGGGTTTCGCGTTTGTCGTTCCTCCGGGGAATTTCACCGATATATCTTATTTCACCGATTTTTCTTAGATGACCATCGAGCCCTGATCCTCGTCGATGACCCTCATAATATTCACCTCGCGGCCGTCGCGGGAGTCGACGTAGATAAAGTAATCGAGCCCCTTGTAGTCGGCGGCGATTTCGTAACAGAGGCGCTCCGACCGGCCGTCGGGGACGACCGCCAAACGGACGGACAACACGGAAAGATTTTTGGCGACGGACGCGGTTGCCTCATCGGGGGTCAAAACGGGTTCGTAGGTGCGGTCGGTGTGGTTCATACAGTACTCGCCCGCGTCGAAGCCGCACAAGGAGCCGTCGTCGAGGGCGACCCTGACCTTGACAAGGTCGGTATAATAAACCGCGCCGCCGCTGACGTGGGCGAGGTTGATAATCGCGACGCCGTCGATCGCGTTGTACCACACGGGCGCGACGTCGTACCCGAACGCCGCCGCGTACCGTACCGCGCGCGCCTTGGCCTCGTCGCCGCCGATTTTGACCCCGGCGACGTTCTTGTAGACGGACAGATTCATAAGGCGGCCGCCGTTTTTAGAGACCGAGCAATAGACCTCGCCCGCGTCGGTTTGCGCCGTAAGCTCGTAGGCGTTCGACGCGTTCGCGCAGTCGCCTATCTTTTGAACCGCGCTCACCGAAAACGGCAGGCCGGTTTTGACGAATTCGATAGCCGCGTCGCACGGAATTTCCGGCAAATCCTTCAAAAACTTGAATTCGCGGTTGGCGAGTCCGTCCGAAAACGGCCCGTCGTAGATAAGTTCGGGGTATTCGACGGAGTTGTGCGACGTGTCGCCGCCGCCGTCGCCGCTAACGGTGAAGGGCTGCTCGGCGTTCCACTTTTGCATAACCTTTTCGACCGAGTAGCCGTCGCCCGCTAGCGCCGCGCCCTCGTCGAGCACCCGGCGGTTGACCGTCCGCGCCGCTATATACAGATCCTCGACGCGCTCGCGGTAGCTTGACGGATCACCGCCGTAGGCGATGCACTTTTCAAAGCTCGCGCAAAAATCGGCGACCTGATTAAAAAACTTTTCGGCGTCGGCGGCGTTGACGCGGGTAAGCGGCAGGCGCGACATAGCCGAAAGCGCGTTGCCGCTGTGGCCGTAAACCTCGGCGGCAAGCACCGCCGAATGCGCGTCGTCGTACGAAACGAGCAATTTTGACAGGCTCATTTCAAGATTGTTGGCGGCGTCGGACAGCTCGTAAAACGACCGCTCGTAGGCGTTTTTTATGATGTCGCGTTGCCGGCGGTTTTGGCGCGCCGTCAAAATAAGCGCGATCGAAAGCCCGATAATAGCGGCTACCGCCAAAATAACCGCGACGATTTTCCACGCGTTGACGCGCTTTTTGTAATATTGCGTTACGCTCATATAGTCCTCCCCTTATGCACGCGTTATGCCCTTGCAAAGCTGTGCTTGCCGATCTTTAATTCCACCCTCAGCGACCAAATCCACTTGCTTGTGGCGGTGGCGGGGTTGTAGTAGTATAAACAGCCGTTAGTGGGATCCCAGCCGTTCAGAGCGTCGCGGGCGGCTTTGAGCGACGTTTCGTTGGGCGAAAGATTCATTTGCCCGTCGCTCACCGCCGTGAACGCGCCCGGCTGATAGATTACGCCCGAAATCGTGTTCGGGAACTTGGATGACTTGACGCGGTTCAAAATAACCGCGCCCACCGCCACCTGCCCCGTGTACGGCTCGCCCCTCGCCTCGGCGTGAATACAGCGGGCCAACAGCGCGGTGTCGGCGGTGTTCGCCGTCGCCTTCGCGCCGCCGCCCAGCGTTATGCCGAGCGCCTTTTCGGTCTTTGCGCCCACGATTCCGTCCTGCACAAGCCCCTTCTTTTTTTGGAAGCTCTTGACCGCCGCGCGCGTTTTCGGCCCGAAAATGCCGTCCACCTTGCCGGCGTAATACCCCAAATCCGCCAGCCTCTGCTGAACGGTTTTGTTGTTTTCGGCGGTGTCGCCCTTGACGATATTCGCCGCCGAAACCGCGACGGCCGCCGTCCCGAAAATCAACGCCGTTACAAGCATAACCGCCGCGACCATAAGCAGCCCTTTCCTTTTTGTCATAATTTTGTCCCCCTGTTGCCGTTGTCTTTTTTGTTATAATTATTGTTTGCCGAAGTATTTTTTAATTATCTCCGCGATATACGACCTATACTCGATTTTGCCCTCGCCCTCGGCTTTAAGATAGCACAGCGGCGGATATATTACGCACCACCAATTGTCGCCCTTGCCCTCGCCGAGCTCCACGATAAGCGCGTCGTAGTAGCCGCTTTCGACGACGACGTTTTCGTAGCCGCGCGTCGGAAAAAACTCGTTGCAGAGTCTGACGCGCGCCCCGTAAAAATAGCCCTCCGCCGCCAGCGTCGCGTCCGCCTTTCGGCGCAAAACGTCGAGCCGTTCCGCTAACATCGCGTAAGCCGTTTCAAAGTCGGAAACGTCCGCAAGCTCGGTTTCGAGGTAATCGGAAAGCGTTTCGCGCACTTTTAGCTTTACCGCCTGATCCCCCGCCCCGTCGCCGTTGGCGCGGATGTGTATGCGTATAAGCCGCTGCTCCTCGTTGATAGTATGCTTTGCGCAGCCGCAAAATATTACTCCCGCCGCAAAAAATACCGCCGCCGCCGCGCAAATCCCGACCTTTTTCATAAAAACTCCCTCCGTAACCTCCGTTACGAAAGGAATTATTGTCTTGACACACTATTTTTATACGCTTTGTTATGCTAAAAATTGCGGGAGAGAATTTCGACGCCGAGCGGAAGAGTCGACTGAGCGCGGGCGTAAAGGTTGCGGGCGGAAAGAGAGGCGGCGGCGGCGCGGGCGGCCGCGAGCGACGGAAAAAGCCCGACGCAAGCCGAACCCGAACCCGTCATAAAAGCGCAGTCGGCGCCGACGGAGGAAAGTGCGGCGAGCGCGGAATTAATTTCGGGGCAGAGAGCAATCGCGGGCGCGGCGAGCGCGTTGCCGACGTTCCTTATTACGCCCGCCATATCGCCGTTTGCGAGGGCGGACACGAGCGCGTCGTTATTTGACGGCGCGAATTTTTTTGACGGATACATTTTGTCGAATTCGGCGTAAGCCCGGCCGCTGTTCACGCCCGCCGCGCCCTTGCAGACGACGGCGAATAATTCGCGGGCGGAATTTAGCCGTTCGATTTTTCCGCCCGTACCGCCCACGCGCAAAAAGCCGCCCGTGAGCATCGCGGGAACGTCCGACCCCGTTTTTAGAGCCGCCGCTTGCGCCGACAAGCCCCGCGCGCTAAAATCGAACATAGCGTCGAGCGCGACGATTACCCCCGCCGCGTCCGCGCTGGAACCGCCCAAACCGGCGGATACCGGGATATTTTTGTCGATATATATGTCCGCGCCGAACGGCCCGAATTGCCCGCGCAAAATCTCCGCCGCTTTTAGCGCCGTGTTGTTTTGAACTATGTCCGAAACGCGGAAATTTGCGCAACCGCCGTCCTCACTATTTTGATCGGCGTCCGAAACTCCTCCCCGCCCGCCGTCCGAATTGCCTTGAACAGCGCCGGGAAAACGCGAAAATTCGACGTTAATAATATCGTCGAACCGTTCGCACACGGTTACGGTATCGCCGTTATCAACCGACGCCGTAACCGTGTCGAGGACGTGCATATCGCCGCGCGTCCCCAAAATATTGAGGGACAAATTAATTTTTTGGTATACCTTAACCTTTATCTTGCGCCGCGTCATAAGTATATTGTAACATATTTCGACGGGCGAGTCAACCGTAGTTCGTTAAATGGAATTTTTGGCGGCAGTTATTCAATGATTGAACCGCCCCGCCGCCGTACGCCGCCGCCTCTCCCCGGTGGGGAATTCAAGGGATGCGCCGAGAAAGTGCGGACAGACCGCCGAGGGAATTTTTTCGTTCGCTATCGACGGGGAATTCGGGCGGTTTAGAGAATGCCGCCGTTGACGGAAAGAACATGCCCCGTAATGTAGCCCGCGTTTTCGGACGCCAAAAAGAGGGCGGCGGCGGCGACGTCGGCGGGGACGCCTATGCGCGAGGCGGGAATCGCGGCGACAAGATCGCCAAGCTCGGCGGGGGTAAGAGCGGCGTTCATTTTGGTGTCGATAAGCCCGGGTGCGATCACGTTGGCGGTTATGCCGGAGGGGGCGAGTTCGAGCGAGAGGGATTTTGTAAGCCCGATTACGGCGGCTTTTGTCATAGCGTAGAGGCTTTCGCAGGAGGCGCCGCTTATGCCGAACGCCGACGATACGGTGATGACGCGGCCGAAACGCTCGCGAATCATAGCGGGTATGAAGGCGCGGCAGACGTTAAAGACGCCCTTTTGATTTACGGCGACGAGGGCGTCGAACGAGGCCGCGTCCTCGTCGCAAAAAAGACCTTTTTTGGCGACGGCGGCGTTGGCTACGACCGTATCGATAAACCCGAAGTGCGACGCGAAAAAGTCGTACGTATCACCCACGGCGGCGGCGTCGGACACGTCGCAGCGGCGGCACAGCGCGTTGATTCCGCGCCCCGTAAGCGCGTCGAAAAGCTCCCGCGCCTCGCGCTCCGATTTGTTATAGCAAAAAGCGACGTTGTAACCCGCGTCCGCAAACGCCTCCGCCGCCGCGCGCCCTATGCCGGTCGCCCCGCCGCTTATAAATACGCTTCTGTTCCGTTTTTCCATATTTGTTTTTCCGTTTGCGCCGCCGCGCGAATTTAGTCGTACCGCCGCGCCGATAAGTTACGGTCGCGGCAAAGAGGAGTGTTTTGGTCGCGGGCAACAGCCGCCGCCGCGCGACCGCCTTATTATGCAAGCGGTCGATTAACGCCGTCCGGGCGGGCAATAGCCGCCGCCGAGCCGCCTTATTATGCAAGCGGTCGATTAACGCCGTCCGGGCGGGCAACAGTCGCCGCCGCGCCGCCTTATTATGCAAGCGGTCGATTAACGGCGTTCAGGCGGGCAACAGGCGGCGGGGTATCGAATGAGTGTACATTGACGTACTCGATTGAGATACCCCGCCGCACGTAGCCCGCATCAACGCCGTTAGGCGACCGTGACCTAGTAATTGTCGGGTAAGTCGTTCTCAAACAACACAGCCTTCTTGCCGGGAATATCGCCAAGAGCGGCGACGGCGGCGTCGAGAGTGGGGGCGGTTATGATTTTGTCGGCCGCCATACCCGCCGCGAGCGCGCCTTTTTTGATGACGGCGCCGCGCCAGCCGACCAAAAACGCATAGTCGGCGTATTTTGCGATGTACGCGCCGAGTTGCTCGTTCGCCTCGTTTTCCGCCTCGCCGAGTTCGACCATACCGGGCGTTACGATTATCCTTGCGCCGTCGAAGCCCGAAAGAATTTCGAGCGCGTTTTTCGACCCCTCGGGGTTAGAGTTGTACGCGTCGTCGATAACGGTGGTGTCGCCGTTTTCGATTAGCTGCAAGCGGTGCGGAACGGGTTCGAGTTCGGCGGCCGCCTCGGCTATTTGCTCCAATTTTACCCCGAGCGCGTAGGCGAGCGCGGCGCACGCCAATATCAACCCCGGGATATGCCTGCCTAAAAGCGCGGTCTTTATGCGGACGGTTTTTTCGGCTATCACTATGTCGAAATTCGTACCCGCGCCGCCCGTTACGACGTTTTTATAGACGGCCGCCGCGCCGCTAAGCCCCTCGGGGCCCGTTAAACGCTTGACCGCACCGCACCTATTATATAGCGCGATAACGCCGTCGTCGCCGCCGTTAAAGACGGCTAAGCCCCCCGGCGCCATATTTTCGATAAGCTCGTACTTGGTTTTTGCGATATTTTCGGCCGAACCGAACGTCTCTAAATGCTGACTGCCGATGGCCGTTAAAAGCGCGTAATTCGGCTGAATCATAAGCGCGAGTTCGCGTATATCGCCCACGTTCCGCGCGCCCATCTCGGCGATAAATATCTCGTCGTCGGGCATAAGTCCCCCGTTTACGGCAAGGCTCACGCCCATGGGCGTGTTGTAGCTTGCGGGACTCGCGGCGACCTTGTAACGCTTTTCGAGCATTTTAGCCAGTATCGCCTTGGCGGTCGTCTTGCCGTAACTGCCCGTTATGCCGATTTTGACGAGTCCCGGCATACTCTCCAATTTTTTGACGGCGCGGCGCTTGTAGGCGTAGTTGTTGAGCCGCTCGAACGGCGCCATTATAAGGTGGGCGAGCGCGACGATAACCGGAATAAACAGCTGCGAGAGCGCCGCGAGCGAATAGTCCGCCGCAAAGAGCGACCCGAGCCTTACGAGTCCCGCCGCCGCCGCCGTAAAGAGTATGAACGACAATATTACGACGCGGATCGCCCGCGGGGTGAATTTTAGCGGCGTTTTGATTTTTTGACGGAACGAGGCGTAAACGAACAGCCCCGAGAGCGCGGCGAATATCAGCGAGCCGAGATAGCGGACGTGTTCGTAGTCCCCGAAGCACGCGACAAAGACGAACATCCCCGCCCCCGAAAGAAAAGCGAGCGCGAAGTAACGTATTTGCCAATCGAATTTAGTCGCCCTGAACCAGTTGAAAACGCCCCGCGTCTTGTATGACGAAAGCTGATAAATCTGAAACATTTTGTAGGCGCACGCCGTTAAAAGCAAGCCCGCTATTGTTGAAAATACTATTAAAAAAACCGTTTCCATTTTACTCCGTTTTTACTCCGTTTTATGTGAATTCCATTCGCTGCCCGATAAACGATTTTATCGCCGCGAGCACGCGCGTCGGCGCGTCCAAAAAGCTGTAATGACCCGCGCCCGCCAGCATAACGAGTCCGCTGCCGCGAATTTTTTTGTTCATACGCCTTGCCATATACGGCGGCGTGTCGCGGTCGCGGTCGCCCCAAATAATCAGCGTCGGCGCCCCGATTTTGCCAAAAAGCGGTTCTAAGCTCTCGTTTACCACACGCACAAAAACGCCTTTCATATTGTCGGGAAGCGCGCGGTAGTCCGCCGAACCCGCCGTACGCTCCGGTTTTAGCCCCAAAAGCGAACGAATTTTGTGCCGAATTATTTTTAACCGCTTTTTTAGGTCAATTTTGGGCTTACAGCCCGCCGCATCGATCAAAACCAGCTTTTGCACAAGCTCGGGGTATTTTGCCGCCAAAATTATCCCGAGCCGCCCGCCGAAGCTGTGCCCGATTACAACGGCCGCCGCGCCGCCGCACGCCGCGCGTATAAGGTCGGCGGCAAGGTCGGCGTAGTCGTAAACGCCCCACGATTCGGGCGGCGGCTCGCTTTGACCGAAGAACGGAAGGTCGGGCGCGAACACGGCGCGGTTATCGGCTTTTAGTCCGTCAAAAAGTATGCGCATCGTCGCCCCGCAAGCTCCCCAGCCGTGAAGCAAAACGACCGGCGCGACGTCGGGCGCGTTTTCCCGCCCGTCCGTACCGCCGCCCGACGCGTCCGTTCCGCCGCCGCGCTCGCAGAATATTTTTATGCCTTTCAACGTAATATCCACCGCTTGCTCCTTATCTTAATCAAAGATTTTTCACCATAACTACCGCGTCGCCGCCGTCGGGGTAATAGCCCTTGCGCGTTCCGCTTTTAAGGTAGCCCGCGCCCGAATAGAGTGCGGCCGCGGGTCGGTTGTTAACGTTGACCTCCAAAAATATCCGCTCCGCGCCCGCCGCGCGCGAGGCGTCCTCTAATTCTTTAAGGAGCCGCCGCGCGATCCCCCGCCGCCGAAATTCCGGCAAAACGGCGATATTGCCCGTGTCGGCGTCCGCGCCCGATATTCTCGCGGCCGCGTAACCGACGGCTTTGCCGCCCGCGTCGGCGCACAGAAATATATACGCGGGGTCGGCGAGCGATTCGGCGAGCATCCGCTTTGTCCAAGGGCATTCTATGCACTTGGTTTCGATTGCCGCCATCGCGTCCAAATCCGATTCCGCCGCGCCTCTTATAATTACGGCGCCGCCGTCGGGTGTGCCGCCGCCGCTTATAAGGCTATCCGCCGCGCCGCGCCCGGGCGTATTTCCGCCTTCCGTAACCGCGCCCCGATTGTCGGCGGCAAAGCCGCCCCGCGCTTCAAGATCCCTTTCCGCTTGCGGCTTGCGGACGTAAAGCGGCGTAAGCGCGGAGTACTCCGCAAGGTTCCCCGCTTTGTATTCGCGCTCGGCGGCGGCGGCAAGACCGCTTGCCGTAACCGGCGTATCGACCGGCTCGAAGCCCGGACGCCCGGCGATAAAGCGTTCGAGCGCCGTCGCGTCCAGGCATTCGATTCGGCCGATCGGCTCGCCCGGCGCCTTAAAAGCCGCCGCGTAAAAAAGTCCGTTGCCGGCGTCCGAAAGCGTCAAAATATTCTTTTCGCTCCTTGCATTATATGAGAGCGCCGAGCAGTATATAACCGGCGCCGCTTTTTTTGCGAGCGCCTGACACATAGCCCGAACCGCCGAAACGCCGATGCGGATGCCGGTAAACGACCCCGGCCCCGTACAGCAGGCAAAAAAGTCCGCGTCGGCGGGGGTAAGAGCGGCCTCGCAAAACAGGGAGTCGCACATACCGAGCAGCACCCCGCCCGCCTTTTTGAACGACGGCTCGCTCCGCGCATAAATTTTGCCGTCCGCGTTCAGAACCGCCAATACGCCGCCGCCCGCCGAATTTACCGCCAAATACTTCACGAGGGAGCTTCCGTCCTTATAAGTCTGCCGCTCCCCGAATACTCCGCGTCCACCCTTTTAAGATTGCGCGCGGGCAGAATTTCGCGGATATTGTCGTACCACTCCACGACGCAAACCGTTTCGCGCTCGCCCAAAACCTCGTCGAGTCCCGCCGCCGCGCCCTCCGCGCCGTTTTTAAGCCTGTACGCGTCTATATGGCAAAGCCGAAAACGCCGCCCCGCGTACTCGTTCATTATAACGAACGTGGGACTCACAATCTCCGCGCTAACCCCCAACGCGGACGCTATCCCCTTTGTAAATGTAGTCTTGCCCGCCCCGAGCCCGCCACGCAGCAAAACGACGTCGCCGCCCGCAAGCGACGCGCCGAAAAGCCTCCCGAATTCCACGGTTGCGTTTTCATCGCGGCAAAATTTTTCCACCCCCTTATTATACTAGTTTTTGCCGCAATACGCAAGCGATTTTATACAGCCTTAAAATCGCCTTAAATTAACTTACGCGTTTGACGGTGATTTTTTTGTCGGTAAGGGATGTCGAAAGGATGAGTTCGTTGGTATTATAGAGGATTTTGCCGACGGCGACGCGCCATTCGCCGCGCTTTTGGGTGTTGTCGATAAGGACGCTTATTTGCCCCGATTCGGCGCGGATTTTTAGCGGTACGGCGTCGACGGATGCGGGCAAGCGGGGCTCGAATATCAGCTTGTTGCCGCAAAAGCGGACGCCCAAAAAGCCCTCGACGAGGCATTTATAGTACCACGCCGCCGCGCCCGTGTACCAGCTCCAACCGCCGCGCCCGGCGTATTCCTCCGCGTAAATATCCGCCGCCAAAACGTAGGGTTCGATACCGTAAGGAGCGCCGCGGCCGTTAGGATCGAGCATCTTAAAAAGCTCCCAGGCCTTTTCGGTTTGCCCGGTTTTAAGGAGGGCGGCGACGAACCAGACGGCCGCGTGGGTGTACTGCCCGCCGTTTTCGCGCACGCCGGGCGGATAGTCCGCTATATAGCCGACGTCCTTTTGCTTTTGAAACGGCGGCGTAAGCAGCTTTATTATGCGCGCGTCCCCGTCGACAAGCAGTTTTTGCGCCGAATAGAGCGCGGTTTTTACCCTGTCGGCGTCGGCGATGCCCGAAAGCGCCGCCCAGCTTTGCGTTAAAATATCGATTTTGCACTCGGCGCTTTCCGCCGAGCCGACGGGCGTGCCGTCGTCCTTGAAGGCGCGGAGGAACCACTCGCCGTCGTAGCCCGCGCCGTTGACCGCCTTTTGCAGCTTTGCGCGGACGTCCAAAAGCCGCGCGCGGTCGGTCTTGTCGTTTACGAACGGCAAGATTTTGCCCGCCGCGTAATAGAGCAGCATACCGGTAAAAACGCTGCCGCCCGCGCCCTTTTTGCCCACGCCGTCCATACCGTCGTTCCAGTCGCCGCCGTCCATTTTGACGAGTCCGCGCGCGTCGAAATTACAGCTTGCCGTTATCGCTTTCAGGGCGTGTTCAAGAATGTCGCCCGAGCGGGCGGTCGGCTCGAATTCGGCGTAACGCGAGCTTTTGCCGTCCTCGATTTTTTGCGGTTTTAGGTAGGGCACGCGCTCGTTCAGGATAGCGAAGTCGTGCGTGAATTCGATATATTCCGCCAACGCTATCGGCAAAAACAGTCTGTCGTCGCCCACGCGCGTTCGCACTCCCGTGTAGGGCGGGTGCCACCAATGAAGGACGTCGCCCGCCTCGAACTGACGCGCGGCGCACCGCAAAATATGCTCGCGCACAAGCGTTTCGTCGGTGTAAAGGAGCGCCAAACAATCTTGGAGCTGATCGCGGAAGCCGTACGCCCCGCCCGCCTGATAAAAGCTTGTCCGCGCGAAAAAGCGGCCGCACAGCGTTTGGTAGGGCAGCCATTTGAGGAGCCGCGCGATATCCGCGCCGACGCCGTCCGCTTTTGGGTCGAACGCGCCGCCGTATTGAATTTTAGAGAGCGACGAGTACTTTTTTGCGGCGTATTCGCGGATTTCGCCGCGGCTTTCGAACGACGGATTTTCGGTTCCCGACACGGCGAACGAAAGTCTTGCCGCGCCGCGCGGAGCTATTTGCAGATCCGTTTCGACCTTCAAAAGTCCGCCGCGTTGCGACCACGAGCGGATACGGCGCGAGCAGCAGATATAGGCGGCAAGCCCCGAAACATTGTTGCGGATTTTGACGGCTCCCCTCGCCTTTGAAAAGCTAAGCGCGTGAACGGTGTTGATTTTTGCATCGCCCAAAACCGCGTCGAAATTAAAGCCGACGGCAAGGTCGCGGACGGAATCGGTCGCGTTGTCGAGGACGATTTCGTAATATTTGACCTGCTCGTTTTTAGAGACGAACACGCGCGTGAGGGCGTTTATGCCGTCGTACTCGGTCGTGAATTCGCTTACGCCGAACGAGTGGACGCAGGTATAGCGGCCGCCGGGGGCGTAAAACGGCTTTTTGGTAAGCGACCAACGCTTACCGTTTTCGGCGATTACGATATATTCCGAGGGCGGATCCAAAACGGGGTCGTTACTCCACGCCGACAGCTTTTCCTGCCGCGAGTTGCCCATATAGGTGTAGCCCCCGCCGCTTTCGGTAACGATTGCCCCGAACGTTCTGTTGGCGATTACGTTAGAGTACGGGGCGGGCGTGTCGCCGCGCGTCAGGTCGGTTTTGTAGCCGCAATCGGGCGTGAACGCGCCCGCGGCCTCGGCGTAGGCGGGATAGCGTTCCGGCGCGGGTTCCTCCTCTGTCGGCGAAAAATCTATGTCGGAAAGGTCGAGCGCGGACGCCGCTATGCGCTCGGCTATCGCGGGATTTTCCGCCGAATTTACAAGCGTAAGCGTGCTTGCGGCGTTCAGCGACCGCATATACGAAAGCTCGTCCAAAACGGCGTTGATGCGCTCGGACAAAAACAAAAAGTAGTTGTGGCGCTCGGGATAAATTATCACCGTGTTGAATTCTACGCCGAATTTATAGAGGGCGCGAAGCTCCGTAAGCCTTATCCGCAGGCGGCTTAAAGCGTTCTCGTTTTTGACGTCCAAAACGACGATCGGCCGCTCGGGATTCAGCCCCTCGATTTTTTCCTTGACCGACGAGTCCGCGCCGAACAAAATTTTTGAGGCGGCTTTTTTTGCCGACGGCGAAACGCGCGCGGGCAGGTGTCCGCGTATGCGGCGCGTATAGCCGTCCACCCGCGTCAGCATAACCGTTGCGGCAAGGTCGTCGTAGCGGGCGGCGCAAAGCGTGTAAACGTCGAAAACGAGCTTGCTTTTGGGGGGAACCTCCGCCAAAAAGCCGCCGCTCAGGGCGGGGTCTAACGTGCGCCCGAAGTCCCGTGTTTTGGCGCCGCGCCCGTAAAAGTTGCGGCGGCTCCCCGTGTAAAAAACCGGAAACGCCCCGCGCGTATCTATATAGTGGCACAATAAAAGCGGCCTTTCGGCGTTGACGCGGCTTGCGACGAGCGCTTTTAGACGCGCGTCGTAATCGACGTTTACGAACATTTTAGAGTACGCCGGGTGCGCGGCATCGGCGGCGTAATCGCGCAAAACCGGCTCCGCAAACGTGCTTATGCGGACGCTTTGAGTCCTTTGCGAGGTGTTGACGTACTCGACGCGCCGCACCTCGCCCGCCCCCGACGGGAGCAACAAAATTTCGGTTTTGGCGATAAAGGCGTCGGTCTTATACTCGAACGACGACGAATCGGACGCAAAATTGAACGCGCCGCGCAAAAGTCCGTAGCGCTCCCCGTCCACCTCGGCGAACAGCCTTTGAGCGCCGCGCGTAAGCGTTACGGAGTCGTAAAGAGCTCCGCCGCCGCCGTTTTCGGTGTGAATAACGGCGAATTTTTCCGAGCTTAAAAGGTTGCAGTACGGCGTTTTGTGCGTCCCCGACCCCGTTATCGCGGTCGGTGCGGAGGGAGCGCGCGGCGCGGGCATAGGGCGTTTTGTGCGGGCGTTAAGCTCGAAGCATTCGCTTAACAAAAGCCCGGCGGCGCGGACGACGCCGAGCGAGCGGAATTTTTTTTGGAGCGAATTGTCGGTAAGATACGAACAAACCGACATAAGCGTCATACCCTGATGATGACACATAAAGCTCCTTTGAACGCTCGCGCGGGCTACGTCGTAGGATTCGTAAAGCCCGAATTTGCCGCTCATTCCGGCGTTTATAAGCGCTTCGAGGTTGCGTTTAACGCGGCGCGGGGCGAACGAAAGTGCGAGCATAGAGGCGTAGGGACTTACCGTAACGGGCGGATTTTGGTTCGAGAGGGCTATTTGAGGCACGCCGAACGCCCGGTAACGGTATTGACCGTTGTCGTCGATTTGACCGTACTGCGATTCGGAAACGCCGAAAAACGGCAGCTTTTCGCGCCTGCCGTAGCGTATTTGCGCCGCCGCGACCGCCTTTGCCGACTCGTAAAACGCGGTACCGGGCTCGTAGGGAAAAAACAGCGGACACATAAGATGCTCGAACATTCCGCCCGTCCACGACCAAAACATTTTGCCGCGACCGTATTTGACGCCCGAGCGCGACAGATTGAACCACGCGTTGCGTCCGATTTTGCCGAGCGCGACGGCGGTTAGATAGGTAAGCGCCGCCTCGCTGCCCATAAGGTCGTAGTGGTTGCGGTCGAATTCGCCCGTTTCGTCGTTGTAGCCGATTCTGAAAAGCCCGCGCCGCACGTCGAAAAGCGCCTCGATTTGCGTGTTTTGCGCCAAAATTTTTACGCGCGAGCGCAAAGCTCCGTCAAGATACGGCGTTAAGGCGACCAAGCACGCCAAAAAATTGCCGCTGTCGACGCTCGAAACGTAGCGCGGCGCCAAAACCTCAAAATTCCGCGTGTCGATCCAATTGTAGAGGTTGCCGCGCCATTTGGGGAGCTTTTCGACGGACGAAATAATTTTTTCGGTCTTTTCGTAAAGCTCCCCGCGTTTTATGACGCCCGCCTCGTAGGCGCAGACGTGCGCCATAAGCGCGTAGCCGATATTGGTCGGCGACGTGCGCGGCGTCCACCCGACGTTCCCGTATTCCTGAAAGTTGTCGCACGGCAAAAAGTTGTTTTCGGGCGTAAAATTTTCGCGGAAAAAATCGTAGGTCGAACAAAAAAGTTCGCGCAGCTTTCCGTCGAATTCGGGAGGGCGCGGCCGCTTTTTTACGGCGGAGGCGGACAATACGCGGTCGAATATAAAGCCGGAAACGAACGCCGCGCTAAGGACGTAATAGAACGCGCTCATTTGGTAGACGAGCGCCGCGGACGTAAAAATTATCGCCGCTATAAGGTTCGGCATAAAGCTGACGCCGCCGCGTACGTGCGCGAACACCTTCCATTCGAGGAGCTTGCGCCGCCTTATAAGCCGGCAAAGCGTTAAAATTATCGAGTAAAAATAGTTAAACGCCGCCGTGGGGAGCGTGGCTATATAGAACGCCTGCCGCAAAAATTCGGGTACGAGCTCGGGCCGCATACTAAGGGCGGAGCTTCGCACCGAGATTAAAAAATACATTATCGACGGCGCGAAGGCGACCAGGCAGACGTACGCGGGCGCGGACAGCAAAAACGACAAAAAAAGCGCGAGCATACTTGCAACGGGCGCGAGCGAACGGAACATATTCGCGAATATATGCCACTTGTTTACGGGCGCGAGCGGATTTTGAACGCGCGCGCCGTCGGCTCTTTTGACGCGTCCGAATAAGTAAGGCAACAGCTGCCAATCGCCGCGCAGCCACCTTAGCTGCCGCGTCAAATGCTGCGAAAAATTTTGCGGACACGAGTCGAGCGCGGTTTCGTCGGAGTTGGCGCAAACGGCGAACGCCCCCTCGATGTAGTCGTGGCTCAAAACGGTTTCGTCGGCGAACGCGTTCCGCAAAATCCGTTGAAAGCCCCCGACGCGGTAAATCCCCTTTCCCGTATAGTTACCCGCGCCGAAAATGTCGTTTTCGGGGCAAGCGACGTATTGGGCGTAGGACGACAAGCCCCCCGCCCCCGCGTATAGCCGCGAAAAATACGTGCCGTTTGCCGAGGCGCGGTCGGGATTCATATTGACCGATATTATGTTGACGGACGCGTTAAAGGGGTGCTCCATAAGCTCGACAAGCCGCGCCGCGCCGTTGGTGAGCGTGTCGCTGTCGAGCGTTATAACGTATTTTTCGTTTCGGCAATTTCCCAAACGCAGGGCGAACGCGCCGTCGCCGCCGCCCGAAACGTAGTCGTTAAGCTGTAAAATCGCGCCGCGCTTCTTTTCCCACCCTTGATATTTTTCGCCGTTCTTGACCCTTGTCCGCTTGCGGACGAGTATCAAAAGCCTGTCCTTATATTCGGACTTTTCGTAAAGCTCGCGGCACGTTTTTAGTACGGGAGCGTCGGCGGCCTCGTCGGTTTCGGAGTCCGCCGACGGTAGATCGAGGAGCAGACAGTACGAAAAAATTTCGTTCCCGTTGGCGCAAATTATCGTTTCGAGGTTCCTAAAAGCGTCGGCGACCTCGTAGGCGTCGGCGACTAAACGACAGACGGATATTAGTGTGCGGCACTTGTCCGCGTCGGCGTATTTGAGATCGAGGGAGGGCAATTCCCGCCTTGAAAACGCGATTTTTGATACGGCGGACAAAAAAGCGCCGCCGACGACGAACAGATTCGGCGCGCAAACGAGCGCGAAAAGAAATCCGAACGACGGAAAAATAAACGCGGACGCGGCGGTAAGCGCGGCGCAAACGAGCAGATTGGCGGCTATATAAAGATAGGCGGCTTTTGGGGGCGCGGGCTTTTTTAGAATAAGAAAGGATACGTCCTTATTTTCGGCGTTCGCCCCGTTTACCGCCTCGCGGGCGACGCTGTGTTCCCCTACTTTTTTTGCGGACGCGGTTTTATTTATGCGGCGCAGGTACGCGTATTTTGTGCCGAGCGACGTGCGGGTGTACGGGTCGCCGCAGCTCTCGGTCAGGAATTCGTGAACGGGCGAAAGCGTGATTACGTAGGCGTCCGAAAACATTGTCGAAAAACCGTGCAAGGCGGTTACCGCCGCGCGGACTCTGCCGTTATGACGCGCCGCCGACGCCAAAAAATTATCCGACCGCGCCTCGGCGTCGAGTCCGTTATCGAGGCACAGCGCCGCAACCCTCCGCCGCACGGCGGGCGGGCCGGACTTGTAGAGGGCGTAGGTATAGCTGTTGTAAATAAGGAGCGGCAGGCTGATTTTTCCCGCCGCCGCGTCCTTTTTCGCTTTAGCCGCAAGCCGCGCGGTTTTTAGCGATTTAGCGCAAAATACCGCGACGTACTCCAAAACCGCAAATTCGAGCGCGGGATATATCGCGGTTATCTCGGCGAACGAAAGCGGCGTTTCGCGGTTATAGATGCGCACCGCCTCGCTAAGCAGCTCCTCGGTTATCATTCCGTCGCACGACTTTACCAACAGGCTCGCGAACTCGTAGACGCGCGGCAGGTCGTTCGAGTGCGGCAAAAAACAGAACTTGTGCGCCTCGCGCCGTATGGCGTTAAGGCGCCCCGTCAGCTTGTAATTGTTGTCGTATATCCAATTTTCGTACTCGAAACACTCCCCGCCCGCCGCGATTCTGGCGGCGATATTCTTGTACGCCGAATTAAGACAGCGCCTTATAAGCCGCGTCGAAAGCCCCTTGCCGCGCGGCTTGACCACCCTGCTCCTCGCCGCCAAATCCGATATTGCAAAACGGAGCTTTTCGTCGGTAAGCTGCCCCGTAAGCGTAAAATCCGGCTCGACCGTCGGCGCCGCGAGCTTATAAAAAAACAAAAACGCCAGCGAAATAAAAAATACCAGCAGCAAATATTGCATAGAGCCAATTATTGTCAAAGATCTACAAAAATATTCACGCCGAAACAACGCGCCCAATCATTAATCGTCGCATTTTGCGGATTCACTCCGCGACGACAATACCCGCCCGCCCGATCAAAAACCCGTCGTTGCATTAATAGTAGCCTTTTGCGGATTCACTCCGCAAAAATATTCACGCCCCCCGACCGGTCAAAAACCCGTCAGAGCGGCGAAGACGGGTTCGCGCCGCCGCGCGCGTATTTCGCATACGTAAGCAAGGCGCGGTTCGGTATTCGCCGCTATCACGGGATTTTTCATCGGTCGGGATTTTTATCGGACAGGCAAAATTCGACACAATACCTCATATAAATATAAAGCCGCGGTTTTACGGTAAAGGACGGCCGATATGATATTCGAGAGTTTTGTAACGTTTTTGAGCAAAATATTTTGCTTTGCGTCTTACGTCAACAATAAGGGCTCGTTCCCATCGCCGCTTAGTCCCGACGACGAGCGCAAGTATTTGGAGCTGTCCAAAAACGGCGATTTGGGCGCGCGCGAAATGCTTATACGCCACAATTTGCGCCTTGTGGCACATATCGTAAAAAAGTACGGCAACGCGGGCGAGGCGGACGACCTTATATCGGTGGGCAGCATAGGGCTTATTAAGGGCGTGGAAACGTTCAAGTACGGCAAGGGGTCGCAGTTTGCCACCTACGCCGCCAAGTGCATCGAGAACGAAATATTAATGTACATACGCTCCAACAAAAAACACCGATTTAACGTGAGCCTGTCCGAGTCCGTGGGCGTAGACAAGGAGGGCAACGAAATTACGCTTATGGACATTATTCCGCTAAAAGAGGACGGCGTTTTTACAAAAGTCGAAACGGCCGTGCTGTGGGAAAACATAATCGAAATCATAGACGCCGTGCTGACTAAGCGCGAAAATAAAATCATACGCCTTCGCTACGGAATAGGATTGCCCAAAAACCGCACGCAGTTAGAGGTCTCCAAAATGCTGAACATATCGCGCTCGTATGTGTCCCGAATCGAAAAACGGGCGATAGGGAAGATTTCTAAGGCGATCAGAATAACCGACAGGTGAAAATCGCTTGCTTTTTTTTGCAAAGTATGTTATAATAACCGGCGAGATGAACAGACGGTTGCGTCGGGAAACCGACGAGGAAAGTCCGAACACCGCAGGACGGGATGCCGGCTAACTACCGGTGAAGGCGACTTTAAGGAAAGTGCAACAGAAACAAACTACCCTCCGCGCAAGCGGAGGGAAAAGGTGAAAGGGCGGGGTAAAAGCCCACCGGCGACGCGGCGACGCGACGCGCTCTGTAAACCCCATCCGGTGCAAGATCGAGGAGAATCGGTTGTCCGCCGCTCCTTCACATCGCTCGACCCCTTCGGCAACGACGGGGCTAGACAGATAACCGTCAAATACAGAATTCGGCTTACGGTTCATACTCAAAAGGCCGCGGGAGCAATTCCGCGGCCTTTTTATTTCGACGGAGAATCAACCACTACGGCGTTAACGCGCCGCACCTCCGCGGAGGGGAATTTTGGGAATATGCCGGGCGCGAAAAGCCGACGGCAAAAGATTTGCCTTTTACGGCAAAAAAGACGCGTCTTAAAGCCGCCTAAACTTGTCCGGAATTTTTCTTGGGACGGGCGACTTACTTGCGGGCGCTCATGGACTTCATAAGGGCGTCGAAGGCGGCTTTTAGTTGAGCTTTGGTTTGTTCGTTTTGGTTTTCGGGCTTGGCGCGTTCGCGGCTTAGCTGTAAGGCGGCGTCGCGGCGTTCCTGAGCGTCGGCGCCCTGCTCGACTATGCGGTTGATCCGCGCGATAATTTCGGCGGCGGAGCCCCCGATATTGGGCGCGGCGGCGGCCGTCGCGGGGCGGGTCTGAGCTTGCGGCGGCGGCGTAACTACCGACTCGCGGGTTTGCGGCGGCGGCGTAACGACGGCCGATTCGTGCGCGGGCGGCTCGGACGCCGCGGACGCGGCGCGGGCGGCGCGCAGCTGCTCGGTTCTGACCTTTATTTGCTCGGCGCGTTCGCGGGTTTCGCGCTCGCGTTCCCTCGCCTCCTTTTCGCGGCGGATCTCCTCCTCGATGTCGGCGAGATCCGAATTGATAACGGGCGCGGCGACCGCCTCGTCCTTGACCGAAACGACGGTTTCGGCGGCGGTTACGGGAGCGTCCTCGTCATCCTCGACGATTTCGATATTCAACCGCGTGGGCGCGTCGAAATTCATATACGCGGGCCCGGGGGTTACGGAGTCGGCGGAGGGCTTTTCGGGCGCGGACGCGGCTCCGGAAGCGAATGCGGCCTCATCGGACTTCCTTTTATTCTTATTCTTTTCGGGCTTTACCTCGGGCTTTACTTCGGACTTAGCTTCGCCCAAATCGACGTCGCTGAAATCGCCGCCCTTAGACAGCTTGTCGAGCGCGTCGACGTAAAAGTTATAAATCGCGACCGCGCCGTTATAATATGCCGTGGCGACGGCGGCGGAAACCGCCGTAAGAAGCAAGCCGACCGCCGACACCGCAGCGGCGCCTATGCCCGCCTTGATGAGCGCGTCCTCGGCGGCGGTCAACAGCATACCGGATATGAGCGGCGCGGTAAGGAGCGTCGTAAACAGCACGACCTTACTGAACCTTGACGCGAACGACGTCGCGTAGCCGCAGCCGATGCACGAATCGAACGCCATAACGTCGCTGGGCTTTTCGCCGGTGGTTTTCATACGCTTGTAGAGCTTTTTGACCTTGACCGGCATAATCTTGGCGGCGTCGAGCGCGGTCTTGGCGCTCGGGGCGCTAAGCAACACCTTTGCGCCCTTTTTGAATTGTTTGACCTCGCCCGTGGCGTAGGTTAAAATCAACCCGATCAAAAAGACGGCGCCGATTATGCCTAAGCCGACGTATAGCCAAACGTCGGGCGATATTTTTGCGGCGAATTCCTGAATTTTAGTAAACATCTGCCTGTACTCCTTGTCGCGTGTTTGGTAGTATACCTTATATTATAACACATCCTTTATTAAAATTCCATAGATTTTTACAACTTTTTTTGTCAAAATACAAAAAAATATTCAAAAACCGGCGTTATTCGGTCAAATTTCTATGAATTCGCCCGACTCGAACGAATAAATCGCGGCGCGCGGAACGTTTTCGCCCAAAATGCCCGACGCCGCCGCCTTATAGAGTTCGAGCTGCCGCGCGTAGGTTTTTAGCTTATCGGCGTTTATAACCCCCGTTTTGTAGTCGATAATTTGCGCGCCGCCGTCGGTTTTAATCAATAAATCGATTACGCCCTGCACTAAAACCGTTCCGCCGCCCGCTCCGGCGGACGCAAGCGGCGCAACGAACGGAAGCTCGCGGTAGAACTCCTTGCCTTGAACCGCCGCGCCGATACGCGCGTAAGCCGTTTCGATTTTGCGGTAATCGGCGAGGGCGCACTCGGACGGCAAAAGGGCGCGAAGCCGCCGCCATTCGTCGGGGAATTCGCGACCGAATACGGCGCACTCCATTATTTTATGGTACGCCGAGCCGCGCTCCGCCGCCCGCTCCGAATCGGCGAACGGCAAATAATTATATTCGGCGTTCTCTCGCTTTTCGTCGTCGAGGACTCTTGTTACCGACGTTTTGACGGCGCGGAGTTCCGGCTGCGGCAGAGGCGCGAGGGCGGCTTTGACGAGTTCGATAAGCTCCTTGTCGGGCGCGGGCGGCAAAGAATGCCGTTGGTACGGACTGCGTGCGGCGGCGGGCGCGGCGTCCTCGGGTGATCCGTCCCCAGCTTGCACTGCGTCAAGGTCGGGCGGTTCGTCGATAATTCTGAAAGCGACGGGCGGTTCGGATATGCCGTCCGCGGCGGGCTCCTTTGGTAAGACGGCGGGCAGAATCCAATCGAAAAAGCATTTTGCCGAGGCGGGCGGCGTTTGCTTTGACGGCTCCGATTCCGGCGGCTTTTTTAGCGAGGCGAAAACGGCGAGGGTTTTTTTTGCGCGGGTGAGGGCGACGTATAAAAGGCGCATTTCCTCCTCTAACCGCCTTTTCGCGATTTTGTCCTTTATAATAAGGCTCAGCGCGGTGTCGGTTATTTTGCGGTTTTCAAAATCGAAGTATTTAAGCGCCAACCCTTCGTCCGAATCGGCGAGCATAATTTCGCTTTCGTCGCGGCGGTTGAATTGCTTTGCGGCGTTCGCCAAAATTACGTGCGGGAATTCAAGGCCCTTGCTTGCGTGTATCGTCATAATTTTAACGGCGTCGCTTGCGGCGGGCGCGGCGATTTCGGGCATTTTGGTTTCGCACGCGCTCAAAAACGAATCGAGCGACGCCTTGTGGGGGCTCGTTTCGACCGCGTCTAAAAACTCCGATAATTCCGCCGCCTTAGCGGCGCCGTCGTCCATACCGTAGGCGTACTTGAACAGGTCGAAAAACGCGCAAACCTCGCCCGCAAGCTCCGAGGCGTCGAGCTCGCGGCTAAGCCCGGTAAAATAGTCGAGCCGCGCTATAAACTCCCCCGCCCTTTCGGCAAGCTCCGCCGCGCCGCCGGAATTTTCGGTAAAATTGAAAAAAGCCTCGTAAAAATACGCGTCGGTGCCGGCGGGGGCGGAATCTAAAAACGCCGCCTTGATCACGGCAAGCTCCGAATCCGTAAAGCGCCCGAGCGGCGAGCGCAGCACGGCGGCGAGAGTAATATCGTCGAAGCGGTTGTCGGTAAGTTTGAGGTAGTTATAGAGCGGCAAAACGGCGGCGCACTCCCCGGCCGGCCGCGCCGCCTTGACGGCGACGGGTATGCGTTCGCGCGCAAGAGCCGCCTTTAAGCGCTTGCAGAACGGCCCGCCCGTTTCGCGTGAAAGTATCGCTATGTCGCCGTATTTAGCCCCGCCAGCGATCAGCCTGCGCACGTGATTCACGATTGAAGCGATCTGCGCGCCGCCGTCGGTTTTATCGGTTCCGTCGATAGCGGCGGCGACGGAATAGACGCGCGGGGGCGGCAATTCGGCATCCGTCCGTTCGATAACCGCCGTTACCGACACGTGGGGAACGGCGCTAAATTCGGTTTTATTTACGGCGGGATTAATCTTGAAACGCTCGGCGGCGGCGTAGTCGACTCCGCCGAATTCCTTCGTCATTGCGGCGTCGAACACGCGGTTGCAAAACTCCAAAATGGGCGCCGCGCTCCTGAAATTTGAGTTGAGGCTTATGACCTTGCCGCCGCCGTTTTTTTGATAGCTTTCGCGCTTGGCGGTAAAAATCGAAGGGTCGCACATTCTGAAACCGTATATGGACTGCTTGACGTCGCCCACAAAAAATTTGCGGGTATCGAGGGCGTTTATGATGGATTCTTGCAGCGGGTTGACGTCCTGATATTCGTCGATAAAGACGTATTTATATTTTGCGGCTATTTCCTTTTTGGCGGCTTCGTCGCGCAAAATGGCGGCGGCGAAATATTCTAGGTCGGAGTAGTCGACGAGCGCGCGCTTTTTTTTGAGCTTGACGTAGCACGTTTTTACGTCGCGGACAAGCCCGACCAAAACCCGCGCGAACGGTAAAGCGAGGGCGGTGTCGACGCATTCTTTTTCTAAATCCGCGCCCGGCAAAGCGGTATATTCGGAGCGGAGCGGCAAGCGGTTCAAACAGTTATTTAGCCAACCGTCAAAGTCCTTTTGGGCGGCGGCAAAAAGGTAAAGCCTGCGCATTAAGCCCATAAAGCGGTCGGGCTTGCGGCGCGTCAGCATAGCGTCGTAAAAGCGCAAAAAGTCGGGGTCGGCGCCCGCGACGGCAGCCGCCGTAATCTCCTCGATCGCGCGGTCAAGGAGCACGGAGGCGTCGTTTTCGTCGGCGACGGCAAAATCGGGGTCTACGTCTATGACGTAAAAATGCGATTTTATAAGGCTTGCGGCGAAGCTGTGGAGCGTGGATATTTGCGCCGTCGGCAAAAGATTCAACTCGGCCTGCGCGCGCTTGTCGCCGTCGAGAGCGCCGCGCCACAGCGCGTGAAAGAGCTTAGAGCGCATATCGGCGGCCGCCGCCTTTGTGAACGTGCATACCGCCGTTTGCGAAAGCGACGCTCCGCCGGCTAAAAGCCTTAGGATGCGCTCGATCATAACGGTGGTCTTGCCGCTGCCCGCCGACGCCGAAACCAGAAGATTGTCGGCGTTACTTTCGATAACGCTCCTTTGTTCGGGGGTAGGCTCAAATTTATCGCTATTCATCGGCGTTATCCCCCTTCGCGCACGCTTTGAGCGCCTTAAAAACGTAGTCCGCCTTGATATTGGCGTGGGCGCGTCCGCACTCGACGTTGCCGCAAACGGCGGTATAGGGACAGTACGAGCAAGCGTCGTCCGCGGGGCTTGCGGCGACGATGCCGCCGAGCATTTCGGATACGGCTCCCTTTGCGGCGACGGCGGCGTAGTCCGCAAGCATTTTTAGCTCGTCCGTCGCGAACGCGTAATTCGACTTGTAAAAGCTGTCCGGCCGCAGGGGGGAATCGTGCGCCTTTTTTCGCCTTGCCGGGATTATGCGGCTTTTTGCTTCCGGCGCTTTAAGCTCAAAATCGAACGCCGTCAGAATTTCGGGGTCGGAGTTATAGACGCCCGCCAGCCTATGCGAAAATTCGTCGTCCGAAAACGCGACCGTGAACGGAAAATAAAACATTCCCGCCGGCTCGTAGCCGTTGATTTGAAGCGCCTTCATATAAGCCGCCGTCTGCATTTTTACGCCGTAATACAGGCCCGCAAAATCGAAACCCGCCTTGACGGCGCCCGTCTTGTAGTCGACGACGCGGGCAAAATTCTTGTAAACGTCGACGCGGTCGACAGAGCCGACAAGCTCGATTTTGCGGTCGCCGTCCGCGTAAATATAAAGCGGTTTAAGCGCGGAATTTTCGCCACCGAGCCTAAGCTCCGCGCCCAAAAGCCGAAAGGCGCCGCCGCGCATTTGGTGGGCCACGACGCCCGCTATGCGCTTGGCCTCGGTCTTTAACCGCTCTTTTAGGACGCTGTCGGCGCCCGTGCGCCACTTTTCGCTTTTTGCGGCAACGAAGTCGATTATCGGTTCCATAGCGCCGTCGGGGTCGGCGTAATCGCCGCCCTTAACAAAAAGCTCGATCGCCTCGTGCAGTATGGCGCCCACGTCGGGGGGCGAAAGGCGGCCGTCCTCGCGCTCGCGGAGCCTTAACCCCGACGAGAGAAAGCAGCGGAACGGACACAAAAAGTACTCCTGAATTTTGCTTATTCCCGCGCCGCCGCCGTTAAAATACAGCCGCGCGGCGTTGCCGATAAAGCCGCTTTGCCGATTATTATAGTTTAGGTACGGCTCGGGCGAATCGGGCGCGAGCGCGGCTTCGAGCTCGGTCGCGAACGGCAAAGGCGCCGCGCCGCCGCGCGCCGCGCTCTCGCTTTGGATAAGCGTTTCGAGGGCGGCCGAGCGCGCCGACACCGCGCGGGCTATCCGCTTTTTGTAGTCCGCGCCGCGCGTTTTATAGGCGTCCGCGTCGTATAAAAAGTCGTTTTCGGCGGTCTGCGAGTTGTCGAAAGCGTTCGCCGCGTTTTTTGCGATATACGCCGAAAGCCCGCTTATGTGCTTTTCGCCCTGCTCGGTAAAGCCCAAAAACACCTTGTCGGCGAGCGAGAGCGCGCTCAAAAATTCCGACCGCGCCTGCTCCGCTCCGCATTCGGCGGCCGATAGCAGCGCGCCTAAACGCGGACCCGCGCCGCTAAAAAACGGAACGTCGGGCGGCGGACACGGCAAAACGCCCTCGCAAAAATCGATTACAAAAACGTATTTGCGGCGCCTTGCCTTAAAGACGGACGGGTCGCCCACCTCGACGACGCCGCCGTATTTTGGCAGAGTCGACACCGAACCGCTTTTTAGCCCCTCGAAAAATACCTCGGCAAGCTCGTCCGGCTTAGTACCCGCGCCGCCGTAAACGCGCCGCAAAAGCCGCGCCGTGTCGGCGATTTTTTGCGGCGCGCTCCTCATATGCTCGGCGGAAAACGTCGCCGAAATTCCGTCCGCGTCCAAACATTCCGTCAACGACGCAATGAACGCGGCGAATTTTTCGGCGTTTACCGCGTTTTCGAGTCCCGTTTTGAACAGCGAAACAAGCTCGCAAAGCCGCGCCCGCGCGCGCTCCGGCGCATCCCGCTCCGCGTCGCTCCCGGCGTTAAAGGGCAAAAAAGAGCCCAAATAACCGACGCGGTACTTTTTGCAGTAGTTTTCGAACGCGTCCGAATCGGGCTTAGCGACGCCCGAAAAAGCGTTTTTGGAAAGCGCTATAAAGTCGGCGGCCTTGTGGCCCTCGCGCGCGCACGCGTACAAAAGCTCCAAGGCGCGGGCGAGCGGCAACGAGGATAAAGCCGCTTTTTTGTCGATATAGTAGGGTATCGAAAACTCCGCCAGTATGCGCCGCGCCTGCCCGACAAGCTGGTTCGGCGAAATCACGCACATTTCATCGAATTCTACGCCGCGCCGCCGCGCGTCCTTCATACGGACGGCGGCCGCCTTTAACTGCTCCGCCGACCCCGCCGCCCTGTAAAATTCGACGTCGCCGAACCTGTAATCTTGCGCGGCGCAGTCGAACACCGCGACCCGCGCCGCCGTAGCCGAAAGAAGCTCCGCGATTTGCTCCTCGCCCTTTGTCAGCGCGAAATGCCCCGCAAAGTAGAACGACGTGTCCGAAAAATCGCCGCTTTTAGCCGCCTCGGTCAAAAGCCCGGTTCGGGCCACCGCGTCCACAAAGCCGCCGCGCGTCGCCTTTAAGTATTCCGAATATAGCAGCCTTATGTCGCCGTATTTTAGCGACTCGGCCTCCCCGCCGGCGGCGTTTTGCTCCAAATCCTCCGGCGCTATCCCCTCGGCCGCCATAACCTTGAACGCGTCGTACAGCTTTTCGGCAAAGCCGGAAAAGTCCGCGCTGCGCGAAAACGATTTCAAGCTCCCGCGGTTTTCCTTTATCACCTTTTTTAGCAGCATAACCGCTCCGTGGCGCGGCAAAAACTCCCCGCCGCCGCACAGCTTATAAAACAGCCGCTCGAAGCCGAGCACCTCCGCGTCGAACGCGCCCCCGCCCTCAAACAGCATCCGCTCGGCTTGCAGCGTAAGATTTTGCGGCGCAATCAAAAAGTGCCGCCGTTTAAGGTCTATCCTCCGCGACTTTATCAACCCGACCGCCCCGCAAAGCGCTCCGTGATACGATTGTACCGCTATTCTGTCGACAGCCATATTCTAATTGTACCGCATTTTTTAGAGCTTGGCAACTAAAAACGCCCGTCGCCGCCTTTCGCCCCCGCGGGCGGCAAAGAGCGGCGTTCGATAGTGTCGCTCGTCTTATTTTGTTCGGAGTTCTTAACGAAAACTCCCGGACAAGGTTAAGCGACTTAACGCCGCCCCGCTTATTCGGAATTTTCTGTGGCGGAGGGGACAGGATTCGAACCTGCGCGGGACTCGCGCCCCAAACGGTTTTCAAGACCGCCCCGTTATGACCGCTTCGGTACCCCTCCCTAAAAAACTCTCCGCATAAATTTTGCCGGCTTTAAGCCCGCCGCTTTTTCCGAGAGCCTCCCCTATCCTCCCGATTATACCAAGCCTTGCCGCCTTATGTCAAGCAAAAGAGCACTGCAAACGCGGATTGCGAAGAATTGCGGAGCCTTAAATATTCAAATTTTAATTTACTTACTCTAAATATGGCTCAATTCGCTTGCCAAAACCGCGTAAAAATGTTAAAATAATCAAGCGTTACGGAGAGGTATCGAAGTGGTCATAACGGGGCTGACTCGAAATCAGTTTGTCTTAACGGACACGGGGGTTCGAATCCCTTCCTCTCCGCCAAGTGCATCCCCGAACGAATACCCGAAAAGGGGAGCGTTTGGGGATTTTTTATTATCGTGAGTTTTGTCGTTGCAAACGGCAAAGCATCCTCTTTTTGCGGGTAAAGACGGGGATTGTCCACGGGATTAAAAAAGATACGGATTTTACGGTTGCCGAGCTCTGCGCGGCGGATAAAGCGGTTGAATAACAGCTCGCGG
>JAISMM010000035.1 GCA_031276725.1 Clostridiales bacterium | reverse complement strand
GCGACGCCGCGCGTTTCGGCGGCGGGGCCGGATATAAGCAAACCGAGCGGCATCGCGAGCGACATCAGGGTGCCGAGGAACGAGAACACGCGCCCCATAGACTGCGGCGGAACGGTTTCCTGCAAGTAGGCGGTAAAGGGAATACCGTAGGCGTTGAGCGTCGCGCCCATAACGAAGGAAGCGGCGGCGTATACCCAAAAGCCGGCGGACGTAGGGGGCAAAAGACCGCAGATTACAGATTCGAGTCCGACGAATAAAAACATAAGCCGCGCGAATACGAGCTTGTTTTTAATAGTACCCGCCGCGCCGGTTATAACGGCGCCGGCGAGCATTCCCGCCGCCCACAGCGATTCGGCGAACGCGGCGTGAAACTCGGTGCCCTTAAAATAGTCGCTCGTCATAAGCGGAAAGTAGGAGGTGAGCGGCATAAAAAATATCATGGCGGCGGCGATCGAAAACGCCGTAACCGCCAATTTTTTGTCGCCGATAAAGATTTTAAAGCCCGTCTTGAATTCGTCAAAAAACTTGGTTTTCTCCGCGCGCGGCGCAAGCTCCGGGATTTTTACGGCGACCGTCGCCGCGACGGCTATAAGCGCGCCCGCAAGGTCGGTCAGCAGTATGTAGGGCAGAGGAATGGCGGCGTACATCAGCGCGCCGAACACCGGGCCCAAAAGAAACGCGCCCGATTGCATAAATTGCGCGACGGCGTTTGCCCGCACGATTTTTTGCGGCGGCACCAACAAGGGGACTACCGACTGCACGGCGGGAGTGTGAAAGACTCCTCCGCAGGCGCGCAGACCCAGCACTACGAATACGCTCCACACGGGCGCTTCCCAAACGAACATAGTCGCGGCGTAGACCGTCGCGCAGGCTCCCACAAACAAGTCCGCGCCTATTATGACGCGCTTGCGCTTCATCCGGTCGATCCACACCCCCGCGAACGGCCCCAAAAGCAGCTGCGGCAAAAACGCCGCCAGCCCCGCCATCGACAGCATAAACGGCGAGGACGTCCGCTTTGTAAGCCACCATATAAGCGCGAATTGAACCGCGCTGCTGCCGATAAGCGACAGCGTTTGCCCCGCCGTCATAGTCAAAAACTTGCCCTTCCACCTTTGCGGCGGCGGCGTGTTTTGGGTCGGCGGCGGCGTGTTTTGCGTCGATTCGCCGTTGTCGGCGGGTTTTTGAACCATTCAACAAGGATACCATATACCTTGCGGGATTGTCAACGGATTTTTACATAACCGTATATAAGAATTTTTCAAGAATTTTTCGTTTTCCTATTGCATACCGCGCGGTTTTGTGGTAGAATATCGTCAACGGAGGGATACTAAATTTCTTATGGATAAAATTTCAGGTAATAAATATGCGCGGCATATTGTGAGCGCGGCGGTTATAGTGGCCGGAACGTTTATTATGGCGGTCGGCAATATGGCTTTTTTGAACCCCTACGACATTGTGCCGGGGGGCTTCACCGGCTTTTCGATTGTGCTCAACAAGGTGTTCGTGCCGTTCGTAACGCCGGGCGTCATCAGTCTGATTCTGAACGTGCCGTTGTTCATAGCCGCCTTCAAAATAAAAGGCCGCTCGTTCAGTCTTATGAGCCTTGTCGGTACGGTCGCATATTCCGTCTTTATCGACCTTATACCTATGCTAAGGTTAGATTTAGCCGCGCTCACCGACAACGCCTTACTCGCCGCGATTTACGGCGGTATTCTTTTGGGATTCGGCTACGGCATCGTTATCCGCACGGGCGGCAGTACGGGCGGCAGCGACGCGCTCGCCGGCATAGTCACCGCAAAAAAACCGTCCGCGTCGTTCGGCACGGTTCTGCTCTTTATCGACGCGTTCGTCGTGCTTTTCAGCGGCGCGGCGTTCAGCATAAAGTACGGCGGAATCCGCTACGGAATCCCGCCCGCCCTCTACGCGTTTTTGGTGATATACCTAAGCGCCCGAATCGCCGACTACGTTATCGAGGGCAAAACAAGCTCGCGCGCCTACTTTATATTTTGCTCCGACCCCGACCTTATGGCGGCCGAAATTTTGAGCCGCGTCCGCAGGGGAGTAACCGCGCTGTCGGCGAAGGGTATGTACACGGGGCGCGAAAAGCTCGTGCTTTACTGCGTGGTTCTAAGAACCGAAAGCGCTCTGTTAAAGCGCGTAGTTTTCGAGTCCGATCCCTCCGCGTTCGTTACGTCCGCAAACACCAACGAGGTTTTCGGGGAGGGGTTTGCAAGGCATACCGTTTATAAAAAGCCGGACGGCGGCAAAAATTAGAGTACGCCGCGTTTTGAGTTAAATACGGCGTACTCTAAATATATACCCGTCTTACGGCGCGGGGGCGGTGTCGGCCGCCGACTATACCTAAACGCGAGTCGTTTATACATACCCGTCTTACGGCGCGGGGGCGGTGTCGACCTTATTCGCAAACCTCAATATGCGGACGGACGCCGCGCTGTTTTTAGCGCCCGTTCCGTCGGCTATCGTTATCGCCGCGCCGCTAAAATTGCGCAGGCTTATGGTAACGGGCGTGGCGGTTACGTTGACCAGCGTCCCCGACGACAGTATTCCAACGGTCGCCGCGCTCGCCGCCGTCGACGCCGTACTGCCGCCCGCAAAAATTCCGGCGCGCGCTACGGGACTGCCGGCCGCCAGACTCATATTCCATTCCACCAAGTACAGCCCCTTCGAGTTAATTCTAATCTCTTTGCCCGGCGCGGTAAAGGTAAAGTCGGTTCCCGCGTTATCCGCAACGCTAAATTCCACGTCGGCGTTGTTCGCGATCGTTTGACCGCTCGCCAAAACCTCTAAATAGCTCGACGATATCGCCGTAGGGCCGGGATCGCCTTTCGCGCCCGCCGGGCCGGGGTCGCCCTTATCGCCTTTTGCGCCGGCGGGGCCGGGATCGCCCTTGTCGCCTTTCGCGCCGGCGGGGCCGGGGTCGCCCTTAACGCCTTGCGGCCCCTGCGGGCCCTGTATGCCGGCGGTACCCTGAGCGCCTCTTATGCCCTGCAAGCCCTCGGGGCCTTGCGGGCCGACGGGGCCGGGCGGGCCGACGGGGCCGGGCGGGCCGGGATCGCCCTTTACGCACGGCACGCACGGCGGCGCGCAAGGCCCGCAAGGGGAACAGCCGCTTACGTAAGGGCGGCCCTGACAAAAGCAATCTTGCGGCCGCCGCTCGGGATTACACGGATCGTTCGTATTCCTTCTCATTTGGATTCCTCCTAAAAACGCCATTAAAACGGTTTCGATTTAATACCATTTTATTCAAACCCGAACCTCAAAGTTACGCAGTCGCTAAATTGCTACGTCCGGCAAATCCCCAATGAAAACCCGGGAGTTTTCAACGTAAGGGCTGTACGTTTTTAAGACCATTCGCTTGTCAGCCGGGTTATGCGGGCGAGGAGCCGGACGCGAAGGGCGCGGACGGCGGCGGGGTGGTTCCCCGTCCGCCTCACTTGGCATATCCCCAAAATTCCCCTCTACGGAGGGGTGGCGCGTTAGCGTCGGGGTGGTTCGGCGCATATTGTCCGCGTCCTCGCAAACGGTTTTGCCGTTTGGCGGCTCGGTTCGCGCCGCCGAATGCCGCCGGGGTGGTTTAATTATTAAGAGGTAACCGAATAAAACACTTATATGTTAAGGCAAACAATTTTTCAAGCGGTTCAATTATTAAGGTTTTGCCGCTAATATTTTGGTAGGGAAAGTAGGAATTTTCCTACTTTCCCTACCGATTAATAACAATATGTTGTTGTCCGCTAGACTTTAATTCTTAAAGCGGTTAGGTTGGTTATTTTTTTGTAAGGGTCGTTGTTGCGTTCAAGGAGCTCCTCGGCGAGGGCCTTGTAGGCGAGCGAGCCGGTGGATTTTGGGTCGAACTGCATTATGGGAATGCCGTAGCTGGGCGCCTCGCCGAGGCGGATATTGCGGGGGATGCGGACGCTGAACACCTTTTTGCCGAAAAATTTTAGTATCTCGTCGGTAACGGACGTAACCAAATTACTGCGGCCGTCGAACATAGTCATTACCACGCCCTCGACGTCGAGCTGCGGGTTGAGTATTTTTTTAGCAAGGCGTATCGTGTTCATCAATTGGCTGAGTCCTTCGAGGGCGTAGAACTCGCCCTGAATCGGTATAAGAATGGAATCGGCCGCCGTCAGTGCGTTGACGGTCAAAAGCCCGAGCGAGGGCGGGCAGTCCACAAGCACGTAATCGTATTTGCCGCGCAAGGGCGTAAGGACTTTTTTGAGAACCTTTTCGCGTTCGGACATATCCACAAGCTCTATTTCCGCTCCGGCAAGGTCGATGTTGGACGGCATAATATCGAGCCGTTCCACTGTCGTTTTTTCGAGCGCCTCGGCGGGCTCGCAATCGCCCACAAGAACGTTATAGACGGAGTTCGTAACGCGCTTTTTGTCGACGCCCAAACCGCTCGACGCGTTGCCCTGCGGATCGATGTCCACAACCAAAACGTTCTTGCCCATAACGGCAAGATAGGCCGACAAATTGACGCAGGTGGTCGTTTTGCCCACGCCTCCTTTTTGATTGGCTACGGCGATAATCTTTGACATATATTATATTATAACACAAATATTCGGTTTTTGCAATCGTTAGATTGAAATAAATCGCGTTAAAATTAAAAAAGCCGCTCAAATAGATTTGCGAAACGGCCCTTAACGTGGTATAATATTCAAAATGGGCTTTATCAAATTTGAAAACGTAAGCTACGCCTACAATAGCGGCGCCGCCGAAACGCCCGCCGTCGTCGATTTTTCGTTCGAAGTAAACGAGGGCGAGTTTGTCGCGCTCGTGGGTCATAACGGCTCGGGCAAAAGCACGGTCGCAAAGCTCGTGAACGGACTTCTTTTGCCGGACGAGGGCGCCGTGTACGTGGACGGTATGAGCACCGCCGAGCGGTCGAATCTGTTCGAGATACGCAAGCGCGTCGGCGTGGTTTTTCAAAATCCCGACAACCAAATGATAGCGACGATTATCGAGGACGACGTCGCTTTCGGCCCCGAGAATCTGGGACTGCCGCCCGCCGAAATTTCCGCGCGCGTGGGGTGGGCGTTAGAGTGCGTGGGGATGGGCGAACACCGCAAGGGTACGCCGTTCCGCCTCTCGGGCGGGCAAAAACAGCGCGTGGCCATAGCCGGAGTTTTGGCGATAAAGCCGCGCGTTTTGGTGCTCGACGAGTCGACCTCTATGCTCGACCCCGTGGGCAGAGCCGAGGTTTTGCGCGTAGTCGGTTCCCTGCGCAAAAACGAAAATATGACGGTCATAATGATAACGCATTTTATGGAGGAGGCGCTTTTGGCCGACCGCATAGCCGTTCTTAACGGCGGCAGGCTCGTTATGGACGGCGGCCGCGAAATTTTTAAGCGCGCGGAGGAGCTCGAATCGATCGGGCTCAGCGCGCCGCTCGTTAAGCGCGTCGCTATGAAATTAAGGAAGGCGGGCGTCCTTGACGACGACGATATTTTGGACGCCGACGCCTTGGCGGGTGCGCTATGCCGATAGTAACGGAACAATTATCTTACGTATATTCGCCTAAGTCGCCGTTTGCCAAGCAGGCCCTGAACGGCGTAACCTTGACCGTCGCGGACGGCGATTTTTTGGGCGTAATAGGTCATACCGGTTCGGGCAAATCGACGCTTGCCGGCCATTTTAACGCCCTTATCCGCGTCCAAAGCGGGCGGGTCGAGGTCGACGGCATAGATTTGCGCCCCAAAAAGCTCGATTTTAAGCTGCTGCGAAGCACCGTCGGCATGGTCTTTCAGTACCCCGAATATCAGCTGTTCGACGAGAGCGTCGAACGCGACGTCGGGTTCGGACCGCGCAACCTTAAAATCCCGCCGGACGAGATCGCCGAAAGGGTAAGGGAGTCGCTCGAAATGGTCGGACTCGATTACGAGGGCGTCCGCCGCCGTTCGCCGTTCGAGCTTAGCGGCGGGCAAAAACGGCGCGTCGCGCTCGCGGGGGTATTGGCTATGCGTCCCAAAATTTTGGTGCTGGACGAGCCCACCGCCGGGCTTGACCCGCGCGGCAAGGCCGAGATACTCGAGCTTATAAGGCGCGTCAAAAAATATATGTGCCCGACCGTAATTATGATAAGCCACAATATGGACGAAATCGCCGCCAACTGCAACAAAATCGCCGTTATGAGCGGCGGCTCGCTCGTCTGCGTTCTGCCGCCGGAGGAGCTTTTTACGCGCGGCGATTTACTAAAAGAACACGGCATCGAAATGCCCGCCGTTACGCGCATAGCGAACGCGCTCGCCGATAGGGGACTCGATATTCCGCGCTCGCTCGTCCGCGAGGACGATTTAGTCGCGGCTATCGTCGCGGCAAAACGCGGGGCGATAAAGGCGGCGACGCCGGCAAAGCCGGAGCGGGCGCAAAAGGCGGAAAATAACATTCCGCATACGGACGCGGTAAAGGACGCGGCAAAAAAAGGAGGCGACGAATGCGTGACGTTTCGATAGGTCAGTATTATCAAACCGACTCCGTTATTCACAGGCTCGACCCGCGCGTCAAGCTCGTTTTGGCGGTCGCCTACATCGTTATGATATTTTTCATCGTCTCGTTTATCGGCTACGCGCTTGGTTTTCTATTTATCCTTATATTGGTTCTGCTTTCAAGAGTGCCGCCCTTGCAGGTCTTGCGCTCGCTGCGTATGATACTCTTTCTTATCATATTTACGTTCGTGCTGACCGTTCTTTTTTATCGCGGCGGCGGCGACGACCTTTTGTTCGGCTGGCAATTTATCAAAATCTACAAAACCGCGCTCATCAACGCGTCAAAAATGGCGCTGCGCATTATGCTGCTCGTTTTGGGGCCGTCCGTTTTGACGCTTACCACAACCCCGGTCGAGCTTACCGACGCGCTTGAACGGCTCCTGTGGCCGCTCGCCAAAATCAAGCTGCCCGTCCACGAGCTGGCGATTATAATGAGCATCGCCCTGCGCCTGATTCCCACGCTCGTCGAGGAAACCGACAAGATCATATCGGCGCAAAAGGCGCGGTGCGCAGAGTTCGACAGCGGCAATATCTTTAAGCGCGCAAAGGCTCTGCTGCCCGTTTTGATTCCGCTGTTCGTAAGCTCCTTCCGCCGCGCCGACGAGCTTGCGTTCGCTATGGATTCGCGGTGCTACCGGGGCGCCGTAGGCCGCACCCGAATGAAGGTTATGCGCTTAGCTCTCCGCGACCTGTTCGCCGTTCTCGGTTTTTGCGCTGTGTTTTTCGCCGTGCTGCTCCTTACCTATAACTGGTTCGGTTTCGGCTTTATACCGCTTCTCACTCCGGGCGGCTATTGATATGCGGATTCTTTTAACGCTTAGCTACGACGGCTCCGCATACCGCGGCTGGCAGCGCCAAAAGAACCTCGACACCGTTCAGGGCAGGGTGGAGGCCGCGCTCAAAAGCCTTTACGGAACCGACGTCGCCGTTACCCCGGGCGGCCGCACCGACAAGGGCGTCCACGCCTACGCCCAAACCGCCCACTTCGATTGCGAAAAACTTTTGCCGGAAAAAAATATCGTTTCCGGCCTCAACTATTTTTTGCCGCCCGACGTCGCCGTTTTGTCCGCTTGCGCCGTCGCTCCCGATTTCAGCGCGCGCCGTTCCAAGCAAAAAACCTATCTCTACGATATGTATTTCGCCGACGCCGACTTTCCGCTGTTGCGTAACCGCGCCCTGCGTATTAGCCGCAATACCGACGCCGCCGCTATGAAAGCCGCCGCGCCCCTTCTTTGCGGCGAACACGACTTCAAGCCGTTCCGCGCCCTCGGTTCAAGCGCCAAAACCACCGTCCGCACCGTCTACGAATGCGCCCTTTCCGACGTCGAACTCTGTTCCCAAAAAGCCTTGCGCCTCACGATTACCGCAAACGGCTTCCTCTACAAAATGGTTCGCATCGTCGCCGCGACCCTCCTCAAAATCGGCTCCGGCTCCCTTACCGCCGAGACTCTTAAAGCCCTGCTCGAATCCGGCCGCGAATGGAACCGCAAAACCGCCGCCCCGCCACACGGCCTTTACCTCTTCCGCATAGATTATTAGGAGGTTAGGGTCGGCTTCCGCGTTTGTCCCGCGCTCGGACAAATATGCCCTAAGCGGCAAAATCCGTGTTGCTCCGTCCCGTCCGCCCGAACAAGTTCCGCGGGTTTATACGTCGGCGCTCTAAAACGCTTGACAGGCAACCCCGTTATAAGGTATAATTCAATCGTTACGGAGAAGTACCCAAGCGGCTCAAGGGGCTCCCCTGCTAAGGGAGTAGACTGGATAAAACCGGTGCGAGGGTTCAAATCCCTCCTTCTCCGCCAAGTGCATCCCCGGACGAATACCCGAAAAGGGGAGCGTTTGGGGATTTTTTGTTGTCGGGAGTTTTGTCGTTGCAAACGGGGGATAAAAGCAAAGCATCCTCTTTTTGCGGGTAAAGACGGGGATTGTCCACGGGATTAAAAAAGATACGGATTTTACGGTTGCCGAGCTCTGCGCGGCGGATAAAGCGGTTGAATAACAGCTCGCGG
>JAISMM010000020.1 GCA_031276725.1 Clostridiales bacterium | reverse complement strand
GAAACCGTTCCGCCGCAGTCTATGGGGCGCGTGTTCTCGTTCCTCGGCACCCTGATGTCGCTCGCGATGCCGCTCGGTTTGCTTATATCCGGCCCCGCCGCCGAAACGCGCGGCGTCGCTTTCTGGTTCCTAACCTCCGGAATCGTCGTAGCCGCTATAATTTTAACAAGTTTCCTTATCCGCGTAAAGCCGAAAGAAAATACTTAACTTGCGCGTCCCGACAGAAAAACCGCGGGGCGGGCAAAAAACGAATCCCGGCGCGGGCAACTCCCCGAGCGCGGCAGCCGGCAACCACCCCGGCGCCTACGGCGCCACCCCTCCACAGAGGGGAATTTTTTGCCGTTTGCCAATCGGGCAAAGAGGAGTGTGGTAGACGCGGGCAACAGGCGGCGAACCACCCCGAGCGCCTACGGCGCCACCCCTCCCCGGAGGGGAATTTTTTGCCGCTTGCCAATCGGGCACCCGCCGGAGCGCGGCAGCCGGCAACCACCCCGGCGCCTACGGCGCCACCCCTCCGTAGAGGGGAATTTTTTGCCGTTTGCCGAGCGGCAAAGAGGGGTGTGATAGACGCGGGCGACAAGTGATTTTTTGCGCGTCCCGACAGAAAAACCGGGGGGCGGGCAAAAGTCCGTTCGGAGCAACGAAGGCGGGTTCACGCCGCCGCGCGCGTGCTTGGCGTACGCAAGCAAGGCGGGGTTGCGGATTCGTTGTTATCAACGGGATTTTCACCGCCCCGCTCCTCTATTCGTTGGTTACGAGGTTGTAGTATAACCCCTTCTTCGCCATAAGAGCCTCGTGGGTGCCGGCCTCGGCGATGCCCTTATCCTTTATAAAGAGAATGCAGTCGGCTTTTTTGATGGTGGAAAGGCGGTGGGCGATGACAAAGCTTGTGCGGCCCTTTAAGATGACGTCGAGGGCGTTTTTGACAAGCTCCTCGGTGGCGGTGTCGACGCTCGATGTCGCCTCGTCGAGGATAAGAATTTTGGGGTTTACGAGGACGACGCGGGCGAGCGACAAAAGCTGCTTTTCGCCGCTTGAAAGCCCTTGGCCGCCCTCGGCGGTAACGGTGCGGTAGCCGTTGGGAAGCCGCTCGATAAAGGCGTCGGCGAACACGCTTTTTGCGGCGGCTATGCATTCGGCCTCCGTCGCGTCGGGGCGGGCGTAGCGGATATTATCGAGAATTGTCCCCGCGAATATAAAGCTGTCCTGCATCATAACGCCGATTTGACCGCGGAGCGAAAACAGCGACACCCCCGAAACGTCGTGGCCGTCGATAAGGACTCTGCCCGCTTGGGGGTCGTAGAACCTTGTGATAAGGTTTACGACCGTGGTTTTGCCGCCGCCCGTAGGCCCGACGAGCGCGATCATTTTGCCGGCCGGAATGTCGAGATTAAAGTCCTGCAAAACGGGCGTTCCTTTTTCGTAGGCGAACGTAACGTTTTGATAGACGATGTGTCCGTCGATGGGCGGCAGCGGATAGGCGTCGGGCTTGTCGAAAACCGACGGCGGAGTTTCGACGACCTCGAACACTCTTTCGAGGTTCGACGTGGCGGAGGTAAGCTGTTGGAGGGTGGCGGTTATGCTGTTTAGCGGCGCGGAGAACATTCCCATATAGCTTATGAACGCGATTATGCCGCCCAAAGTGAGCGACAGCCCCGCCGCCGACGCCGAAAAGAAAAGCGCCGCGCCGTAGACCATCATAAGCCCCAAATAGAAAAAGCCGTCGAGCGTGGGAAAGAAAAGCTCGTTTAGGCGTATGGCGTGTATAAAGGCGCGGTTAGATTTGTCGCAAAGTTCGCCGTAGATTTCGGTGTTGAGCTTGGCGCGGTTGAACGCCTTTGTTATGGGCGCGCCCTGAATGCTTTCGGCTATGTAGGCGGTGCGGTTGGACACCTTGTTGCGCGTAAGGCGGAAACGGCGCGTAAGGTGCTTGCGCAGAACCGCGATTAAAAAGCTCATGGGTATTACCGCTATCATTACGACGAGGGCGAGCCGCCATTCCAAAACGAACAGCCACACCAATATCAGAATTACCTTGCTGCCCTCCACTATAAGGTTGACGATGACGGACGAGAACACGCCAGCGAGCTCGTCGATATAGTTTGTGAGCCGAACCAAAATTTTGCCGGCGGGGCGCGAATCGTAGTAATCGAAGCCCAGCTTTTGCAGATGAACGAACGCGTCGCGGCGAATGTCGTGGACTATGGAGTGGCCGACCTTGGCCATAAAGAGCGTCCTGAAAGACGCGAAAATTATGTCGGCGGCAAAGATGCAGCCCATGGCGGTAAGGAGCATTATAAGCGTTTGAACGGCCGCGAACCCCCAAACGCCGTCCTTTGTGCGGATAACGTAGTCGATTATATAGCGGTTTATGACGGGCGGAACGAGCGCGAGAAAGCTAAAAATCAGCATTAAAACGATGATCGTTATAAGCGTTTTTCGGTGCGGAAGCGCGTAGCGCAGCGCCTTTTTTATGGAGGACGCGCTGAATTCGTAGGTGAGAGCCTCGTCCTCGAAATATCTGTTGCGCGCCATAATTATACCAACGCCTCCCGCATAGCCGCCTCTTGACTGATAAACACGTCGTGGTAACGGCCCTTTTGCGCCATAAGCTCGGAGTGCGTGCCGCGCTCCGCTATCTCGCCGCCGTCTAAGAACAGAATCTCGTCGCACGCTATGACGCTCGACGCGCGGTGCGACGTTATGACGAGCGTGCGGTCGCCGAAATGCTCGTCTATCGCCCGCAAGACCTTTCGTTCGGTCGCCAAATCGAGCGCGCTCGTGCAGTCGTCCAAAAGAATTACAGGGGCGTCCTTATAGAGCGCGCGGGCTATGCTTACGCGCTGTTTTTGACCGCCGCTAAGCCCAAGCCCGCGCTCGCCGATAACGGTTTCGTACCCTTGCGGCATCCTTTCGATAAAGTCGTGGGCGTCGGCGACGGCGGCGCAGAACTTGACCCTTTCGCGGTCGCCGTCGGGGTCGTAGAACGCGATATTGGCGTCGACGGTGTTCGAGAACAAAAAGACGTCCTGCATAACGTAGCCGAACAGGCGGCGCACGTCCTCGACGCGGTAATTTTTTATGTTGACGCCGTTTACGCACGTTTCGCCCACGGTGGTTTCAAAAAGGCGGCAAAGCGCTTTGACCAAAACGGTTTTGCCCGCGCCCGTCTTGCCCATAATGCCGAGCTTTTTGCCGTAGGGAATTTCGACCGAGACGTTTTTTAGAACGCCGTCCTCGTCGATGGCGATCGACACGTTGCGCAAAGACAGATCCGGCTTTGCGGGAATCTCGCCGGGCTTAGGGGGGTCGGCTATAATGTTGGACGTGTTTAGGAACGTTAAGACGCGGTGGGCGCACACGGCGGTGTTTTGCGCGGCGCCGGCAAGATCCACCATAAGCCTTATGGGGAAGCCGACGGCGTAGACGTAGGTGCCGAACGTAATAAATTGACCGACCGTCATTTGCCCGTTCATGGCGAGCACCGCCCCTATGACGGTCGAGCCGAGCATAATCGCCTGACTTATCGCGCCGAAAAGTATGCCGTAACGCGCCAAAACACGCGCCTGCGCTATAAAATTATCCTTGTACGCCTTGTTGCGGACGTCGAATTTTTTGACCTCGATATCCTCGGCGGCGTAGCTGCGCACTATGCGCACGCCGTTGATATTCTCCTGCACGCAGGAGTTAAGGTTGACGGACGCCTCGCGGATATTGTTGTAGCAACGCCTTAGCGCGCGCGAATAAAAGACCATAGCGACGCCCATAACCGCGCTTAGAACGATCGGCAAAATCAAAAGATAGGGATTGATGCGGGCAAGAAAATATATGGCTATCGCCAAGGCGAACGTTTGTTCTATGCCGAACTGCAACGTGTGCGTGTAAAAATCCTTGATGGCGTTGGGGTCGGAATTGCAAATGCTCATAAGATCGCCGTTTGTGTAGCGGCTCATAACCATAGAGTTTTGGTCGAGCATTTTGGCGTAGACCGCCGTGCGCAAACGCTTTTCGCCGTACACGCCTATCGTGTGTTCAAGATTCCAACGCACGTAGTGGCACAAGTAACGCGTGAGTATAAGCACGCCCATTATCGAACAGAGCGTCAAGAGCATCGAGCCGTAATCGTCCGCGCTATAACGCGCCAAAAAGCCCGAAAAAACGTTTTTATCGTCCACCGCCGCGGGGTTGCCCAGCGCCGGATTCAAAACTCTGTCGACGACGAGCTGCGGTATCTGCGGCAAGAGCGTGAAACAAATTACCGATATCCAGCCTAAAAGCTGCGCCGTGATCCAACCGAGTGTATACTTACGGAAATACGGATATGTTCCGCTGATAAAATTCATAATCCTTATCCTTGAAAGCTCCGCGACTTTGGGGAGCTTTTATAAAAAGCAAGCGGGTCGGGAAAGATTTTCCGTCAAAAACCGCGCGTTTCCGGCGCCTTGACGGGCATATTTTATCAACCCGGAGCGTTCCGGACAAACCTTGTAAATAGCGCGTAAATCACTATGTATGTAGTATATCACTATCGCGAAAAATGTCAAGCGTCGGCGCGTAGTTTTTTGAAAAAATTTTGATTTTTTTGAGAAAAATTTTTTTGCGGCGGTTTTATTCCACTCTGCCGCCGGAAACGGAAAAAATTTTGTAGCCCGACAAATCCTTAAAGCTGTCGTCTATGTGGGTGCAGGTGAGGACGGTTTGCACGCCCGCCGTGCGTTGAAGGAGCTTTTGGCGGCGCGGCACGTCGAGTTCGCTTAGAACGTCGTCTAACAACAGAACGGGCATATCGTCCTTTTCGGCGGCGTTAAGGTCGAGCTCCGCCAGCTTTACGGCGAGCGCCGCCGTGCGCTTTTGCCCCTGCGAGCCGTAGCTGCGGGCGTCCGTTTGACCGATTTTGATGCAAACGTCGTCCTTTTGCGGCCCGGGGTGCGTGTAGCCGAGCGCGATATCGCGTTCGCGCCCGCGTTTTAGGTCGGCGGCGAACGCCTCCGCGATTTCGGAAAGCTCCGCGCCGCCCACGCCCTCGTAGGTTAAATCGAGCGTTTCGGCGCCGCCTGTCAAAAATTCGTGGTTCTTTGCGGCGTAGCCCCCCAGCCGTTCGAGGTAGCCCTTGCGCGTTTTTATGATTTTGGCGCCCGAATCCACAAGCTGCGCGTCCCACACGTCGAGCGCGTCGGCCGTGAATCCGCCCGACTTTAACAGGCGGTTGCGCTGCGAAAGCGTTTTGTTGTAGCGTTGCAACAAATAAAAGTAGGAGCGCGACATTTGGCACAGCGCGATATCCATAAAGGCGCGGCGCTCGCCCGGGCCGCCGCCGACGATTTTAATTTCGTCCGGCAAAAAGAAGACGCTTGAAAGCACGCCCATAAGTTCGCCCATACGGCTTATGGGCATACCGTTAACGAGTACGCTTTTGTTTTGCGTTCTGTCGATAATAAGCTCGACGGTTTCGCTCCCCGCGCGTTTTTGCACCTCGATTTTGACCTTGGCGCGCGACGCCCGCCAATTGATAAGCTCCTTATCGCGCGGCGTTCGCGGACTGCGGCCGACCGACGAAAGGCAAACCGCCTCTAACAGATTGGTTTTGCCCTGCGCGTTGCCGCCCAAAAGGACGTTAAGCCCCTCGCAAAAATCGACCCGCGCGCGGGCGTAGTTGCGGTAGTCGGCGATTTCGAGCGATTTGATATACACTTGCCGCTAATTAGGCCGATATATTAAACGTGCCTACCGTGAACGCCGAACCGCCGTTTATGGTGCGGGTAGCCGTTCCGAATGTGTGCGACCCTTGGAATAGCGGCGACGTTTGCGTAATAAACGTAACATAGCCGTCAATTTGCGTATCGATATCGGTCATATTCACGTTCGCGATATTGACGAGTACGTCCTGCGCCGGTTTTGACAGATTGTTGATACGTATAAAGTCGTCCGTTCCGACCTTTGCGCGCGAGTAGCCGCTCTGATCTTTTTCGAGCAGCAACGTAATGTAAACGGCAGATGGAATAAAGCCGCTGTATTTATTGTCGGACGCGGCAATCGCGTTCCAATTAGTTATGCTAAACACGAGTTCGATATAGTTTTTATTATCGGCGTAATCCGTAACCGCAAAATTCCCGCTCGCGGCGTAGTCCGACGGCGCGGAGCGGCCGACGGTGTAAATATTAAGTTCCGAAAGGCTTATGCCGTCGCCGCTATTTACGCCCGCCTCGACTATGCCGCCGAGCTGATAGTCGGCGATTGTCGTGCCGGAAATCGTATACGCGGCGTCGATAGGATTGTCGCCGAATAACGCCCCGGCATAGTTATACGCCGACGCCGGCATAGGCGTTTCGTTAACGGTGTATTCGTTATCATACAGCCCTTGCAACGCCGCCTTGACGGTTTCGCCGTCCGGCTTAGTCTGACCCTGCGGCGGGGTTTGGGCGTTGGCGATTAGGTCGAACAGCGAGGCGATATAAAGACCGTCGTCGGTAAACTCGAAGCTGTCGCCCATAGACTCGGCGAAGTCATTAATCTGCTTGTACATAAATTTGCCCAAGTCCGTAGCGCGGGCGGCAAGCCCGATTTGCTGAGCGCCCGTATTGAATTTTGCGACCACGGCGAGGAAAATCGCAAGCTCGTTTTTGTCCATACCGCTTACGGTGTAGTCGCTTGCGTAACGCGCGTCATCGGTGCCCGTTTCGAGGGTGTCCGAAAGGTCGATAGTTATTTCGGAATAGAAGTAATCGATATTTATAAACCGTTCAAAGTCGCCTTGTTGCCCGTTTTCAAACATAGCCGCCGTGGCGACGCGCACGGTAAGCACGATTCTTTCGTAATCCTGCCCGACTTGAATATCGAACCCGATAAGGTCGGTAAAGTTGAAAAAGTCGTCCTCTTGCTTTTCCTTCATCATACCGAGAATCAAGCCGCCTAGCTCGCTTTCGTTTACGAAGGGGCGCAGGTTTTGGTTCGATTCGGGCGTATGCATCATTTTGTCCTTATCGACCTTATCCGCGTCGAGCGCGTCGATGCTGAAATAGTTTGTAAGCCCGTTATAGTTTGCGACGTGAACTTTGCCGCCGTCTTCGGCGTAGCCCTCCCCGCCCGGGACGACGTAGCCCGCCTCGCCCGGCAAGATTATGTTTTTAAGGAAGTAGTTTTTACGCACGTCGCGCAAAAATTCGATATGCGAATCGGGCAATACCGGGGAGTCGTACGACGCGCCGTAGAGCTTTTTGAGGACTCTTTGAAGCTCCGCGCCCGTTATGTCGGCGCTTGCGCCCGTAAGCCAATCCGCCGCGTGGCGCGGGTCGTCAATTTCGTTCTCGGCGACTATGAACGTAATAGGCTCGGTCGTTACCTCGCCCGTGTCGGAATCGGTTACCTCGTGAGTAAGCATTTTATCGGCGGTTATGTCGAACAAGTCCGCCATAAGAATTTTGGACTCCTCTATCGCGAGTCCCGGCATCTGCTTTCCCATATTGACGAGCGCGTCGCGCATAGGCCGCTCGATCGAGCCGATCATACCGTCCCGCGAAAAACCGACTCCCAGCTTTTTGAACGTGGTCATAAGGCGGTTCATAGCGGCGTCGTCAAGATCGTTAAGGCGCATAGACGACGGCGCGTATACGTAGCCCTCGGGAACGCCCGTGGTTACCTCCATTTTGAACCTGACCATAATATTTTCGCCCAAAATGCCGCTTGCGACGCCCGACATTCCGCCCATAGAGCCGAGCGCGCCCGCCACGCTCATTGAAATTCCCGCCTCCATAAACTTGCGCGTTACGCCGTTTTCGGTAACCGACGATACGTGAATTTGGTAGACCTGCGGATTCATATCCGCGAACTGCGCGCCCTCGCCCGCGACGGAATTAAGCTGCGAATTGAATACGGCGCCGAGCATTTGGTCGTTAAGCGTTACTTTGAGCCCGCTTTTGTCCCTTTGCGAAAGCTCGCCCATACGGTCGGGATCGACCCAGCTTAAAAGGTCGCCGGTATTGTCGCCGCCCGCCATAGAAAACAACCGCATAAGGTCGGCGAACGTGCGGGGATCGCCGTTTTCGTCCGTGCGCTTAATAAGGTACTTGTCGGCAAGCTCGTCCATAACGAGCTCCTCATAGTTTACAAGCACGTCGCCGCCGGCTACGTCCGTCTTTTTGTAGACTATTGTTTCGGTGCCGTTTTCGTAATAATTATCCTTCCACGTGTGCTTGGTGTCGATCGCGTTGTCGAAACTCGACGTAACGACGTCCTTTAACATATAGATTACGTCGGACGACGTTAAGATAAGCTCGGGAGTTTCCTCCTTGCCGTCGTTTATGCCCGAAAGCTCGATAGCCATTTCGAGCAGGTCGACCTTTAACGTGCCGTCGGCGACGGAGCTTGTGTCGAAGTACGTGCGTATAACGTCGGCGGCGGGCTGAATGAACGGCGCCGCGGCGTCGTTAACAATGCCTTCGACGTCGAGCGGCGAGCCGCCCAGCGACATTGCGCCGCGCACGAGCTTGTAGAGGCGCTGCATTTTTGCCTCGTCGGTATTATTGACATAGAGCTTTATTTGCGCGGTTTCGCCAAGGTTAAGGTCGGCGGTAAAAAACAGACGCTTGGGCAAAATCATATTGAGCGCCCACCCCAAATTCCAGCCCGTCGCGCGTTTTAGTTGTTCGGCGGCGTACTTGCGCACGTCGACCGAAAGCGTCATACTTATATGCGGCTCGGCGGGCGTGCCGTAAATTTTGACCTGATCGAAGCGGGCGAGCGACGATATGTCTTGAACGCCGTACTCTTCGAAGGCGGTCTTTACCCCGTTGGAGCCGTCGAGCGAATTGTACATTTCGATTCCGCTTGCGGCCAGAGTGTTCAAAAAGCCGGCGAGCTCCTTGCCGTTAAAGCTCAAAATATATTCGCCGTGCTTGCTTTGGTCGTACGCGGCGAGCTTATCCTTATCCAAATTTTCGGGCGTTATCAGCGACGAGAGGAACGACGTCATAACGTCGGTTTGGGGCGCGCCGCCGCCCGCCGAGAGAACGGAATTCAAAAGCGCGTTTTTGGCGGCCGTTCCGGTCGGCGCTCCCGCCGCACCCAAAAGCGCGTCGGCGTTTAATTCGGCGCTTTGCTTTAAGAACAGCTGATTTTTTAGCCCGGTTTCGAACTTAACCTTGTCCGCGTCGGAAAAGCCGTTTGTAACCAGCTTTTTTTCGTTGGAGTGCGTAATGTCCCAAGCGACGCCGGGGCAGTCCCCCAGGCTCATATCGAGGTTCGCCTTAGTCCACTTGTCGCCGAAGTACCAGCCTACGCCGCCGCCCGCGCCCAGCACCGCGACAAAAACTATCAGCGCGGTAATAAAACAGCCTAAACAGCCGCGCTTTTTCTTTTTTATGCCGCCGCTTTTTATGACGGTTTTTTTGTTTACTTTTTTTGCCATACTATTATCCTTAAAATGCTCCCTACACAAAAATACGGGCCGCGCCGTTTTTCGCCGTCCACCTATATTCTATACCTAAACCGCGCGATAGTCAACGCCAAAGAGGGTATTATAACGCATTTCTAATCTAAGTCTAATTTTATAAGCGATTTTTAATGTTGTGCCGAAAGCGGGAACGCGGCGGAAACGAAAACTCCGGACAAGCGGGGCGGCTTTAAGAACGCGGCAAAAAGCGCGGCTTTAAGGCGGCACGCCTTTAATAATTTTCCATTATTCTGTTAAGCGCCATAATATCGCCCGTGGTCAATATGCCCTCGACGCCGGAGTCGGGCGAGCCGCTTGCGGTTATGACGATTATTTGCAATTTAGGGCGGTCGGCGAACGCGCACAGGGCTTTATCGACCGTTAAGCGGCGATCCGCCAAAATATAATGCTCCGAATAAGCGGTCAGGGCGGAGGCGGCGTTAAGGGAATAAAGCGACTGTTCCAAAGCTCCGTCGGGGCGGCCGCCGAGCAGCCTTGCGAGCGTTTCGACAATCAGCTTGTTGTTGATTACGCCGATAACGCCGTGATCGTTAAGGACGGGAACGTTTGAATATCCGCTTGCCGCCATAAGCTTTATAACGTCCGCAAGGGGCTTATCCGCGCTTACGGTAACGGCGCGGCGGGCGTATTTGACGGCGGGCGGCGGCGCGCAAAGAAGCCCGGCTATGCGCTCGATATGCTCCGTTATGTCGGCGTGCGGCTCGGCTATAACGATTTTGTCGTTGGCGTTATGTACTATCGCGTTCCTTAGCCGCGAATAGTCCAAAAGCTCGTCCTCGTATTTGCGCACGGCGAACGAGCCGGCCGCGCTTTTGCGCACTACGTCCGTAAAGGTCATATTCGCCTTGAAGTTGTTAAGGTTGCGCAGCGCCTTGTCTATTTTGTTGTAGGCCGCTATAAAGCGCGCGGCGTTATTCGGCATCGTCGTTATCCTCCTTTTTTTGTTCGGGCAGCACGGCGAAAGAAAACTCGCCCGAAAAGCACAAGCTGCCGTTCGCCGTTATGCGCCCCTCGGCAAAATAGAATATTCTTTTGCGCTTTGTTATGCGGGCGGTCGATTTTAGAACGTCGCCCGGGCGCACGGGATTTTTGAATTTGACTTTATTTAGCCCCGTGTACATAGGAACGCCCTTTTGCCCCTCCAACAAAATACAGCACGTTTGCGCCATAATTTCGCACAGGATAACGCCCGGCATAACCGGATTGCCGGGAAAATGCCCGTCGAAAAAGAACTCGTCGCCGCGCACCTTGTAGGTGGCGACCGCCGCGCCGTCCTCGTCGAGCGTAACCTCGTCCATAAGCAGCATACCGCCCCGGTGCGGCAATATCCGCATAATCTCTTGCTTGTTCAATATCGTGTCCTCCTATTTTTTCCTTTGTAAAAGTTTGTCCTGTTTTGTCCGTAAAAGTCCGTTCAGTCTTGCCATAGTTTGCGCCGACGGAACCGCGTCCGCGCTTAGGCGGCAGGTAAGCCCCGCCGCCGCCCACTTGTGAGCGCCCATATTGTGGAACGGCAAAAGCTCGGTTTTTTCGGCGCCCGCCGCCGCTTTTATAAGCGTTTTAATCTGTTCGCCGCCGTCGGTAAAGCCGTTTACTATAACCTGCCTTACCCAAAAACGCTTGCCGCTCCCTTTAAGATATTCGAGCGTCTTGAACGTTCCGTCGGCGGGGTATTCCGTAAGGTCGAAAAACCTTTGCGGATCGGTGTGCTTGACGTCTAAAATCACCAAGTCCGCCGCGTCGAGGACGGCGGGAGCGAATATACAGCCGCTTGTGTCGAGCGCGGTGTGAATCCCCTCCGCCTTTAACGCCTCCGTTAGGGCGAGCGCGGCGTCCGCCTGCATAAGCGGCTCGCCGCCCGAGAGCGTAACGCCGCCCGTTTGACCGTAGTAGCTTTTGTAGCGGACGGCGAACGCGGCGATTTCGGCGGCGCTCATAAGCGTTCCGCCATCCGCGCTTAAAGCGTCGGCGTTGTGGCAGTAGGCGCACCGCATAGGACAGCCCTTAAAAAACACCACGGTGCGGATGCCCGGCCCGTCGAGCGCGCCGAGCGTTTCGATGGAATGCACCCGCACTTTTACGCCGCCCGGCCGCAAACCGGCGCCGCGCCCGGCCGTGTTACTTGTCGCACTCAAGCCCGTTCCTCCCCCGCTCCTTGCGGCGGCTTAAAGCCTGTCGAAGAAGGTGCGCGACAGAACCTCCTCGCGGTGCTTTGTCGAAAGTATGCCAAAGCGCACGGCGTAGCCCGAAACGCGTATGGTAAGGTTGGGGTACTTTTCGGGGTCCTTGTGCGCGTCGAGAAGCTTTTCCTTATTATAGACGTTCATATTAAGGTGGTGGCCGCCGTTTGCGAAGTAGCCGTCTAAAATGGCGACGAGGTTGTCGGCGATTACGTTATCGTCCTTGCCGAGCGTTACCGGAACCACCGAGAACGTGTTGGATATGCCGTCGCGGCAGCAGTCGTAACGGATTTTGGCGACGGAGTTGAGCGAGGCGAGCGCGCCCTTGGTTTCGCGGTTATGGAGCGGATTCGCGCCCGGGGCGAACGGCGCGCCGGACTTGCGGCCGCAGGGAGTCGCGCCCGTCTTTTTGCCGTAGACGACGTTGGACGTTATGGTCAAAAGGCTGAGCGTGTGAACGGCGCCCCGGTAACAGGGCGTGCGCTTTAACGCCGCCGAAAAATACTCGGTAAGCTCCTCGGCGATTTTGTCGACGCGGTCGTCGTCGTTGCCGAACTTGGGAAAGTCGCCCTCGGTTTTGTAGTCGACTATAAGCCCCGTTTCGTCCGCGACGGGCGTTACGCGGGCGTACTTAATCGCGCTTAAACTGTCGGCGGCGACCGAAATCCCCGCCGCCCCGAACGCCATAAGCCGCTCGACGAACGTATCGTGAAGCGCCATTTGCAGTTTTTCGTAGGCGTACTTGTCGTGCATATAGTGGATAATATTCATGGTGTTGACGTAGGTTTCGCTAAGCCAATCGATATACTTAAAATAGCGTTCCTTAACCTTGCCGTAGTCGAGCGGGCCCTCCGTCATAGGGGGCGCGGCGGGGCCTATCTGCACGCCCGTAAGCTCGTCGCGGCCGCCGTTGAGGGCGATTAACAACAGCTTTGCGATATTGCACCTCGCGCCGAAAAATTGCATCTGCTTGCCGATAGTCATAGCCGACACGCAACACGCTATGCCGTAGTCGTCGCCGTAACGGGGGCGCATAAGGTCGTCGTTTTCGTACTGAACGGCGCTCGTGCGCATCGAAACGGACGCGCAGTACTTTTTCCACTCCTTGGGCAAGGCCTTGCTCCAAAGCACGGTGAGGTTCGGCTCGGGACTCGTTCCGAGGTTAAAGAGCGTGTGTAAAAAGCGGTACGACGTTTTGGTGACGAGTGGGCGTCCGTCCGTGCCGACGCCGCCCACGGACTCGGTTACCCACGTGGGGTCGCCCGCGAAAAGCTCGTTGTATTCGGGCGTGCGCAGCTGTCGGCCCATTCGCAGTTTTAGCACGAATTGGTCGATAATCTCTTGAATTTCGCTTTCGGTAAAGACCTTGTTTTTAAGGTCGCGTTCGGCGTATACGTCAAAAAAGGTCGACGTGCGCCCAAGACTCATCGCCGCGCCGTTTTGCTCCTTTATGGCGCCCAAATACGCGAAGTACGTCCATTGAACCGCCTCTAACGTGTTCGAGGCGGGCCCGGAAATATCGACGCCGTACATAAGCGCCATTTGGCGCAGCTTGTCTAAAAAGCCGACCTGACGGAAAACGTCCTCTCTTAGGCGGATATTGTCGTCGCTCATATAGTTTTTGCCGAGTTCGGCAAAGTCCTTTTTTTTGTCGGCGATAAGCCTGTCGACGCCGTAGAGCGCCACGCGGCGGTAGTCGCCTATTATGCGGCCGCGCCCGTACGCGTCGGGGAGCGACGTCGTTACGCCGTACTTGCGCAGCTTTAACATTTCGTCGGTGTAGACGCGGAAAACGCCGTCGTTGTGCGTCGTCTTGTACTCGAACCGCGTTTCGATGGCGTCGCTCAGCTTGTAGCCGTAAGCCTCGCAGGCGTTGCGCGCCATTCTTATGCCGCCGAACGGATTCACGCCCCGGCATAGGGGGGCGGCCGTCTGCAAGCCCACTATAATCTCGTTATCCTTGTCGAGATACCCCGGAGGATACGAAAGAAGCGACGAAACGCGCTCGGTGTCGACGTCTAAAACGCCGCCCTTTTTGCGCTCCTCCGCCAAAAGCGCGTCGTAGCGGTTCGAGAGTTTTTGCGTGCGCGCCGTCGGCGGCGCCAAAAACTCCGCGCCGCCCGTATACGGCGCGTAGTTATCCCGTATAAAGCCGCGAACGTCGATATTGTCGCGCCACTCCGTTCCCTTAAAGCCTTCCCACTGTTTCATAAATAACCTCCGTTTCTAAAATTTTTTCCGTTGAGCCGCACCTGATTTTTACCGTCCCCTTGCCCTCCGCGACCGACCTTACGTAGAACGCGCCGCGCCCCGCCGTAAGCGAAAATTCGGTCGGGCCGAGTATTTCGGCGGCGCCGTCCGCCGACAGCGACACGGGCGAAAAGTCGTAACAACGCGTCCGGCGGCAGGCGTCGCGCGACTCGATTTCGACCCTTGCGGCGTCGTACGTTCCGCGCGCGGTAAGCCTTACGCTTTGCGGCGTAATCGCTATATCGCCCGCGCCGCCGCCGCCCGCATAGGCTTCGGCGACGACCTCGCCGTTCTTGATGCCCTCGAATTTAAGCCGCTCGCTTTTTTGCGGCGCCGCCGAATATTTTTCGATAAGCGCGTCGAAGCCGTCGCGGTCGAGCTTTGCGGCGCGGCGCAGGACGGCGCATAAAAACTTGTCGAACCGCGACAGCCCCAAATACGTCCGCCTTTGAACGCGCCCGAGGATATAGCGGAAAATCCGCTCCGATACCGCGTTCAATTTTTCGTCGCCGTCGATAATTCCCGCGAACGATTTTATGACGACGGGCGGATGCGGCAAATGCTTGTAGCGGCGCCTGTCGGGGTAAAAATCGCCGACCGCCCGGCCGCCGCGCGTTACTCTTACAAGGTCGCAGTTAGTAAAAATATACAGCCTGCCGGGATACTCGTCCGGCGAAAAATCCGAGCCTAGCTCCAAAACGGGGCGGGCGTCCGACTGGCTCGCGTACGCGTAAGCCGCCGTTTTGGGCATACGCCCGGCGTCTAAAACTCCGTAGTAACAATTGCCGTCGCCGCCCGCGTCGCCCGCGTAGTCGCAAAACGCCGCGCCGAACGCGCCCGCGATTTTGCGGCTGCCGAGCATCTTGTCGATAACGCCCAAATGCGCGAGCGCCTGCTCCAACCTTAAAGCGGCGTTGTCGAAGGGCTTGACGGGCAAAAGCCGCCCGGTATGCTCGGTAACGAGGTACGGAACAAACAGCTTGCCCGTTTTGGACGGACGCGAAAGCTTGCCCGCCTTTGCGTAGTCGTTGTAGCCGAAAATATCCTCGTACATACGGCTGCCCATAAACGAACGCGCCCCCACCGTACACCGCGTGGGATCGGCGTCCGCCGCCGCCTTATTCGTCTTAAAATACAGCTCGTCGAAGTCGCGCGAGCCGTTTACGCGGGTTCCCCACGCCGCCACCGACGGACTGTTGCGGTCGCGCCTTATAAGCTCGGTTATGTTGGCGCAAAGCGCGTCGCGCCACTGCGGCCCGCCCAAAACGCCGCCGCCCGATAAGTCCGTAATCACTATAAGCCCGAGCGCGTCGCACGCCTCTATAAATTCGCGGGCGGGAGTTCCGTGGACTCTGACGGCGTTACAGCCCAAGATTTTGCGCAAAATTTCCGCGTCCGCAATTTGCAGCGAGGCGGGCATCGCGCGGCCCGCGACCGGGTAGGAATCTATGCGGTTAAGCCCGATAAGTTTAAGGCGGCGGCCGTTAAGGTACAGCCCCGAGCGCTTCCATTCGAACGTCCTAAACCCGAATTTTACGCGCGCCTCGTCCAACACCGCGCCGCCGCGCGACAGCGTGATATGCGCCGTATACAGCGCGGGAGAACCGGGCGACCAGCGATTCGCGCCCTCTACGCGCCCCTCCAATATGCCCGTGGGGCGCAAAACGGCTTTTTCGGGCAACACGCCCGCGACGGTTCCGTCCGCGTCGAGTATGCGCCCCGCGATCACGGCGTCGGGGTAAAAGTCGCCCAATTCGACGTCGATTTTAAGGCGGTCGCCGCCGGATCCGTCGGGCGCGGTGCGCACAAAAACGTCCTTGATAACCTCGCCGGTTTCGAGCCGCAGGCTAACCGGCCTGTGTATGCCGCCGCCGGCGAAGCCCGAAAACGGAACGTCGGGACGCGGCGACGAATCGACCTTGACGACGATTTTGTTTTGAAAGCCGTACTTGACGGGCGCGGTAACGTCGGCCTCGAACGGCGTTTCGCCCTTGTGCGACGTAACGAAAATATCGTTCGCGTAGACCTCGGCGTAGGACAGCACGCCCTCGAACCGCAGGATTATGCGGCTGCCCGCGCACGTTTCGGGAAGCTCCAACAAGCGCGTGTAGCTTGTAACGCCGCCCGCCGCCGACGGATACGAGCGCGGCAAAAGCTCCGCTCCGTGAGGGAGCGAAACGGTTTCGCCGCCGGCCGCGGGCGCGGCGGGGTCAAAATAAGGGCGAAAAAGCCAATTGTCGTTTAACGGTATAATTTTTTTCATAAAAAACCCGGTTGCGAACGCTTATTTGTTCGCTTCGGCAAGATAGCGCGTGAATTTTACGTCGGTTTTGACGCCGTAAGCGCGTCCCTCGGCGTCCTTGACGTAAAACGCGACGTAGGGATTTTCGACTTGAAGCATTTCGATCTCGCTTTGACGGAACAAAAAGCGGTCGATTTCCTTGCGGTACGAGGCTATTTGACCGCGCCGCAAGGTGTTGGGGATAACGTTAAGTCCGTCCTCCGCCGATTGAAGCGGCCGGTAATATACCGCGTAGGGGCCGGCGCGCAAACCGATTTCGACTATCGTAATTTCGCGCCGCGACGTGTTTGTAACGCGCCAAACGAGCTTTTTTGAGTCGAACAAAAACTTGCCCTCGACGGCCGCGCTTTTTTGATTGCAAAGGTAAAGCGTCCGCGCCGCCAAAATAAACAGACCCGCGAGCGCGAGCGCCGCGACGCATAAGGCTGTCAGTAAAATCGTATCGTACATAATAAACTCCTTTTTTGCTTAATTTTATAGGGCGGACAAAAGACGAATCCCTGAAAAGAATTTTTTGCCGTTTGCCAATCGGGCAAAGAGGGATATGCTAGACGCGGGCAACTCCCCGAGCGCGGCAGCCGGCAACTCCCCGAGCGCGGCAGCCGGCAACCACCCCGGCGCTTACGGCGCCACCCCTCCCCGGAGGGGAATTTTGCCGCTTGCCAATCGGGCAAAGAGGGATATGCTAGACGCGGGCAACAGGCGGCGGGGTTTGCCGAACGAGCGTACATCGACGTACTCGATTGAGGCGCACCGCCGAGCCCAAGCCGGTGTCAATAGGCGGACTTGCCGCTTTACCGAATGTTTTCAAGGTCGTAGGGCGTATTTTGATACACGCAATAGTTGAGACAATTCGAGAAGAGGAGCGACTCGTGCGCGCGCCAAAGCACGGGCGGCAAAACTCCGACCTCGCCGTTGAGATAGTTATTTTTGGGCGGTTCGGTGAGGGGGTCTTTTTCGAGGTCGCGCATATATTCAAGGTGCAGAGTTTCGGCGTCGTACTCGCCGTGGCCGAACACGAACACGCGCCGCAAATCCTTGC
>JAISMM010000003.1 GCA_031276725.1 Clostridiales bacterium | reverse complement strand
AAAGCCGCCGTCGTACCTGTTCTCCCACGAATAAACGCCGGTCGCAAGCGTTTTTCCGCTCCCGTCCGTAAGCGCCGCCTTTATCCGCGTCGACCCCAGTTCTATCCCCAGCGCCGTCTGGCCGTTTTCTATATCGCTTGTAATCTTATCCATTATAACTCCCGATTTAATTTATTAAAATTCTTCTGCAAATTCCCCGGTTTTACACATCGCGCATTCGGCCGTCCTCTCGCCGCAAATCGAGCCCACTCCGTCCGTTCGAGCAACCATGCCGAATTAACAAGCCCTTTCACCCTATCCACACACCCGGATTTCACAGCCGCGCCCAATAATTCCGCCATATGCTTTCAAAACATAGTTCCACACTTATCCAAAATCACACTACTCTCAGACATACTAAGGTAAACCTTATTACAATTGTAACATATGTGTTAGATCTATCCAAAACCGCACTACTTTCAAATCAACAGGATTGAAATTGAACGTGATTACGCTTACGAGGCATTGTAATTTTGGAATAAATACAATATAACACAAGTCATTCGGAGCGCATCAATAGACAATCATAATATAACAATCGAGGGCTAACCTAAATCGCAATTGTTATCTATGTTGCTTTTGACGGAGTTTTTTTCGACAATCTTATCAACGGATGCAACTCGTCCTTTTTTATTTCGGATCATTTTGCCAAAAATATAAGCTAGATACTCTCCGTCATCTTTTCGCGTGAATATATGATTCGGTATAGTGTCCAACAGAACAATTATCGCTGTCAAGGTTACTATTGATATTTTATCGGTCGAAAAAACCATTGCACCGAACAAACCGAAAATCAATATAAAAACCAAGATAAAATACAGCCGTTTCAGCTTGCGGTTTTGCTTGCTATTCTCTCGGAATTGTTCGGCATACGCATTTATATATTCGGTTTTAGCGACAGCATTATTTGACATTTTCATTTACATCGCCTCCTTTATGACTATAATACTATAAATAATTACAATCACACTTGCGTCAAACCCTCCTCACGGCGCAAAAAAAAGACCTGCACCATCAAGTACGTATAAATCACCGCTCGCGAAGCGATCGTATCCCCCTGATGAACACCGTTAATTCGAAGCCGCCTCTCAAACGCAATATTACTAAAATTTGAAAAAAGCAAGTCTCTCACCTCATCCAAGATCGTACTACGCTCAAACCCTCGCAGCGTATTTTGTAAAGATATTCATAGTCTCACGCCTATCGAAAAGCGCACTACTCTTAGACTTCAAAGTAGAAATTGACGGTGATTGTACTTGCGGCCGTTTACAATTTTGGAACAGCTTTGGGCAATGAGTATAGTATAACACAAGTTAAAAGTTGAGACAGATATTTTGCATAGGCCGGGAGCGAATAACTAAGTGGAGTCGGGGCGGCGAGTATAGACGATTCGAAGTTTGCGGAGTTGCAAAAAACGGTGTTCGGAACAAAGCGGGCGGCGTTTTGTATCGGAAAACTCTAAACAAGTTTAGTCGGCTTTAAGGCGCGGCTTAAAACTGCCGCACTTATTCGGAGTTTTCAACATAGTTTTTAGTAATAATTATAGTTTCGCTATCGCTATGATTGCCGTATAATAAATCTCGCTCAGCATATTAAACTCGGCAAGACCGATATGCTCGTCGGCGTTGTGAATGTCGGTTACGGCGCCGGGAAAGGTCGGGCCGAACGCCACCGCGTTGGGGAGCGCGCGCGCGTAGGTGCCGCCGCCGCTTTGGACGGTGTAGCCTTTTTGACCGGTCGCCTTTTCGTAGACGTTTAGGAGCGCGGTTATAAGCGGGCTTTTTTCGTCGACGTAAAGATTCGGCGAAAAGTGTAAGATTTCGAGCGCGGAATCGCGCGGCAGGCGGGCGCCTATGTTATTGACGACCGTATTTTTGTCTATACACAGCGGAAGTCTTAAATCAAGCCACAGCGAAAGAATCGGTTTTTTGTATTCAATTCGATCTAAGCTCATAGTGAGCGCGCCGGATTTTTTGTCGGCGGCGGCGATCCCGAGCCTTTCGGGGCCGAGCGGCTCGCAAAACATCGAGTTGACCGCCTGCGCCGACGGCGATGCGGCGAGGGCGTCGAGGCGGCAAAGCAGGCCGAACAGCTTGTGAACAGCGTTGTCGGCTTTTTCGGGCGCCATAGCGTGGCCGGCCGTTCCGCGCGTTTGCAGGGTAAAGCCGTCCTCGAATTCCGACAGCGTAAAGTCGCCGCGTCCGTATCCTAACGACGCTACGGTTTTTATAAGGCGCGGCTCGTCGTCGAAAAGCCGTTTTAATTCGTCGGCGGCAGGGGAGCTTTTGGGGATTCGCGCCTCGCAAAGGTCGGGGACAACGTTAATCGCGCCGCCCGCTTTTACCGCCGCGACCGAGTCGGTAAACGCCTCGTCGGCGTTTATGTCGAGCCGCAAATGCAGTATGCCCTTTTCGCTGTTGATGACGGGGAAGTCGGCGTCCGGCACTATCGAAAAATCGGGGCGCTCGCCGTTTGCGGCGTAGTGCGCCATACACGACGAGCCGTTCTCCTCGTCGCAGCCGACTATCAGCCGCACGCGGCGGCCGGGATTTATACCGCCGTCATGCAGGCGTTTAAGCGCGTGCAACGCCGCGACCGTCGAGCCCTTGTCGTCGACGACTCCGCGCCCGTAAAGAACGCCGCCGTCGAGAGTGAGGCCGTAAGGGTTATAGCTCCAACCGCCGCCCGCCGGCACAACGTCGAGGTGGCACAAAACGCCCGCAAGCCCCTTGCCCGCGCCCGTTTCCGCCCAACCGCACCGGTTGTCAAGCGAGCCGGTTTTTAGCCCGTAAGCGGCGGCCTTTTTCAAAAACCAGTCGAGCGCCGCCTTGGGGCCCTTGCCGTACGGCGCGTCTGGCTCCGGCTCGCCCTTGACGCTTTCGATTTGCAAAAGCTCCTTCAAGTCCTCTAATATTCCGTTCGGCAAAATTATCACCTCCGTGCGAATTAAAAATAATCGAATCGATTTTAAGAACGGGTAAAATCGCTTGCCAAGAATAATATCTTTAACGTATAATATATACAACTTTTAGCGAAATATGTCAAGGAGCTTTTGTATGATACGAACAAGATTCGCGCCGTCCCCGACGGGATATTTGCATATCGGCGGCTTGCGCACCGCGCTGTACGCCTATCTTTTTGCCAAAAAGAACGGCGGCAAATTTATTTTGCGCATAGAGGACACGGACTTAGAACGCAAGGTCGAGGGCGCCAACGAGATTATTTACCGCACGCTTAAATCGGCGGGGCTTAATTACGACGAGGGGCCGGACGCGGGCGGCGGTTTCGGGCCTTACGTGCAGTCGCAACGCAAAGAGATTTACGCCGAATACGCGCGTCGGCTTATCGAACGGGGCGGGGCGTACTACTGCTTTTGCACAAAGGAGCACCTAAGCGAGCTTCATAAAAACGGCGCGGCAAAGTACGATAAGCGGTGCCTTAAAATCGATCCGGCGGAGGCGCGGCGGCGGGTCGAGTCGGGCGAGCCGCACGTGATCCGCCAAAATATTCCCCTTACCGGGGTAAGCTCGTACACCGACCTTGTATTCGGCGAAATTAAGGTCGACAATAAGGAATTGGAGGACAACGTGCTTATCAAGTCCGACGGTATGCCGACCTATAACTTCGCGAACGTCGTCGACGACTATTTGATGGGCATAAACTACGTCATTCGCGGCGTGGAGTATCTGTCGAGTACGCCCAAATACAACCTTATTTACGATGCTATGGGCTGGCCGCGCCCGAATTATATTCACCTGCAACCCATAATGAAGGACGCGAACCGCAAGCTATCTAAGCGCGACGGCGACGCGAGCTACGAGGATTTTATAGCGAAGGGCTATCTGTCGGATGCCATCGTAAACTATATCGCGCTGCTGGGGTGGAGTCCGAAGGACAACCGCGAAAAGCTGTCGCTTAGCGAAATGCAAGAAAGATTTTCGCTCGACGGCGTATCAAAATCGGCGTCGATTTTTGACGAAAACAAAATGCGCTGGCTCAATTCGCTCTACGTCAAGGAGCTGCCGCCCGAAAAATTTCACGCGCTTGCGCTACCGTTTTACGCCAAGCTCGACTACCTTAAAGGTCTTAACCTCGAAGTTTTGTCAAGGCTTTTGCAACCGCGCGCCGAGGTGCTTTGCGACATAGCCGCCCTTACCGCGTTTATCGCCGCCTTCAAAGATTTTGACCTTTCGCTTTTTAATAACGAAAAGCACAAAACCGATTCCGCGGCGGCAAAGGCGCTTTTGCCCGCGCTTATAGCCCGCGTCGAAAATAATTACGAAACTCTTTCCGACGCGCTCGCCGCCCTTTCCGAATCGCTGAACGTCAAAAAGGGACACGTTTTGTGGATATTCCGCATTGCGCTCTCCGGCGCGGCCGTTACCCCCGGCGGCGCGACAGAGTTGACCGAGCTGTTCGGCAAAACCGAAACGCTCGCCCGCCTAAAAGCCACGCTGGCGCGGCTGTAAATTTATCGCGCGGCAGGCAAAACACGGCGCCCAAGGCCGCCGTCAACGCCGCTGTTTGTTCGTGTTATTGCGCATGGGCGTCGCGCCGTCCCAAATGAACCCGTAAATACCCACGATACTCTCGTACAGCACGGTCGAGTAGTTCTTTTTGTCCCTAATCATTCTGTACGCCAAATACAGCGCCCAAAACCAAAACAGGACGGCGAGCAAAATCGTGACGATAACGGTAAGAGCGATTCTGGCAAACATAAGACAATTCCCTCCGACGTTAATTTTACGCTACTATTTTAACACATTTTTTTGAATTTGTGAACTCTTTTTTTGCGTTTTCACAAACTTTTCATTTTTCACGGTATTAGTGTAATCGTTGTCAAGCAAAAAACCGCTATATATAGCGGTTTTTTATGTTTGGTTGCGGAGGTAGGACTCGAACCTACGACCTTTGGGTTATGAGCCCAACGAGCTACCGACTGCTCTACTCCGCGTTATCGGGGCTATCCCGGCGGTTTTTGGGGCGTGGGAACTATATAATAACATTAATTATCGTCCGTGTCAAGCTATAATATGCCTTTTTTTTATAAATTGCGCTTTTTTTGCGGCTTTTTGTCTAAAATCGCTAAAATCGGAAGACTCCGAACAAGCGGAGCGGAGCGGTCAAGGCTTTGCGCGCGGCGCGGGCACGGCGGGCAAAGCTTTTCGGACTGTGCGGGTCAAGGCTTTGCGGGCGGAGCGGAGCAGTCGAGGCTTTGCGCGCGGCGCGGGCGCGACGGGTCAAGGTTTTTCGGGCGGGCGGGGAAAACTCCGAATAAACGGGATGTCTTAAAGCCGTCTAAACTTGTCCGGAGTTTTCCGGCGCGGGCGCGGCTGTTATCGGAGCGGCGGCGGTTAGGACGGCGAAACGCTTTTTTAGTACGCGCCTTAGCACGACGGCCGGAACGGTAAAAAGCAGAGCGGCGTATAACAAAATAAAATTTGAATAGAACGAGGCGCTTTCGCCGCGGGCGAGCTTGAACTGCACGGTAAAAACGGAGCCGTCCGAAACGAACAGCGAAAAAATCAGCGCGGCGAACACCGCCGCCGTATCGACGCAATACAAAATAATCTTTTTTCTTTTGGAATAATCGGTGTTGAATATCCTCTTAAAATTGGCTATCGAATAGTAAACCGCGTAAGCGGACGCGGGTATGATTCCGAAAAGAGTCCTGCCGCACAGCGACAACAAAAATATTGTCGGGTAAAGTTCGAGCAAAATTCCCTTGTTGTAATACCGCGCCCGCTCGACGGGCGACGCGTATTCGGCAAGATACGGTTGCACCTTGCGCTTTGCGTCGGGGCTGTTTTTTTGCTTTTCGACGCCGACAAAATAGACCGCCTTTTTTGTGGACAAAATGGCGACCGCCAATACGCCGTATACGGCGGCTAATAAAAACGGCGCGGCGTAGTCCTGAAAAATCCGGACGACCGCGTCCCCCATAATATTGCTCCGCACGGTTATGTGCCACACAAGCGACAGTGTGAGAACGGCGGCGTTTAATGACGCTTCCGTCAAAAACCGCTTTTTGGAGTAATAATTCGCGAGCCTTGAAAAATAGAAGTACCGTACAAAAACTATACAACACGCGACGGCAAAAAAGACCGCCGCGGTAACCGTCAGCGCGGCAACGTCCGCATCGCTCCAAAACAGCAGAAAAAGGCATGCGAGCGGCGTCCACGCGCAGTAGAAAGCGGACGCGCTTATAAACGCCTTTAAGTTGTTGAATTCGTTACTTTGCATATCGGCGCTTACGTTTCGATTCCCCTTGCGCTCATTTCTTTTTCGGTTAGCACCTTGCTCTTAAATTCGGCAAACGTTTCGGCGACGCGTTCGACTTCGTCGATTTCGTCGTCCAAAAATTCTACGGACGGCTCGTCGCGGTTCTTTCCGTAGTCCAAAAAGAAATTCCCGTGCCCGGATTCGTCGCCCGCAAAAAAAAGAATATCCCTAAATTGAGTGTAGTAGTCGTTAGTATTAACTATTAAATCGACGGTTATTTCCTTAATTTGCCCGGGCGCAAAAAATTCCCACACCTTAAAATATTTGCCGTTCGACCCCCTGTCCTTGACGATATATTTTATGGAAAGCTCGGGATCGTTCTCTTTGCGGACTTCGTTCAAAAATTCCTCAAAGCCGGCGGGATATTTAACATTTTGCAAGAACTCTTCCGTATATCTTTTAAGCTCCTCGATTTTTTCGGCGTAACGTTCGTCCGAAAAATCGATAGGTATTCTTTTTGTTTCGGTATCCGTCGATTCGGGCGGCATACTTTTTGTTTTATTTTGGTAATACTTATCGACAACGGTCTTAATTTTCGGCGCCGTAACCATAGCCGCGCCAAAAACCCCGACACAGAACAATATAATTCCCGCGACGGTAAGCACCCTTTTTGCGGTCGGCGTATCCATATTATTCATATAAGCGCACGACAACACGGCTAGGAATCCGACGGCGGCAATCCCGCAAAAAACGGCTTTCGTTTTGCGATAAACGGAAACCTTTCGGCGATATGCCGCCCAAATAGCTTTTTTTGCCGCCGTTTGAACGGTAATGCAGTCGGGCATAAACAAGCAGTCGCTTTTGCACTTATATTTTAACCATCGAACAAAATCCGGATAAATCGTTACCGT
>JAISMM010000065.1 GCA_031276725.1 Clostridiales bacterium | reverse complement strand
ATTTTTTAGACGGAAATTGACTTGTTTTTGCAGGCAATAGCACCGCTATCGGCAAAAAAAGAAGAAAATTTACGGCAAAAAAGACGCGCCTTAAAGTTGCCTAAACTTGTCCGGAGTTTCCCCCGGGAGTTTCCTTTGAATTTATATGCGGCCCGCCGATTTAAGGCGGTGCGAATAGCTTTCCTCAAACAGGCGCACGGCGTTTTTCAGTCCGCCCGCGAGCGGCGTTTCGGGCGTGTAGCCGTCGGCGAACATAAGCTCCTCTAAAAACGATTTTGTAACGGCTTGCGGCTCCGTTTTGCCGTAAAGAAGCTCCTTTAACGAGCGCAGGAGGAACACGAACAGCGACGGATACGCCCCCTCGCCCGCGGCCGCCTCCGCCGCCTCGCACATTATGGACGCGCATTCGTAGCGGCCGTAGTCGGACGTTAACGCGAACAAGTCCTCGATCGGCGAACAGCTTATCACCGTGTTGTAGCCGTTTTTGCTTACCACTCCGTATTCGCACAGCGCGAACGGCTGAGCGCCGAATTTCAGCTTTGCCGACGGTCTTTTGACGCCCTTCATAACCGCCCGCACCACGCTCCCCTCCGCCGTGAAAAGACGGACGAGCTTATCGTATTCGCGGTAGTCCGAGGCTTGTATAAGTATTGCGGTGTAATTTTCTTGTTTCAAGTATCTCTCTCCTTTTTATTAAGCCGCAAAGAGGGGCATTAATACGGGCAACGGTCGGACAAGCAACCACCCCGGCACCTACGGCGCCACCCCTCCCCGGAGGGGAATTTTTTAGCGGCCGGCCGACAAATTTGTAAAGGCGGCAAAGAGGGGCATTAATACGGGCAACGGTCGAACAAGCAACCACCCCGGCACCTACGGCGCCACCCCTCCCCGGAGGGGAATTTTTTAGCGGCCGTCCGACAAATTTGTAAAGGCGGCGGACGCGGCGCAACGGGCTCCGCTTTGCCGAATGAGCGTACGTTGACGTACTCGATTGAGGCAAACCGGAACTCCCAAGGCCGCTATCGACGCCCCTATATGCCGCTATCGTCGCTATCCCGCAATTCACTCAGCAGCATATAATAGCCGGGATACCCCGTCCGCTCGAACAAGCCCCACGCCAGCGCGTAAGGGTCGTCGGGAATATGGCTAACGCCCTTGTAAAAGTCGTCGTACATTGTTTTTTACCTCCCTAAAATTTATATTTTTAGCGTGTGCAAAAATATACAAACTTAATCATAGCCCATATCGCTCATTACGTTCCTGTTATCGCGCCAATTCGGACGGGTTTTGACGAACAGCTTCAAAAAGACTTTTTTGCCGATAAGCCGTTCGATCGCAAGCCGCGCGCTTTCGCCGATCGTTTTTAGCCGTTCGCCGCCCGCGCCGATTATAATCGCCTTGTGCGAGGCTTTTTCGCAAACGATGTCGGCGTCGATAACGGCGAGCGCGCCGTCCTCCTTCATATCCGAAACCGCGACGGCGATACCGTGAGGAACCTCGTCGCGCAAGAATATAAGCGCCTTTTCGCGTATGATTTCCGCCGCCAAAAACCTTACCGGCCTGTCGGTGGCCTCGTCGGGCGGGAAGAAAAATTCGCCGTCTTTAAGCTCTGACAACAGGTATTTTCGCAGAACGTCTATGTTGTTCCCGGTGCGGCAGGACGTGGGGATAATTTCCTTGACGGCGGGCCGGCCGCCCTCCCGGTTTGTAAAGACTGACAGCTCCGACAGCATAGGGTAAATTTTTTCGTACCGCACAAGGTCGGTCTTGTTGAGGGCTATATAGACGGGCAGTTTTTGCTCTAAACGGCGCGTTATAAGCGAAAAATCGTCGCTCCGCAGGGGCTTTGCCGCGTCGATTACTATGACCACGGCGTCCGCGTTCACGGCGGCGGCGTTTAGCTCGCGGTTCATATAGTCGCCCAAGCGCGTGCTTTGCTTGTGAATGCCGGGCGTGTCCACAAGCGCCATTTGCGAATCGCCCTCGGTGTAGACGCCGATAACGCGGTCGCGCGTGGTCTGCGCCCGGGGCGAAACCGCCGCGATTTTTTCGCCTATGAGCGCGTTCATAAGGCTGCTTTTGCCCGCGTTCGGCTTGCCCGTAAGCGCGATAAAACCCGATTTCACGGCTTGTCCTCCTTTGTTAATAAAAGTTTTTCGTCCGCCGCGTCCGGGCGCAAAAGTCCCGCGTCGGCTAAAACGGCATCCTCCGCCGTCCGCATACGTTTTTTGGCGGCTTGATCGGCGTGGTCGTAGCCTAACAGGTGCAACAGTCCGTGCAAAAACAAATAGCCCGTTTCGCGCTCGACCGAGTGTCCGTAGAGGGCGGCTTGGGCGGCGGCGCGGGAATCGCAAATTACGACGGAGCCGATATTGACCGAATCCGATTCGCCGTCGTAATCGAACGGATACGCGGCTTTTGTGAACGGCCCCGCCCCGTCCGTCATAGGAAAGCTCAACACGTCCGTAACCGCGTCGGTTCCGCGCGCGCCGGCGTTGAGGGCGCGGATTTCGTCCTCCGAGGCGATAACGACCTCGACGGACGGGTCGCCGGCAAGGTTAAGCCGCGCAAAAGCCGCCGCCGCCACGCGCGAAAAAATCGGATTTTCGGCTTCGGTAACAACCTTAATCATCTGTCTTTTTGCGCGGGATACGCGCTTTTTGTGTCGGGATACTCCATTCGCTTGTGAAAAAGTCCGCCGTAGGCGCTTATTATGGCGCGCTTTACGGTGTCGAGGTCGCGCAGGGATATGTCGCAGTTGTCGAACTGCCGCGCCTCGATTCTGTCGCGGATAAGCGCGGTCAGAACGCGGTCGACCTTTTCGCCGTCGGGCTCGGGGATCGCGCGTATGGCGGCCTCGCCCGCGTCGCACAGCATAATTATGGCGGCGATTTTGGTTACGGGCGTAACGCCGCGGTAGCTGTATTCGGTCTTATCGACCTCGCCGTCGGTCAGCTTGCACGCCTTGTTGTAAAAGACGGGTATAAGGAGCGTGCCGTGGTGCTGAACCGTAACGTCGGCGACCGTTTTGGGGATTCTGTAACGGCGGCAAAGCGCGAGTCCCTCGGTGGTGTGCGAGCGGATTATTTCGGCGGAAACCTCGGGCAAAAGCTCGTCGTGGGGGTTTAGGTCGGACTGATTTTCCTTAAAATAGGACGGATTGACCAGCTTGCCCACGTCGTGGTAGTACGCGCACGCGCGCGCCAAATACGGATTTTCGCCGATCGACGAGGCGCAGATTTCGGCAAAATTCGCGACCGCCAGACTGTGGTTGAACGTACCCGGGGTTTCGAGCCGCAGCCGCTTTATGAGCGGCGAATTGTGATCCGTAAGCTCGATAAGCCGCGAGTTGGTTACAAGGTTAAAAATCTTTTCGAGGAGCGGTTGCAGGGGCGGGGCGAATATGACCGGGATATACGCGCCCACCGCCGCAAAGCCCGTAAGCGCCGCCAATTCCGCGTCGGAGCGGCGCAACAGGCACAGCATAAGCGTCAGCGCGAACACCGACGTATTGATTATGAACCCCTTTATTATAAGCCCGGCGCGTTTGGCGTCGCTGCTCAAAATATAGGACGCCACCGTGCCGGACGTTACCCCCAACAAAAACACGATAAAGAATTCGTAAAGAGAGTCGGACGCCCCGTAAATATATTCGGCAATCAGCGTCGAAAACACCAAAAGATTTGCGAACAGATTGCCCACGAACGCGTCGCGGCGCTTGGAGATCGGCGCTATGACGAACGCCGCCATACACGAGGGCATAAGGAGCGGACTCGGGAGCGCCAAATAGATATTGGCCGTGTACGAGAGCGTTACGGCGGTGATTATAGCGTAGAGAGATCGGCGCGAGGCGGCAAAAAGCTCCTTGCGCGTGTAGATCATATAGACGCAGAGCGCCGCCATAAGCATAACGGGCGCTACGGTGAGCGGCGCGAGCGCGGCCGCTCCGAGTCCCCTGCCCGTAATAAAGACGAATCTTAAAACGGCGGCGGCGGCGATTACCGCCGTACACGCCGCAAAAAACAGCAGACCGTAAAAAATCCGTATCCTTTTGTAGCTATGCTCCATTGCCTTGCTCCTTCGCGTACGCCAATACGATTTTGCGGACAAGCTCGTGCCGCACAATGTCCTTTTCGGTAAGATAACATATCCCTATGCCGTCCACGTCCTTTAATATCCTTACGGCGGCGGCGAGCCCGCTCCTTTTGCCGTCGGGCAAATCCACCTGCGTAACGTCGCCGTTTATGACCATTTTGCCGCCCTCGCCTAAACGCGTCAAAAACATTTTCATTTGTTCGCCCGTGGTGTTTTGCGCCTCGTCCAAAATTATGAACGCGTTCGCGAGCGTCCTGCCGCGCAAAAGTCCCAAGGCGGCGACCTCGATTACTCCGCGCTCGATAAGCCGCTGATAGCCGTCCACCCCGAACATTTCGCCCAGGGCGTCGTAGAGGGGGCGCAGGTACGGATCGACTTTTTCCTGCAAATCGCCCGGCAAAAACCCGAGCTTTTCGCCCGCCTCGACGGCAGGCCGCGCTATTATTATGCGTTCGTACTCGCCCTTTTTGAAGCTTTGCGCCGCCAAAGCCGTCGCCAAATACGTCTTACCCGTTCCCGCGGGGCCCACGCCGAACACCACCGTGTTGCGCTTTATCGCCTCGACGTAGGCGCGTTGACCCACGGTGCGGCACTTGATCTGCTTGCCGCGCGGCGTAAGGGCTACCGTGTCCTTGCTTAAATTCATAATTTCGTCGGGCGCGTCGCCGTCGATAAGGTCAAGGCTTTGGCGCACCTTAGCGCCGTCCACGCCGTAGCCCGCCCGAAGAAGGTCGATAAGCCGCCTTATAAGCTCGCCCGCTTTTTCGACCGCGCTTTTTTTGCCGCGCAGCGTAATTCCGTCGGGATTCGCCGCCACCTTGACGCCCAAAAGCTCGTCGATGAGCTTAATGTTTTCGTCGTACGCGCCGAACAGCCCCGGCATTATGTCGTCGCGAACCGTTATGCTTTGATTGTAGTCCACTTAGTCCTCCGTTAGTTTTATCCGAACGCTCCTATTTGCCGCCCGACATCTTTTATCGGCTTGTTTTTGCAGGCTTGTCCGCTTATTAGCCACGAATCAACGCCGCTATCCGCCGCCGCTTATCAAAATCTCGGCTTCGACGAACACCGTCAAGCTATACAGATTGTCGCCGGCTTGCTTTAAGAGCTTCGTCGTTTCGGTTTGCGCCGCGCCCGCGAGTACGGCAAGCTCGGCGGCAAACTCCGCCGCGAGCCGTTCCGCCTTTTCGTCGGGGTCTACTTCGACTCCGCGCAGCTCCGTTTCGTAATAAACGGTGCGGACGACTTTTAGCGGAACGAACAGCCCGTCGAACGCGTACGATTCGGTCGTTTCGGTTTCGTAGCGCAAAAAGCCGTGTTCGGCGCTCACGCCGGCGCCCGTTCCCCAAAATTTGAAGGCGGTCGCCGTCAGCGTTCTGCCCGTTCTGACGCTTTGGTATTCGACGGCGCCGAACGTAACCGTTTTTTGAAAAACCGTCCGTCCGTAAACCTCGCCCGCCGCCGCGGATGGCAGCTTGTTCCCGCTTTGGTCGAAGCGGTAAGCCCCTATCAAAACGTCGCCGCGCTTTACCCGCCCGCCGCGCTTTACCGCCGCCGTGCCGCTCCGCGCCGCAACGCGGGTTACCGTCGCGTCGTAAAGACTCACCACGCCGCGCGTTTCGGGCTTTGCGGGCGGGACGTAATCGGCCGCCTCGACGACCTCGATTTTGACGGCCGGGCCGCTCAAACGGACGCTGCTTTCGATAATGCCGTCGATTGAATTGAGGGCGTTCCGGAGTCCGTCGGCGTCGACGTTTTTGGCGCTTTTGCCCCTCACCGCGCCGTGCTCGGCAAGGACTCTTTGAATAACGAGCGAATCGACCTTTTCGTTGCCGCCGACGGATACGCGCCATATAAGGCCGCGCGAGAGGGCAAAGAGACACGAAAACAGCGCCAGCCCCGCTATAAGCCCCGATCGTAAAGCGCAAAAACGCGGCAACGCGCAAAAGCCCCGAATCGCCGTTACCGAATAATTATAACACATTTTTTCTAAAATGGCAAAGGCTTTTGCACCGTCTTTTTTGCGTATTGTAAATTCGGCTTTGGACGGCGATTTTTTGCAAACGCGCGAAAGCCTCACCCCGGCGGCGGCAAGCTCGCTAAAAAGCCGCGCCTGATTAAAACCCGTAACCGCCAAGCGCATTCCGTTAATTTCCATTTTTAACCCCGCCGCCGAATATTCCGCTAAAAAGCCGCGCACGGTTAAAGCCCGTAACCGCCGAGAGCATTCCGTTAATTTCCATTTTTAACCGCCTCGGTCGAGAGTATCTCGCCCTCGATAATCACCGTCGCCGCCTCCATACTGCGGACGGACAAATCCCGCCCCGTTACCTTGATAACGCCGTCTTTAAGCGCGAGCGTAATCTCGTTTTCGCCTATGCCCGTAAGCCTTTTGAACCCCTCGACATAGACGTATTTGCCGCCGTAGTTGATTATCTGATACCCCGTCGCTATCGCCGCCGCGTCGAGTCCGACCGCCGCCGCGACCTCCGCAAAAAAACTCATATCGCCGCCTCCCCTCTATATTTATGCCGCCCCCGCCCCGAAAAACACCGAACAAGCCAATTTAACCTAAAAAATTCGCCGCCTTAAAGCCGCTTAAACCTGTCCGGAGCTTTCGATAAGGCGTTTATTTTCGCGTTCGAGCATTTCGGCAAGAGCTTCCTCCGTCGGCAATACCGTTTGGTACTTCGACGCAAAAATCTGCTTGCTGTCGTTAAGCACCGAATATTTGACTATCGTTTCATCCTTATCTGCGCAAAGCAAAATACCCAGCGTCGGATTGTCGTCGGCGGCGCGTTTCAACTCGTCGAACATTCTTACATACATATCCATTTGACCGATGTCTTGATGCGTCAGCTTCGACGTTTTAAGGTCGATGACCACAAAGCATTTTAGGATATAGTTGTAAAATACAAGGTCGACGTAAAAATGCGAGGTTTCGGTGCTGATTCGCATTTGCCGACCTACAAACGAAAAGCCCTTGCCCATTTCTAATAGGAATTTTTGCAGATTTTGAATAATTGCGGATTCCAAAAGCGTTTCCTTGCCGGTCAAATCCTCGGCGACGTCCAAAAATTCCAGGACGTACGGATCCTTGATAAATTCGGCGGGGCTCGCCGACGCGGACGTTCGGGATACCGAATTTATGCCCTTTTGCGTGGACATAAGCCGTCTGTAATAGCCGCTTTTGATATTCCGTTCCAATTCGCGCGAGCTCCAATTTTGCTCCGCCGCCTCAGAAAGATAATATTCGCGTTCCGTGGCGTCGTCAAGACGCATAATAAACCTTATGTGCGTCCAGGTCAAATTAGGCGCGTGCCAAGCGGCATCTTTGGATAATGCGGGCCGATTTGAATTGGCTACGCACTGCGTAGCGTTTTCTCTAAGCAACAGCGCCGTCGAATCCGCTACACGGCGTGTAGTGAATTCGTCAAGCGCCGGAAACCTTAAATAAAACTGTCTAAAATTGCGCAAATTCGCGACCGAAAAACCTTTGCCGAACGCTTCGCCCAAGTAGCGCGACAGATTCGCTATAATGCGCTCGCCGTAATCGGCGCGTTCCCTGCCCTGTTGCTCCCGCTCGACAATCCGCTTGCCCACACTCCAATACGTGCTTATCATCGCGGTATTCACAGCGCGATAAGCGGTCGCCCGCCCCACTTTTAGAATCTCGGCGATTTCGCTAAAAAATATTTGTTCGGACTTTTCAATTTCAAATTTCACAAACCGTACTCCCGACTTTTATTCCATTAATCCGCCCGACTATTCTATAATCTGTTCGACATAAATCCGCTCGTCGGTAACCGCCGAAACGGAAACGCGGCTGCCCTTTTTGATGGGGTCGATCGAAAAGACGAAAAAGTTGACGTCGTTTACGGTGATATGCCCCGTGGGGTCGATGTCCGTCGATGCGACGCCCGTTAAGTTTTTGAGGTAAGCGTAGCCGGATTTGCCGCCGGGAACGTCCCCGCCCGAGAGCGCGAGCGTGAGCGAATGCAAAAGCCAGTCGCGCTTTTGCGTTATTAAAACCACGGTGTGGGCGAGCGTTAGAACGACGGTTATAATAAAGAGCATCCAAAAAAGAGCGCCCGCCGACGGCCCCGCGATCATACGCAAGGCAATGCCCGCCGCTATAAGCACCGTACCGCCCGCCGCGCTCAGCTTGCCCGTAGTTTGAAAAAACTCGATTATGACAAACATAAGCCCCAGCCCCGTGCAAAACAGGGCGGGAAGCGTCATAAGAGCGAACAGCTCCGTAAATGCTTGTCCTAAATCTAAGAACATATATATATTATACCCGATTGTTTATTGAATGTCAATTCAAATTTTGTCGACGACGACAACGAATGCTACGGGCGGCAATCACAGATTCATATGTAGATGCTGCAAATAGTAAAAAACGTACTGCTGAGCGATTCCGGCGTACTCGTGGTCGGTAAGCGCGCGCCCGTCGTCTTGGGGCAACGATTCGAGCGCCTTTGCGATCCACGTGTCGACGGGCGCCGTGTCGAGGCGATGAAAGCGGCCGCAAAACAGCATAACGCACGCGCAAACCTTGGGCCCCACGCCCTCTATTTTAAGGAGCTCGCGCCGAAGCGCGTCGTTATCGAGGGCGGCGAGGGCGTCCTCGTCGAGGTTCAAAAGTCTGTCGACCGCCTTTACCAAATACGCGGCGCGGTAGCCGCAGCCGAGAGACGCGTAATCGAATTCGGTAAGAGCGGCAAGGCGGCTTAAAGCAGGAAAGGAATAGTCGCCGCAAGGGAGCTTTTCGCCGTAGCGGGCCGCCAAAAGATTGAGCGTTTTGGTGAAGCGTTTTATGTTGTTGTTCGCCGAAATAATAAACGAGATCACCGTTTCGGCAAATTCGGCGCGCAAAATTCTTATGCCGCCGCCCGCGTCGATAGCGGGCCGGATCGCGCGGTATTCGTAAAGCCCGCGCTTGACGGCGTTATAGTCCGCGGCAAAATCGAAGTAGTTAAAAAAATACTCCGCGTCGTCGCAGTCGATAAGCGCCGCGGAGCCGTCCTTTTTAATGTCGGCGAAGTGCTTGCCCGCGATAACGCGGTATCCCGATTCGATCGGAAAATAACGAAAGACCTGCCCGCTGTGCATAATCGCATACGGGTCGAACTGCGCCGTATCGGGGACGCGAAGCCTGCCCGCGCCGATAATTTCGGCTATGCCGCCCAAAGAACCCGCCCGCGCCCTAAACGGCGGGATAAACGCTGACCTGCTTTTTGCCCGCCTTGCGCTCGAACCTGACGTTGCCGTCGACAAGCGCGAAAAGGGTGTCGTCGCTGCCGATGCCCACGTTGCGCCCCGGATGCACGGCCGTGCCGCGCTGACGCACCAAAATATTGCCCGCCAAAACGAATTGACCGTCGGAACGCTTGACTCCCAGCCGCTGTGCGTTGGAATCGCGGCCGTTCTTGGAGCTGCCCATTCCCTTTTTGTGCGCGAATAATTGAATATTTATGAACATAATATTATACCTCTAACTTAATGTACTTTGAAAAGCCCTCGTGTAAGTCCGCTATGCCGCACAGCATAGTTTCCAGAATAATGTCGGCGGCTTTGCGGTCGCCCTCGGACAGATTGTCGGGAACCTTGAATTCGAGCGAGCCGCTTTGGTCGAGTATCTTATATTCGAGCGGAATCGCCGCCACCTTCAAGAGTCCCAAAACCGCCGTCTGTATAACGCTCGAAAGCGCCGCGCAAACGACGTCCTCGCCCTCCTCGCCGAAATCCGTGTGGCCGTCGGCGGTGAGCGCGGTTATGCGCCCGTCCTTACGCAAAATCTTGACCCGCGTCATCAGCCGATACTTACGATCTTAACGCGCGTAAACGGCTGGCGATGACCCTGCTTTTTGCGCTCGTTCTTTTTTGCCTTGTACTTGAATACGACGATTTTTTTGGCCCTGTCGTGAGCCAATACCTCCGCCGTCGCCTTTGCCTTAACGGCCGGCCCCGCCGCGACCTTATCGCCGTCGACCGTCATTAAAACCGGGAACTCCACCTTGTCGCCGACCGCGCCCGAAATCTTCTCAATCTCGATAACGTCGTCCTTTTCGACCTTGAACTGCTTGCCTCCGGCAACTACCACTGCGTACATTTTTTGCACCTCCATAAAGATGTCTACGTAAAGATAAGGCAGGCAAAACGCCTTTACAAAAGCCTTTCTCCGACGACTCGAAATCAAGTATACCAAAATCCCCGCCGATAGTCAAGCAAATTCACCGGAATATTTTTTGAATTGTTTTCGTTTGTAAAATTTTCGTAGCGGAAAAACAGCGGAAAAAAATGTTGACGCGGATTTGGGAGTGATGATTTTTTTGTAAAAAATGTGTGAAATAAATATTAATTTTTAGAGTTTTTGGCAAAATATGCTTGACAATATGTGAAAAGCGTACTATAATAGTGTTGTAACGTATATGAATACGTTAAGGAAAACTCCGAACAAGTGCGGCGGATTTAAGCCGGCGGATTTTTCGGATAGAAATTGACTTGTTTTTGCAGACGGTAGCGTCGCTATCGGCAAAGAAAGAAGGCGATTTCTTAGTCGGCAAAGATGAGCGCCTTGCTTGCAAGGGGCGCGAAAAGCCGCCGGAAGAAGGTTTACCTTTTGTAGCAAAAAAGACGCGGCTTTAAGGCGACTAAACTTGTGAAGAGTTTTCTAAGGAAACGGGTATGAAAAAGCGCAAAATATTCTACTTTTTATTAATATTGGTGCTTTTGGCGGCGCAAATGTCGACGGTCGCGTCCGTCGGTTTCGGCGTGTCCGCGGGTACGGGCGACTCCGATACGGCGGCGATTTTGGAGTTTTCACAAAAAACGGCGGCGATTGCGCGCCGGTACGACGGGGGCGCGGACTTTAAGCGCGGGATTGTTTTAGACGACGGGCTTACCGATTATAACGGAGTCCCTATGACGGACGCCGAAACGTTCGCGGAGCTGTCGGGCGGCGCCGTAAACTACGCGGATTCCGATACGGTCGAAATTACTTTGAACGATCGCTCGGTTACGCTTACGGCGGGCAGCCGCGACGCAAAAACGCAAGACGGCGCGTTGAATTTGTCGGTCGCTCCGCGCGGAACTACCGCTAACGGCCGCCGTTCGGTTTTGTTGCCCGCAAGCGAGGTCGCCGAAGCGCTCGGCTACGAGGTCATTCAAAACGACGGCGGCGGGCTTATTATGACGCGGCCGTTCCAAACGCGCAGGCTGATCGCGACGGGCAAAGTCGAAAACGATTACGGCGCTATTGAACGAGCGGACGGCTACAAGGATTATACCGTTTTGCAGTACGCTACCGAGGACGCGGCGAGGTCGGCTTACGAACGGCTGTCGCAAACGGTCGACGTGTTCCCCGACGAAATATTTTACGTAGCCGACGCCGATTCCGACAACGATTCCGGTTCGGACGAATCCGTCGACGTCGCGCCGATGGCGTCCGCGTCGCCTGTTAGCTACAACTACAACACGTGGGGCGCGTCCGACTATATGATGCGCTTTAACGGTTTTAACACCGCTATTAACGCGGCCGTGGGCGTGAACGCTCTGCCTACCGTTACGGTCGCCGTTCTCGACACCGGAATTTACTCCGCGCACACGCTGTTTAGCGGACGCATCGCCGAGGGCGGAAGGAACTTTACGACCGAGGGCGACGGAATTAACGACGTCGACGACGAACACAGCCACGGCACGCACGTGGCGGGAATCATAGCCGACCTGACCCTGCCGAACGTCAAAATCCTGCCGATAAAGGTTATGAGCGCGAACGGCAATGGCTCGTCGCTGGACATTATAAACGGCATAAATTATGTAATCTCCAAAAAGAACGAACTGAATATCGTCGCTATCAATATGAGCTTGGGCGGCGCGACGACTTACACGGGCTATAACGCGCCCATAAACAACGCCTATTCCGCCGGGATATTTTCGGTTGTCGCCGCCGGGAACGACAACAAGAACGCGAACGACTATATGCCCGCCGCCGTCGAAAAAGCCATAACGGTGTCGTCGATAGACTCGACAAAGCAAAGGTCGACTTTCTCGAATTACGGCACGGTCGTAGACGTCGCCGCGCCCGGCTCGAACATAAGGAGCGCGGTTCCGCCCGCTACCGATTCGAGCCTTTACGCCTCGTATAACGGCACGTCTATGGCGGCTCCGCACGTCGCGGCGCTCGTGGCGGCGCTGCGCTCCGACCCCAAAACCGACGGCTATTCTATGTCGGCGACCGAGGAGGTTATTTTCGGCAACGTTCAAGATTTGGGAGTAAACGGCAAGGATCCTTCGTTCGGCCACGGTCTTGCGCGCGTTCCGGTATTTACCGCCGAAACGTCGCCCGACGACCCCGCTCCCCCCGCCGTTACTATGACCGCGAGCGCGGGAGTAGGCGGCTCCGTAACCCCTAACGGCACGTTTACGCTCGCCTACGGCGCGTCGCAGACGTTTACCCTGCTGCCCGCGTCCGGGTACGAGGTAAAGTCCGTAACCTTCAACGGCGTAACGACCGAAACTTCGGCGACCGTCTATACCGTGGACAATCTGACGCTTGAAAATAATACGTTCAACGTGCAATTCAAAGCTAAAACGGATGATAACGTTCGCGTAATAGTAACCACCACGCAAGGCGGCGGCGTGAGAATAGGGCACGAAAACAAAGCTCAGACTATAACGTCCCCGGGTATAATAAGCACGGCTACGGGCAATCAATCCTTGGCGCTTTTGTCAACCGACGCAAATTTTAAATTCAAAGCCTACTATATAGACGGCGTTAAGCAAACGGGTAGAATGAGCAGTTTGCTTGTAAATTTTCAAGCCGACTCCGTTATGCATATCGAATGCGAGCCGAAAAATTCCTCGCTTACAAAGCACACCGTTACCGCCTCGACGACCGAAAGCGGCGGCGGCAATATTTACCCCGCGCAAAGCGTTTCCGTCGTCGAGGGCGGCGAGCAAGCCTACTTATTGCTGCCCGCCGACGGCTACAAGCTGCGCGGCCTCACCGTAAACGGCGAATTCATCCCCCATACGGACCTCACCTACACCCTTGCCGGCGTTTCACAAAACACCTCGGTTCAAGCCCAATTCGTACCTCTCGATTACCAAGAACAAGAACCCGGCAACCCCGGCGACGAGCAACCGGAGAACCCGCCAGACGAGCAACCAAACGACCCCGTTAATCCCGGCGATAACCCGGGCGAACAGCCTACCGACCCCGATAATCCCGGCGATAACCCGGGCGAACAGCCTACCGACCCGCCGGGCGAGGAACCTACCAACCCGCCGGGCGAGGAACCGGAGAACCCGCCAGACGAACAACCGGAGAACCCGCCAGACGAGCAACCGGAGAACCCGCCAGACGAACAACCAAACGACCCCGACAACCCCGACGATAATCCCGGCGAAGGGACCGAATCCGATCCTACTTTGCCTACCGATCCGGACGATACGAACGCGCCCGACGATACGGAAACGCCGAACGATTCGGACACCCCAAACGATACTGACGACCCGGACGCGCCCGACGATACGGACGATACGGAATCGAACGACCCGCCCGCAGACGACAAAAAGATACAGTTCGGCGAAATCACGCTCAACATAGGCTGCTCCTCCACCCTCGGCGGCGGCGTCGGTCATTATGTTGTATTCGCCGCCGTAATTTTGGCGACCCTGATAACCGCCCTCAAAAACCCGCGCAAAAAGCGCCGATAAAAATCATTCCGTAAAAATTATTCCGCGCGTTTTCGTTTGACAAAACGCTTCTTTTGTCATATAATATATTAGCCGTATAGGGCGGTTAGTTGCGGCGGGACTTCCCCCACCCCTCCGCTCCGCCGCAAAACGGCGTTATTCGAGGTGTAGCGCAGCTTGGTAGCGCGCTTGGTTCGGGACCAAGAGGTCGCAAGTTCAAATCTTGTCACCTCGACCACACACAAAAAGGACGTTCACCCGTCCTTTTTGCTTGATATTCTTTTGTAATTATATGATAGTTGTCAGTAAATATATATATCAAAGCTAGCTTATCATAAAAATAATTCTTGCATTGTCTCTTATTCGTCGAATGTAAAACCGGTCATATATCTATTGTGTTTTTCATCGACAAACTTACTGTTGGACCTTATAATAAAACCGCTTGGCAGCCGTATTCGTCCGCCGATTTCGCTTTGAAAATATCCGTTCCAATAAAATTCGATTTTTTTCAAATTATAATTTTTGTCTATAAGCAACGTTTCATAAATATCTATCATTTCGTCCGTTGCTCCTTTTGTGGAGCCAAGTCGCCGCAAATAACCATACATGTCCCCGGCAAACGAATTATGAGCAAACAATACTTCGTCGTTCTTGCCTTCAAATTCGGGTATAAGTAATAACGCATTTTGCATCGGCAGATTACCTACTGGGACTTGAAGCCGAGGATGGCTCAAAGATACGGGTATCTAACAGCCTTAACAATCCCATAAACAGCGGCAACATTCAAATCGGGAGTAAAGATATAAATAATCGTTGACAAAAACTGAAAATGTGGTATAATGTAACTATCGGGAGGTTATAAAAATG
>JAISMM010000059.1 GCA_031276725.1 Clostridiales bacterium | reverse complement strand
CGCTTTCGCGGACAGTCCCAGCCCGTTCAATAACGCCAAGCCGGAATAGTAGCCGTACACCGCGCCGTTAAAACGGATATACCGCTTTTCCATAACGGCACGCGGCGACAATGCCGACGCTCCGCCGAGGCTTACCGGCAACGGAATATAGTAGACGCCGTATGAATATTTTTTGAGTAGTCCGCTCTTAACGGCTTCTTTGAGTAGCCGAAAAATCCACGGACGCGAATAGCCGTTCCACGCCGCAAGAATTTCCTCGGTGAAAACGGGGCTGTTGTAGCCGTATCTTTTTATAAGTTTGTTTATTTCGTTTTCCACGCCGAACCTCCTTTTTAGATTATGTCCTTAGCATATTTTATAGTATACTCTTTTTAACTAAATAAGTCAACTTAAATGTATGAATTTCTTAAAACTTCATCCCGTACCCGCGTTAGCGGACGCAATCGGGTATCCCGATTGGCGTAATTTCGGGGTGGAAAGAAGGGCAAAAAACGCCCTTCTGCATCTCACCTTATCTTGCTTTACTTTTTTGCCCTTTTTTGACCGTTTCTGCATCACTTTTTTGTTCTTAAAAACCGGGCGTTTAGGCGGTCTTTTTCGGCTTGGATTTGAACGCTTTGCGTTTTCGCATAACAACGATTAGCCCTATACCGCAGATAACTAAGCCGGTTAAAATATATATAACCGCAAGCCCCGCCGCGTTTACGGAGTACGCTATTTCAAAGGCGTATTCCGTAGTGTTCCCGGCCTTGTCCGTCAGTACAAAGCGGTAGACGCCTTCTTTTGTAAGCTCATCCCCGAACGCGTAGGTAAACCGCTCCCCGTTTAGGTACGCCTCTATTCTAACCTCCTCGCTCGGGTTTTTCAGCGTTACGTTCCCGTCCGTTTTGCCGCCGTCGCTAACGCCGAACAGCGCCGCCGTCGGTTTGAGCGTGTCGATCGCACGTTTCACGAATGTCGAGATCCAATAGATCCGCAAAGCTGGCGAGGTTAAATCTTAGCCGCTCCGTCAAGCGCTCTATTTTGTCCGCCTTTAATACCATTCTTTTTTCTAACATACGTCATCCAAACATATTGTTTTTTTGTTGCGAAAAAAAAGTTCCTCTATAAGTGAGGAATGAGAGGGACGGTCTTGTAAACCCTCTTTCTTTAAAATTAAGAAATTTTTGATAAAAAACAAAAATAAGGCGGGTTTTTGTCCTTCACAAAAGCTCCTCTATTTAATAGCCGGGAACTATGCGTTTTTGTAAGCCCCCCGCATTAAATGAACAATATTACGCCATGAAGTCATCTCTGTATGTCGAGTATATTTAATCAATTTTATAAAGAGACCGCATATGCCATATTTCAATAACAACTCGCTAAAAATAATAAGCACCGTCTGTTTATCAAACTACTCTATATTATGACAGTTTATCAGATAAAACACAAGCCATAAAACGCCCTTATTTCCCTTTTTTCGTGTTTATCTTTTTTATTATGAAATTCTCCTTTTCGCGCTTGTAACTCGGCTCTCAGCCGATCGTTCTCGAACGGTGCAGTCGCTATGATTGCTATCTGCGATTTGCTGCCGACGGAATCAAAAAATCTACTTGATCAATTTGTAAATAGTCTTCACAAATAAACGCATATCTCGCAGGGCAAGCAGCGCACCCAACACTTATGAAAACTCTGAATAAATTTATTTTGTCTATTTTACCGTTCAATACAACTCACAAATGCGGAAATGTCCTTGACTTTTACTTTATTTAATATAATCACAATTGTGTTCCGTTTCGCAATTTTAACGCCGCTGTTTTCAAGGAGATTGTCGGATCGCATTCTATTTTTGTGCGTCGACGTATTTTTGAAGCCGGTGGCTTTTGCATTATGGTACTGTATATCTGATTTTATCACTTCCAACAGCGGGTGCAAATGGTATGATAATCCTTGCTTTATCGAAAACCCAAAACGCTCCGAACCCAATTTGACGATCGCTACCCGGTTTGAATATTCCCTTGTCGGAGCCGTCCGTGCTTGTGTTCCACGAGCGGAACAAATATCCTGTTTTAAAAAAAAGCGTCGATAATATTGTCAATTAACTAACTCACTTTGTGATGTTTAAGACCACAAAATTTAAGCGGATCATACCGCTTAGATTAAGAAAGGATATTCGGCATTACAGCCGAATATCCTTTCAATACGTCATTCAATCACAAAATAGGATCACCATACGCGAAAAATTGTCCAATAATCTAAGCAAACAGCAATTCATGAATTTTCATTATTTTAGGTATTCCCTTGTAACACCAATTATATATCTACACTCAATATCTATTGTCTGGAACATCTAGTTTTTTTACGGACCATTTTTTAGAGCCGGCTATTTTTACGCATTTTTTTATTTTTGCGACGGCTTTTGCGGCGGCCCGCCCCGGCGCCGTACGCCTACTCGAAGTCGACGACGGTCGCCCACTTTAACAGGAAGTCGCGCTCGGAGGGCTTTTGCTTGTTGAGCTGACTGGCGGCGACTATGGGGAGCCATTTTTGAACGTACTGCATAGCGGTGTCGCTTTTTTTGCAGAAGAGTTTTAGGTATTTGTCGGCGAGAGCCGTCTTGCCGTCAAGGACGAACAGAAGGTAAGTGCGGGCGGCGTCCGCGCCGGCGTTGCCTTGGGTGGCGTGCGACCAGTCTATAATATAGTCGCCGTCGGCGCCGACTATAATGTTGCCGGGGTTAAAGTCGCCGTGGCAGAGCTTGTCGTGCTTGGGCATTCCGTCGAGTATATGGTGAAGCTCGTAGCGGACGGTGGGGTCGAGTCCCGACGCGGATATTTTGCGGTTCATCTTGTCGCGCAGCTTGGTGAGGAGCGGACATTTTTTTGCGTGCATTTTGATTTGCAGCGATACGAAACGCTCCAAATATTCGTCCTCGGCGGCGGGGTTTTCGTCCATCAGGCGGGCGAGGGTTTTGCCGCCGATATAGTCGGACACTATCGCCCACTTGCCGTCGATTTTGGTGACGGATTCGATCCTCGGGATATTCAGGCCCGTTTCCTCGACGCGCGCCTGATTTAGCGCCTCGTTCAAAACGTCGGACTTAGAGTAGCCCGCGTCGAACAGCTTGACGCAAAGGTCTCCGCTGCGGTAAACGTTTTTGTCGGCTCGTTTTGCCAAAAGCTCGTCTAATTTCATTATTTGTTCCCTCCGTTTTTTGCGCCGTAATAGGCGTTAAGATACATTTGCTTGATTTCGGCAAAGAGCGGGTAACGCGGATTTGCGCCCGTGCATTGATCGTCGAAGGCGTCCTCCGTCATTTTGTCGAGCGTCGCCAAAAACTTGTTCTCGTCCACTCCCGCGCCGGCTATCGTCGCGGGCAGGTTAAGCGTTTTTTTAAGAGCGTCGATCGCGCCGATAAGCCGATCGACCTTGTCGGAATCCGTCTTGCCGCCAAGGTTCAAAAGCGAGGCGAGGGCGGCGTAACGGCTTTTTGCCTCGGGGTATTTGTACTGCGGAAACATTCCCATTTTGGCGGGAGCCTCCGCCGAATTAAAGCGGATAACTTCGCCGATCATAAGCGCGTTGGCGACGCCGTGCGGCAGGTGATGATAGGCGCCGAGCTTGTGCGCCATAGAATGGCAGACGCCCAAGAACGCGTTGCCGAACGCCATACCCGCCATACAAGCGGCGTGGGCGGTTTTTTCGCGCGCGAGGGGGTCGGCGGCGCCCTTTTGATAGGCGGCGGGCAGATATTCGAACAGGAGCTTGACGGCCTCGTTGGCGAGTCCGTTGGTAAAGTCGGACGCCATAACGGACGCGAGCGCCTCTAACGCGTGGGTGAGCGCGTCGACGCCGGACGCGGCGGTAAGGCCCTTTGGAATGTTCATCATAAGGTCGGCGTCGACAATCGCCATATCCGGCAACAGCTCGTAGTCGGCAAGCGGATACTTTACGCCCGTACTCTCGTCGGTGATGACGGCGAACGGCGTAACCTCGCTGCCCGTTCCCGCCGTCGTGGGAACGGCGATAAAGTAAGCCTTTTCGCCCAGCTTAGGCAGAGGGCTTATACGCTTGCGAATGTCGGCAAAGCGCATCGCCACGTCCTCGAAAACCGTGTCGGGCTTTTCGTACAGAAGGCGCATAATCTTTGCCGCGTCTAAGGGCGAGCCGCCGCCCACGGCGATAACCACGTCCGGGCCAAAGTCCGTCATCGCTTTTGCGCCCTCTTTTGCGCAGGCGAGGGTGGGGTCGGGCGCGACGTTGAAGAAGGTAGTATGTGCAATGCCGATTTTTTCTAAAACGTCGGTAACGGGCTTTGTGAAGCCGCCGTTGAACAAAAACGAGTCGGTAACTATGAACGCCCGCTTTTTGTGCAAAACGTCCTTCAACTCCGTGAGGGCGACGCCCAAACAGCCTTTCTTAAAATAGACCTTTTCGGGAGCGCGGAACCACAACATATTTTCTCTCCTTTCGACTACGGTTTTAATATTTATAAGGTGCTTTGCGCCGACGTTTTCGCTGACGGAATTGCCGCCCGCCGCGCCGCACCCTAACGTCAGCGAGGGCGTAAGCTTAAAGTTGTACACGTCCCCGAGCGCCCCTTGCGAGGCGGGGGAATTTAGTAGGCAACGGCACGTGCGCATAGCGGCGTACCACCGCTTGATTTTGTCGCCCGCTTTAACTTCGTCGGCGTAGAGAACCGACGTATGCCCCAGTCCCCCGTCCGCGATAAGCCGCGACGCTTTTTTGAGCGCGTCGTCAAAATCGGCGGCCTTATAGAGCGCGAGTACGGGACTTAGTTTTTCGTGCGCGAATTCCTCGGCGGGCTCGACGTTCTCGACCTCGCCGATTAAAATCTTCGCGTCGGGCGGAACGTCTATCCCCGCGAGCGCGGCGATTTTGGCGGCGGGCTGACCGACTACGGCGGCGTTCAACGCGCCGTTTATCAATATGATTTTGCGCAGCTTTTCGGCGTTGGCGGCGTTCAAAATATACGCGCCGCGATAGAGCATCTCTTTTTTGAATTCGTCGTATACGTCGCGGAGCACGATCGCCGACTGCTCCGAGGCGCAAATCATTCCGTTGTCGAACGTCTTCGACAGCAGAATCGACGAAACCGCCGTGCGTATGTCCGCGCCCGAATCGATTATCGCGGGCGTGTTGCCCGCCCCCACGCCGATCGCGGGCTTACCGGAGCCGTACGCGCTTTTAACCATACCGGGGCCGCCCGTCGCCAAAATCAAATCCGCCTCCTTCATAACGAGCGTCGAAAGCTGTACGCTGGGGGCGTCTATCCAGCCGATTATATCGTCGGGTGCGCCCGCCTTTACGGCCGCCTCCAAAACGATTCTAGCCGCCTCCGCCGTGCAGCATTTTGCCCGCGGGTGCGGACTGATTAACAGCCCGTTGCGCGTTTTTAGCGCCAAAAGACACTTAAAAATCGCCGTCGATGTCGGGTTCGTCGTGGGAATAACCGCCGCGATAACCCCGAACGGCTCCGCGATTTTGGTTATGCCGAACGCCGCGTCGCGCTCGATTTCGCCGCACGTCTTTTCGTCCTTATAGCGGTTATAAATATACTCGGACGCGTAGTGATTCTTTATCACCTTGTCCTCGACGACGCCCATTCCCGTTTCGGCGACCGCCGCCTTCGCCAGCGGTATCCGCGCCTTGTTCGCCGCCATTGCCGCCGCAAAAAAGATTTTGTCGACGCGCTCCTGACCGAATTCCGCGTACTCCCTTTGCGCCGCCCGCACCTGCGCCAGCTTTTGCAGCAGCGTTTCCTCGTTTGTTACTTTGATTTGGTTAGACATTTATGTTACTCCTTAAAAAATTTATTCTATATTTGCCGATTCGGCAATTCCCCTCTGCGGAGGGATTATCATGAACATATTGATAGACAAAGGAAATAAGAAAAAACAACAGAATGATAAAATAGTTATTTTTGTGATGATTGGACTAAATGCCGCCATAAAATAGGCTATTCTTTGAAAAATTGCTGTATATTACGCTCATTTCCTTTATTCTTCATCTATGTTCGTATTCCCCAAATCAATGTCTTCGTGACAATTCCCCTCTGCGGAGGGGTGCCGCGTTAGCGGCGGGGTGGTTTCCTTTTTCAAGCATATGCGGCTGACAATCAACCACCCCGTCGGCATTCGCCGCCACCCCTCCGCAGAGGGGAATTGCCGCTATCACGGGATTTTTCACCGGCCGTCCGACGTTCGCTTTAACATATCCGACAGCACCGCCAACGACGCCGCCATATCCTCGTTTTTTAGCGCTACGCCGTCGGGGACTTTTAGGTTTGTCGGCGCAAAATTCCATATCGCCTTTACCCCCGCCGCGACGAGTCCGTCGCAAACGCTTTGGGCGCTGTCCTTTGGGGTGGTGATAATCCCCAGGCGTATCCGCATACGCTTTACAAGCCCGTCGAGCTTATCTACGCCGAATATGCGCTTGCCCCCCGCCTCCGTCCCCGCAGGCGGCGACGCCGAATCGAACGCCGCGACGATATTAAGCCCGTACCCGGCAAAACCCTCGTAGCACAACAGCGTCCTGCCCAAGCGGCCCGCCCCCACAAGTACCGCGTCGGTGGCGTTGTCGTAGCCCAAAAAGCTCTCGATTGCCGCCGTCAGCTTGTCAACGGCAAACCCCATCCGCGGCTTGCCCCCTCGCGGACAAATCAGGTTCAAATCCTTTTTGACGACCATATCGTTGAGGCCCAAAAATTCGGCTATCTCGACCGACGAAACATAGCCGCTCGCCGCGTCCGCACCTTTTAGATACCGCAAATACGACGGCGCCCTCTGCATAGTCGCAAGCGATACCCTCGCCCCGCCCGCGTCCCTTTCCGCCGCCGCGCCTACGCCGACCGCGCCGACCGTACCGACTCTTTTATCCGCCTCCGCGCCCGCGCCGACCGTACCGACTCTTTTATCCGCACCCACGCCCGCGCCGACCGTACCGACTCTTTTATCCGCACCCGCGCCCGAGCCGCCTCCGGTTTTGTTTTCCGTCTTTTTCAACCGCTCCCTTAAAACCTCCGCTCGTTCCCAAATTAGATACAAATATATCGATATATTTATATCTATTTATATTATATACCGTTTTTCCTTTTCCGTCAACTAAATTAAGGCGGATTTTTTATAAATTAATATTAGATTAAATATTAAAATACGCCCTATTTTGCTTGTGAAAAGTTAAAAAAAGTGATAGAATAGGGGGTAAATAGGGGTGCGGGCAATTAACTCAGTTGGGAGAGTGTCATCTTGACGTGGTGAAAGTCACAGGTTCGAGTCCTGTATTGCCCACCAATGAAAAAATTCCGCGCTATTATTTTTTTAATTGCCGCCGTGCTTTTGGGCGTTGCGGCGCTTGGCGGCTGTACCGATAAAAACGTCGTTTACGAGTTCGACTCGGCAAAGCCGTGGGGCGGCGGCACGGCGCTGTACGAGCGGTGCGGTTACGACGTTACGCTGACCGAGCGCGTCGCGAGCGGCAAGGACACCGTCGACGGACGCGTTTTGGCGGAGGGTAAGGCGGCGTTTACGCTTGAATACTACGAGAACAACGAGGATCAAATACTTTTGACCTACGAGTTTTCGCTCACTTATTCGCCCGACCCGGCAAACGGGGCGGACGCGGGGCTTACGGACACGGTTTTTAGCAAGGTTCGGTTTATGACGAAGGGTTGCGCTCCCGTGTATTCCGAAAAAACGCAGACCTACGCGCCGCGAAAAAACGACGCTTTGCAGTATTCCGACGGAGTTGTCCTTAAATATTCCGACCAAAGGTCGTACCGTACGTCGGCGGATTATTCCGCGAACAAGGCCGTCGTTGAAACGGGACGGACGGTAAACGCGGACGGCGAGCCGTCAAGCGGGTATTCGGGCAAAAAAGAGTTTGCGCTAAAATCGGGCGAAACGGCGTTCGACACGGATCAGTTGTTTTACGCGGTTCGCGCCCTAACGAGCACCAAGCCCGCCGGCGCGGAAAAAAGCTCGGGCTTTTTGGGTTGCGGCAGTGTGGGCGGCGGTTCGGACAACGTAACCCTGACCGCGAGCGTCCCCTACGACATCGCCGCGACGATCGACAAAAAAGGGCGCTATAAAAATACGCCGATTTCCGTTTTGATTCAGACCGACCTTGTTCCCGTCAAGCTCCCGGAGTTCGCCGCCGAGTATCTGCCGACGCCCGAAAACGGCGAATATTCCGTTAAGTGCCTTAAAACCTCGCTCAGCATAAACTCGAAAACGCCCGGCCCGCCCACCGTTCTGCTTATAACGGAGCCGGATACGAAGTTTACAAAAAACAACGCGGTTACAAACAAAATTATTTACCGCATAGAAAGAACGTCTTACAACCTTGCGCAAACCGCCGAGGCGGCGCGGCTCAGTTTGACGTTGACCGATTATGCAACCGTAAAATAAGCGGACAACTAGCGGTGTTGATAGCGGACTTTTGCCGCGTCTACCGCACCCCTCTTTGCCGTTTTTTAACTCCTACATTTTAAGGCGTTTTTGACGCGGCGTAGCAACGCTACGTAAGGGAAAAAACAACGCAAAAAGGGGCAAATAAGCGGCAAAACTCGCCGTCGGCGCGTTATATGAATCCGCCCCTGATTAATTAAATTCCAACCGAAACGTTACGGAGCCGCGGCGGGGAATTTCAAAGCGCGGCGGCAGCTGCGGGCCGCAGGAGTTCGAGCCTATGCCGCGTTGTGCCGCGTCGAGCCGAATATATGAGCCGTCCGCAGGGGCGGGTAGCTCGAAATTATGCGCGGTAGCCGTAAGCGTTTGCCGCGAATGCGGCTGAACCGAGAACGAAAACGGCTTGTCGGCGAACACGTTAAAGCCGCCGTCAAAAGCCGCAAAGCGCATATATTCCGCGCCGAAACGCGAGCCGTTTTCCTGCGGCTTGATATAGTCGGTAAAAAGATCGTCGGCGGTAAGGCGGTATACGTCCTTGTCGCACAACCGATATGTGTCGGCGTAGCATTCGCGCTTGCCGTACCCTAAGTACTCCACAAAATCGGGCCTGTCGCCAACGCCGAACGTAAAGCCGACACAGGGAATCGCCGTTACATAATCGGCTACCGTGTAGTCGAGCGACGCGATAAGACCGTCTTTGACGAACGAATAAACCAGCTTAAAGCGGACGTGCGGCGTTTTGGATTCCGCGCCGATTATGCCGTCGAAGGTCAGCGTTCCCGCCTTGTTATCCGCGCGGCTCCCGTAGACGGCGGGGGCGGCTTTATCGGTCATTTGCCGCGACCATACGTTGCGTATATTGCGGTCGTTGTCGGTGGGGGCGCGCATTATATTGAGTAAAAACGGCGTTTTAAGTCTTTCCTTGCCGTTTATGCGCGCCGATATAACGGACGCGTTAAATTTGTCGAACACGAATTCCGCGCCGCCGACGGACGCGCTTAAAGTTTCCGCCGCGGACGCGAACGACGGCTTTTGCGTCGGCACGGCCGCTACGGGAACGGACTCGCTAAGAACGAACGACGCCGCGTTCATACCGTCGCCGGAGCTTAAATACAAGCCCGTAAAGCCGGAAAGGGCGGGCGGGCCGAGCTTTACCTCTACGCTTTTTTGCGGCGGAATATCGAGCGGAAATTCGCGGGTGCAGACCGTTTTGCCGCTATGCTTGATCGTTGCGCTAAGCGTTCCCGAGTGCGGAACAAAATAGCGGCGGTTAGTTATTTTGACGGTATCGGCCGCGACTAATTCAAATAACAGCGGCTGATAAGCGCGTTTTACGTTTTGCATAGACGGTTTTAATTCGCGGGCGGGGCCCACAAGCCCGTCTATACAAAAATTGCCGTCGTTATAGTGTCCGGGAAAGTCCGAGCCGTAAAGATAGCCCCCGCTTTTGTAGAGTACGCCGTGATCCGCCCACTCCCAAATACAGCCGCCGATAAAGCGTTCGGAGGAATAAAACGCGTCGGTGTAATCCGACAAATCGCCCGGGCCGTTGCCCATAGCGTGGGAGTATTCGCACAAAAACAGCGGCCGCTTTTCGCGCGGGTCGGACAAAAATTCGCCGCGCATCCATTCGACGGGCGGATACATACGGCTTGCGACGTCGAGCGAATTATCGTAATATCCGTCGGTGCCGTTAATAGTCCACGCGCCCTCGTAGTGTACGGGACGCGATGCGTCGTAGCCCTTAATCCATTTTGCGGCGGCCTCGAAATTAGCCCCGAAGCCCGACTCGTTGCCGAGCGACCACATAGCTATGCAGGGGTTGTTTTTAAGCCCGATCACCATAGAGCTTACGCGCCGCATAACCGCGTCCGCAAAACGGCCGTCGCGGGCGAGAGCGCAAAGGCTGTCGACGGTATAGTCGCGGTCGGTATCGGCAGTTCCGTGCGACTCCGCGTCCGCCTCGCAAACGACGTAGATGCCGTATTTTGAGCAAAGCCCGTAGAACGCGGGCGCGGACGGATAGTGCGACGTGCGCACGCAATTTATGTTGTGCGCCTTCATTATGCGAATATCGTTTTCCATATCCGCGACCGAAACCGCCGCGCCCTTTTGCGGGTGAAAATCGTGGCGGTTTACCCCAAGGAGCTTGACCGGCTCGCCGTTAATTTTGTAGACGCCGTTTTCGATTTTGACGCTCGCGAAGCCGACGGTTTGGTTGACCGTTTCGCCGGCGGCGGAAATTTTGAGGGGATACAAATTCGGCTCCTCGGCGCTCCAAGCCTTGACTCCGCTCACCGTAAAAACGGCGCTCCCGCCCGCTTTTACGGACTTTTTTTCGCCGTTAAATTCAAGCAGCGCGTCCGCGCCGCCGCCGTGGCAAAATTCGAGCGACCCGGTTTTGCCGCTTACGGCCGTCTTAATAAAGAAGTCGGTTATATGGTTTTGCGGGCGGCTCAACAAATAAACGTCGCGGAAAATACCGCTAAAACGCCACTTGTCCTGATCCTCGAAGTACGATCCCTTGCACCACTTGACGGCCAAAACGGACACCGTGTTCGCTCCCGTCCTCACAAGCCCGCTGATGTCGAACTCGGTAACCTTGTGCGAAATCTGCGAAAAGCCCGCGAATTGTCCGTTAACGTATAGGTAAAAACACGAATCGACGCCCTCGAACACGATATAAGTTTTTTTGGCCGCGTCGGCGACGGTAAAATCCTTGACGTAAAGGAACGCCGGATTTTTTGTCGGCACGCGCGGCGGATCGTAGGGGAACGGATACTTTACATTAGTATATTGAAAATAGTCGTGTCCGTAATACTGAACGCACGACGGCACCGTTATTTTGCCATCCGGCCGGCCGCTCAAAAAGCCGTCCCCGATTCCGGCGGCGCTTTCGTACGCCCTAAAAGCCCACTCGCCGTTAAGCGGCGTTTTCGCCCCCTCCGGCACGTAGTACGCGCGCGGCGCCAGCACCCCGGGATACTCGTCTTTTTCTAAAAGCGTAAGGTCAAGCATAATTCCGTTCTCCTTAAAACCGATAAATTCTTAACATTTTGCAACTAAATCGAATCCGGTTATACACATTATGCGGGTGTTTCAAAGCGTTTTCTTACACATTATGCGGGTGTTTCAAGGCGATTTCTTACACATTTTGCGGATAGCGCCGTTTGTGCCCCTACTTGTATTCGGGTAACCATCCCTTGTGCGCCTCGAACAGGTCGTCGCACATAGATTTTATGTCGTCGAGCGACAGCTCGGCGGCGGTGTGGGGGTCAAGATACGCCGCCGCGTAAACGTCCTCTTTTTTGCGCGTAACGGCGGCCTTTATCGTAAGCAACTGCACGTTTATGTTGGTGCGGTTGAGGGCGGCGCACTGCTCGGGCAGGTCGCCGACGTAGCAGGGGTTAAAGCCGTTGCGGTCTACCATTACGGGAACCTCGACGCAGGCGGCAGACGGCAAATTAGTTATAAGCCCCGTATTAAGCACGTTGCCGTGAATGCGGTAGGGCTTGTCGGTAACGGCGGCTTCGATTATGCGCGAGCCGTATTCGCCGCTTTTTGTGTGTTCGAGCTCCGGCTTTGCCAAAAGCTCCTCGCGCAGCTTTTTCCAGCCCTCTATTTGATTGACGCAGCGGCGCGGATATTCGTCGAGCGGAATAGCGAACCTTTCTATCAATTCGGGGTAACGGCTCTTTATAAACCACGCGTGATATTCGGCGGTATGCTCGCTCGACTCGGTATTGTAATAGCCGAACCGCCTCATCATTTCCATACGCACGCGGTCGCCGTCAAAGCCTTCCGCCGCCTTTTTGACGACGGGGTATATATCCTTGCCGTCCTTATCCTTAATCTCTAAAAGCCACGCCATATGGTTGATGCCCGCGATTTTCCAGCTGATTTCGTCGTTGTCGTACTTGCCGTCCAATTTAAGCTCGCTTAGCAAATGGCCCGTGCAAGCCTGCACGCTGTGGCAAAGCCCCACCGTTTTTACGGAGGTGTAACGCTGCATATAGCCGCTTAACATCGCCATAGGATTGGTGTAGTTCAAAAACAGCGCGTTCGGGCAAACCTTTTCGATAACGCGCGCGTAGCCGTCCATAACCGGGATAGTGCGCAGCGCCCTGAAAATGCCGCCGATCCCGAGCGTGTCGGCGATCGTTTGGCGCAGGCCGTACTTTTTGGGGATCTCGAAGTCGGACACGGTGCAAGGCTCGTAGCCGCCGACCTGTATCGCGTTTATAACGAAGTCCGCGCCTTTAAGCGCCTTTGTCGCGTCGTCGTAGGCGTTAACTTTCGCCTTGCCGCTATGCTTGCGGTTGATTGCCGAAACGACCGCCGCCGACTCGCCAAGACGTTTTTTGTCGATGTCGTATAGCGCGATTTCAAACTCGCCTAATTCCGGCGTTAAGATGCAGTCGCCCAAAACGTTCTTGCAAAAGACGGTGCTGCCCGCCCCTATGAATGTAATTTTCATAAAATTGTCTCCTTTTTTTATTGCGTTTAGACTGTTAGTGTGGTAAAATACGTGTATGGAAATCAGCTCCCAGGAGAATATGTTCGGCTACCACGAGCTCGACCGCAAATACGGCGGCTTGATAGTGCCCTTGTTCGGCTACGAGCGCAACGCCCCCGGCCATACCGAGCAAACGGTTCGCGACTACTATCTGCTCCACTTTGTAGTAAGCGGCAGGGGCGTGTTCCGCGCCGACGGCGAAGACTACGCCTTGCGCGCGGGGCAGGGCTTTATAATGGAGCCCGGCAAACGCGCCGAATACCGCGCCGACGAAGCCGACCCTTGGGAGTATTATTGGATCGCCTTTCGCGGCATAGACGCGCCGTTGTTTATGAACGCGCTCAACTTCCCCAACCGATACTACTTTGAGTTCGCCGAAAAAGTCCTCGAACCGCTCAAAGGCATTATAGCGGAGCTTAAAGCCGAGCCGCTTTTAAACCCCGACTACGTAGCCTTAAAGGTGAACGCGGCGTTCTTAGAGATAGCGGCGCAGTTCGTAAAAAACAGAGCTCCGCTCGCGGTTCCCGCTCCGCCTAAATCCGAAGCGATTGTCGACGCGGCACTCTTGTACTTTGAGCGCCACTACGCCGGGGACATAAACGTGGCAAAGACGGCCGCCGCCCTGAACGTGTCGCGCGCTTACTTTACGACGCTGTTCAAAAACACGACGGGCGTTAACCCCAAGGACTACCTTAGAGCGGTGCGAATCGGCAAGGCGAGGGATCTTTTTAAGAAAGATCCGAACCTTTTGGTCGCCGACGCCGCCGTCCGCTGCGGCATTCCCGATCCTCCGCTGTTTATCCGCGCCTTTAAGCGCGAAACGGGGTTTACTCCCAAGGCGTACGTAAGACTGTCGGAGGGCGCGGGGAGCGGCAACGGGCGAAGCTGACGCGGACTTGCCCTCACCCTTAGATTATACCAAATATCCGCGCCTTAGTATACTAAATTTGTTCCGTTTTATTGCGGATTTTTTCTATTTATAATGTGCCGCTCCAAAACAATCGCCTTTTGTCCGCTCCCGTTTATAAAAATTTTTTAGTCCGCTTGCCCCCGAACGTTCCTTTTGAGGGCGGCATATAATGTAGAATGATAACGCTCAGCCTGTGTATGATAGTTAGGAACGAGGAGGACGTGCTCGGCAGGTGTTTGGAGTCCGCGAAGAAAATTGCCGACGAGCTTATAATCGTCGATACCGGTTCGGACGACCGCACGGTCGGAATCGCGCGGGAATTTACCGACAAGGTGTATTTTTTTAAGTGGACGGACGACTTTTCGGCGGCGAGAAACTTTTCGTTTTCTAAGGCCGGGGGCGACTTTATTATGTGGCTGGACGCGGACGACGTTATTCTTGAAAAGGATTTGAACGGGATTTTAAGGCTGAAAGGCGAGCTCGACGCGGATACGGGAACGGTTTTTTTGCGGTACAACACAGCGTTCGACGATCGCGGCGAGCCGACGTTTTGGTATTACCGCGAGCGGATAGTCAAAAATTGCGCGGACGCCGTTTGGCGCGAGCCGGTACACGAGGCGATTGTTCCGTTCGGCAAAATTCTTTACCGCGACGCGGCGGTAACGCATAAAAAACTACGGCAAAATCCGCCGGGGCGAAACCTGAAAATACTCGAACGCTATATAAGGTCTGGCAACGCTCTTTCGCCGCGCCTGCAATACTACTACGGGCGCGAGCTTATGTACAACGGCAAAACCGCCGCCGCCGTCCGCGTTTTTGAAAAATTCCTGCGCGGGGGCGACGGCTGGGTCGAGAACAATATCGGCGCGTGCAAGGATCTCGCCGCTTGCTATAAGCTATCAGGCAAGCGCGATAAGGCCGCCGACGCGCTCCTAAAAAGTTTTAGCTTCGGCGTTCCGCGCCCCGAGGCGCTTTGCGAGCTGGCGCTGCTGTTCCTTGAAAAAGGCGACCTTAAAAGCGCCGCCTATTGGTACGGCGCCGCCTTGAAGCCGCTCCCCGACGGGCCCGTTTTGGGCTTTACAAAAAGCGACTGCCGGGGCTTTATTCCCGCGATACAGCTTGCGGTAATCTACGACCGCTTGGGCGAGCGCGAAACGGCCGCAAAATATAACGACCTTGCCGGTTCCTTTAAGCCCGACCACCCGTCATACCTTGCGAACAAAAGATATTTTCAAAATAAATTTTGAGCCGCCCGCGCGCGGAATTCCACCGCCGGGCGAACGAAAACCGGCGGGCGGACAAAAACACGCCCGGGCGGTAAGGGCGGAAAGCGGCGCCGCGACGTGTATTTTGGTATGCACCGGCAAGACGCGGTTCCGGATTCGCCGCCCGTGCGCGGAATTCCACCGCCCGCCCTACATATTAAAAGGAGGTAATTTTTAATATGTTCTATTTCAGAAGAAATTATTGCAACGACTGCGACGCGGACGAATGCCCGCGCGGCTACACCTTTAACGGCTGTCGGGACGAATGCGGGTGCTGCCCCGTTTGCCCGCCCGGCCCGCGGGGAGCGACCGGAGCGACCGGCCCCGCAGGCCCTCCGGGAGGGCCTACCGGCCCCGCAGGCCCCGTTGGCCCTCCGGGACCGCAAGGCCCTATGGGCGCGCAGGGTCCGCAAGGCGCGGTAGGCCCGCAAGGGCCGCAGGGCGTTCAGGGTAATCCCGGGGCGCAGGGAGCGCAAGGCCCCAGAGGCTATCAAGGCGACAGCGGCGCTACGGGAGCGACGGGGGCGACCGGGCCGACGGGCGCAACCGGAGCTACGGGAGCGACCGGAGCGACCGGAGCTACGGGAGCGGCGGCGGCGGTACCGTCGGCGTTTGCGGCTAATTCGGGCGGCGCGGCGCTTGCCGTCGTTACGGCGGGAACGGCCGTTCCGCTTGCCGATAATCAAGTTTTGCCGGGCGAAATCACCGTAAACGGCGCGAACACCGTCTTTACCGTCGGCACGGCCGGAACCTACTTGATTGCCTACTCGGTGAATTTTACGGCTTCGACTACGGTCGGCGCGAGAGTTACGCGCAACGGCGCGCCTATCGCCGCGTCCGTTCTCAATTCCGGCGCGGCGGTTACGAGCCTTAACAACCAATCGGTTACCGCGCTTGCGGCGGGCGACGCGTTATCGCTTCAACTGTTCAATATGACGGGCAACGCGCCCTTGACGGCGGGCTCGGGGGCTACCCTCACAATCGTGCGCATAGCGTAAACGTCGACCGCCTTCTAAAAAACTCCGAATAAGAGTTTCCCAAAAAAACCTCCGTGAGAATCAATTCTCGCGGAGGCTTTTTGTTTTGATGACAATTCCGCATCAAAACCTTAAATTTTGACCCTTCCATTCTACCCACGCGTTTACGCGGTTCGCGCCGTCGGACGAAAAAAGATGAACGTCGCAGAGCATCCACTGCTTTGTCCGGGGGTCTTGCTGGCGTATGCGCGTTACGTGATACTCGTTGGAGCGGTTATATGAAATGCTGTCGATTTTGACCCAATTCAAATTGAATACCGTAGCGTCGTAGCTGACGCTTTCGACGCCCGCCGCGTTAAACTGCGCAAACTTTTTGACGTCGGCCAAAACGTTCAAAATGGTGGTAGCTTTTAGGCTGACCGACAAATCCGTCCCCGCGCTGTGCGATACTCTGTATGTTAAATAGCCTACCGGAATATCCAACTGCGTGCCGACCGCCCCTAAATTAGCCGAATAAATATTGCCCGTATACCCCGCGCCCGTTTCCCCGGTCGCTCCGGTTGCGCCCGTTTCCCCGGTTGCTCCCGTTGCTCCCGTCGCACCCGTTTCCCCCGTCGGCCCGGTTGCACCCGTTTCCCCCGTCGGCCCCGTTTCCCCCATCGGCCCTGTCGCTCCCGTCGCCCCCGTTGCTCCCGTCGGCCCGGTTGCGCCCGTCGGCCCCGTTTCCCCCGTCGGCCCGGTTGTGCCCGTTGCTCCCGTTGCTCCCGTCGGCCCGGTTGCGCCCGTTTCCCCCGTCGCCCCTGTCGCTCCCGTTGCTCCCGTCGCCCCGGTTTCCCCGGTTGCGCCCGTCGGCCCCGTCGCTCCCGTCGGCCCCGTTGCCCCCGTCGGCCCCGTTGCCCCCGTTGCTCCCATTTCCCCTGTCGCGCCCGTTTCCCCCGTCGCGGCGTTTATTTATTCGCAACTAAATGGTAAAAATCGACATTCGATCCGTTTTGATCAATTAGCCCGGCAATTCGCTCAAACTCGTCCGCATATCTAAATTTAACGGTGATTTCATTGTTCTCATGAACAAAAATTGTATCGACAAGCTCGATAAGAATGTTGCGGTCTAATCTGCTAATATTGTGATACTTACGAAACTCTGAAAAAACTGCCGCCTCGGACGTAATTCCTTCGCTCAATTTTCGCCGTTCATCTTCCAGCTTAACTATCGACGATTTAAGCTGTTCGGTTTGACCGACAAATTTTTCTTTCATACGAACGTATTCCTCGCGGGTTATGTCTCCCGATTTCCAATCGACATAAAGGTTATCGGATACCGAACATATTTTTTGAAGATCGCGTTTCTTATCCTCGAGCTGTTTTTCAATGCGTTTCGACGCGGTATCAACCTGCGGAGCTTCGTTAATTTTATCAAGTATTCCCTCTATCGAATCCACAAGAGCGATTTGTAGCTGAACGGTTTTCAATACGGCTTTTTCCAAATTATCAAGCCGTATCGTATGCTTAGTACATTTTGTCTTGGATTTTTCCAAATACGTTCTGCAAGCGTAATACACGATTCCCTTGGCGCTTTTCCGCTGCAACGCTTTTTTACAATCCGAGCAACGCAGAAACCCCGAAAACAAATGCACGTTTTGCCCGCCGTTAGGCGTCCGCGTATCCTTCCGTAAAACGCGAACAAGCGTGTCATACTCCTCTTGGCTAAAAATCGGCTCGTGAGTATTTTCTTTAACAAACCATTCCGCCTCGGGAACAGCCACTTTATCGTGTACCTTATAGCTCACCACGCGCTGCTTACCCTGAACCATATGCCCCAAATTTACTTTGTCAAGCAAAATCCGTTTTATCGTAACCGCCGTCCAAAGTCCGTCGTTCTCTTTGAGTTTGGGATTGCCGTACCTCCAACCCTTGCTTTGTTTATATAAGGTGGGGTTCGGAATTCCAAGCTCGTTCATCTTTTTTGCCGCGCCGTTAAGACTCATTCCTCCGATAATCCAATTTAGCATATCTCTTTTAAAGGGCGCGGTATCGGGGTCTAAAATCAGCTTGTTTTTATTGTCGGGCGATTTTAGATAGCCGTAGGGAGGAAACGCTCCTATAAATTCTCCGTTGCGGCGTTTAGTATTGAAGGTGCGTCTAACGTCGCTTGACGTTCTGTACGCAAATCGGTCGTTCATCAGTCCCGTTATAGGTACTTCAAGACCGGTTATAGCGTCGGGATTTTTGAAAGTATCGATTTTCGGATCGCCCGTCGAAATAAAGCGGACATTTTTTTGGGGAAAGTAATATTCAAGATAATAACCTTGATCCGAATAGTTTCTGAACGCGCGAGACAGTGTTTTGCATAATACGCAAGACACCTTGCCCTGTTCAATATCCCGTATCATTCGCATAAAATTCGCCCTCGTATCGTCGGTGCCGCTCAATCCGTCGTCAACATAAAAATCCGCAACCGAATATCGCTCTTCAAAAAATCGATCCAAATACTCCGCAAGTATCTTTTTTTGATTAACTACGCTTTCACTTTCGTCATTCCCGTCCTCCTTTGAAAGACGAATGTAAACGGCGATTCGCCAAATAAAATCCGCCTTGTCGGTTCCGCCGTAATCTTTCCCAACTTGCGGTTTTCTGCCACGTGCCATTTTACCTCCTTTTCCATAATAACAATGTTATAATAACATAACTTTTTGCTAACGGCAACAATTTAATCTCTCTTTACGGCAATGATTTAATCTCTCTTTAATGAAATTAAATAAGATAAAATTGCGTTCGCAAGCGTTTTACCGTTCGGTGAAAATATAACGTTGACGGCAATTTTGCCGCACCTAAACGCGTATGGATTTTTAATTTGCTTTATGTATTGTTCCGCCCGTCGAACCGCCGACGAACCCTTATCTATCGGCATATAAGAAATATCAACTCTCTCGTCGCTTAAAACTATATGATTCTTTTCCGCCTGGCACAAACTATCCGTATATATCCGCCTCCTTTTTTGTGATTACAATATCTATGATATGTAAAAACCCGTATAACGGTGATAACGTTTGCGGCTTCCTTGACCGTTTTTTCATATTTTCGCCCTGAATTCTTTTTTTGAATAGTATTTGCAAGCGATTATCACGACCTTATGTCTTTGCTTGCAGTCGTAGATACATTTGTTGCATTTTTTATTGTACTGAATTTTGTTCGTCCTTGGATTGATAAAAAAACTCCCGCTCTGTCTTGAATTTTTTGCTGAACGGCTTCATTTTTTAGTTCCTTCTTTTTTCGGGATTTTGACTCTCTCTTTTTGATATTTTTTTCATTTGTACGGCGCAAAAAAAATCGGCTCGGTATAAACCCCTACCCGACCGCTTCGCGCCGTATAAGCAACGTTTAATAATATTACCTCAACATATTTCCCATAAGTTTTTCTCCTTACATAATTCTTCTCTGTCTATGAAAAGTTTTTAGTTTTTCAAGCCGTTCTTATTTGATCGTCGATCGTCCACACAATGCTTTGAACGCTTTCGCAGCTACGGCGTATATACACGCCCACGCATTCGGCGTTTGTGTAGTCGTAGTCGAGCGTCGCCGACGCGAAAATGTTGTGCGGCTTCTTCATTATCTTTTCCTCGCCGCATATCGTATCACACTCCTCTTGAAAACTCTGGATAAGTACGGCGGTTTTAAGGTAGTGGATTTTTTAGATAGAAATTGACTTGTTTTGCAGGCAATAACACCGCTATTGTCAAAACAAGAAGGCGCTTTAACGCCGCCTAAACTTGTCCGGAGTTTTTCGCAAGCGGACGCAATCGGGTATCCCGATTGCGCAACTTAGGGGTGGAAAGAAGGGCAAAAAATGCGCATCTTGCATCTCATCTTATCTTGCTTTACTTTTTTGCCCTTCTTTGGTCGTTTCTGCACCGGTTTTTTGTTCTTAAAAAACGGGCGTTTAGGCGGAGAAATTTTAGCAAGTTTTCGTGCCTTGATCGTTTAATTTTGGTTGATTTTTATGACATGGGCTATTGCTTAAAATGTTTTATATATTCAATCATATACTAGACCTGTTCTAAAAGTTGACAAGAGATAAAAAAAGAGATATACTAAAAGAATGGGAACAGAAGAGAAAATAAGGCGATT
>JAISMM010000036.1 GCA_031276725.1 Clostridiales bacterium | reverse complement strand
ACGCGCCAAAGCCGTATATCCCTACCGCCGAGGTTCTGTACTATTCAAGCGACTTTGACGTCAAGGTCGTTTCGTACGCCGACGGAACCGAATACCGCGCGCTTACGTACCCCGCGCCGCCCTACGTAAGCGTCGCCGCCGAGCGCGGTACGCCCTCAGACCCCATGGGCGATTTTGCGCTGTCGTTCGCGCGCGAATACATAAACGACGGCCGACTTCAACCGGGCCGCAAGCTCCTCATAATCCGCGCCGCCGTGGGCGGCACGGGGTTTGCGACGGGCTTTTGGCTGCCGGGCGGGCTTTGCTTTTCAAAGTGTATGCAAATGATTCAAGAGGCGCGGGACGCGAACGCGGACAACCGCTTTATAGCGCTGTTGTGGCACCAAGGCGAACACGACGCTTTTAGGAACGCCGGTTGGAGTCCCGAATTTAGGGAGGAGGAATATCGCAAAAACTTCGCCTTTTTGGTCGCGTGCGTCCGCAACCTGTGCGGCGACGCCGAACTTCCCGTTATCGCCGCCGACTTTTGCCGCGATTGGGCGGATAAGAATAAGGACGCCTGCGCCGCTATCGCAAGCGCTACGCGGAGCGTTCTTTCACTCAAAAACCGCGGCGCGTTCGTCGGGTCGGAGGGGCTTTTGTCTAACCGTCAAGCCGGTTCCTTACCGGACGACGATATTCACTTTTGCCGCGCCGCCCTCTACGGTTTGGGCGAACGCTATTATCAAGCTTACAAGGCTATACTAAGCCGCAAAACGGAGAAATAATGCAAAACATAACGGTCAAGGTTATAAGCGCGCTCGAAAAAGTTATGCCCGATTCCGAGCCGAAACGGGAAGAGGGCGGCGCTTGCATACTGCAAAACGAGCGGTATCATTTTCAGCTCGCGTTTTATAACCCCGATGCCGCGCCGCTAAACGGCTGTACGCTCGGCATAAGCGGCGCCGCCGCCGACAAGGTTACTATGCGCGTCGTTGAGCATTGCCCCGTCAACTACACTATACCCGACGACGGCTACGTTGTTTCGGACGCGCCCGGGCTGTATCCCGATATTCTGCGGCCCCTCAACGCCGCCGATTTGTGCCTGCGCCCGCGCCGTTTCACAAGCGTTTGGGTAACGGCCGAAAAGCTTCCCGCCGGGCGTTCGGAATTCTTGTTTACGCTTAAAGACGCCTCCGGCAACGGGCTTTGCGCGGCGTCCGCCGTTGTCGAGGTTCTGCCCGTATGCGCGGTCAAAAACAGACTTATCTACACCAACTGGATGCATTACGACTGCATAAGCGACGCCGAATTTATGAGCGCCGAATATGCCGCCGCGCTAAAAAAGTACGTCGACAACGCGGTCGGCCACGGCGTCAACGTAATCTATACGCCGCTCTTTACTCCGCCGCTCGATACCGCCGTCGGAACGGAACGCCGAACCGTTCAGCTTGTCGGCGTAACGCAAAAGGGGAGCGGCTACGAATTCGATTTTAGTCCGCTCGGCCGCTTTTTGGATTCGGCGTTCGCGCGCGGCATAGAATACGCCGAATTCAGCCATCTGTTCACCCAATGGGGCGCCTCCGCCTGCCCCAAAATTATAGCGCGTACGGCAAACGGTCATAAACGCGTTTTCGGTTGGGAAACGCCGTCGGACGACCCCTCGTACCTCGCTTTTTTAGACGCGTTTTTGCCCGAACTCGTTTCGTACATAAAGGCGCGCGGCATCGCCGACAAATGCTTTTTTCACCTTTCCGACGAGCCGAACAAGGAGCATCTCGACCGCTATATCAAGCTTAGCGCGTTCGTAAAAGCCCGCGCGGGCGGCGTCAAGTTTATCGAGGCGCTAAGTCTGTACGAATATTTTGAAAAAGGTCTTGTGGATATTCCCGTCGTCGCAACCGATCACGCCGACGCGTTTATCAAAAACGGCGCGCCGTTTTGGGCGTACTACTGCTGCGGTCAGCACGAGGGCGGACTCTCGAACAGGTTTATCGCTATGCCGCCGCAACGCACGCGCATAATCGGCTTTCAGCTTTACCTTAACGGCTGCGCGGGATTCTTGCATTGGGGCTACAACTTCTACAACACCTTTCTGTCGCTCGCAAAAATCGATCCCTACCACACGTCCGACGCGGGCGGCGCCTTCCCCGCGGGCGACGCGTTTATCGTGTACCCCGGCGCGGACGGCCCCCTCGATTCCGTCCGCAACGAAATTATGTACGACGCCGTTCAGGACTATAACGCCGCGTGCCTGTTGGGCGATTTAACCTCGCCCGAATACGCGCGCGGGTGGCTTTGCGATCGCGGCGTAAAATCCGGCTTTACCGATTACCCCAAGTCCGCCGCCCGCCATATCGAAATTCGGCGCGAGCTTAACCGCAAGCTGCAAGAGCTTTCGTCCGGAGCGACTAAAATAGAGGAGCATAAAGAGGGAGCATAATATGAATAAAGACGATATAATAATCGAAAAGATTTACGCGGGCTGGCTGGGCAAGCTGATAGGGGTGCGAATGGGCGCGCCTATCGAGATGTGGACTGCCGAGCGGATCGCCGAAAAGTACGGCGAATTGGACGGCTACCCCGTCGACTACGTCAATTTTGGCGCGGACGACGACACCAACGGCAATATTTTTGCGCTCAACGCGTTCTACGACTTTGATAAGCCGCCGACCGAAAAGGAATTCGGGCAAAACCTCCTTAATTACGCGCCGTTCGAGCACGGCTATTTTTGGTTCGGCGGCTACGGCGTTTCGGAGGAGCATACCGCGTATTTGAACCTTGTTAACGGTATCGCGCCGCCGCTGTCGGGCTCGGCGTCGCTTAACGGCCGAACGCTGTCCGAACAAATCGGCGGCCAGATTTTCAGCGATATTTACGGCTTAATTTGCCCCGCCGATCCCGCGTCGGCGGCGGACTTCGCCCAAAAAGCGGCGCGCGTTACCCACGACGGCGAGGCCGTTTACGGCGCGGGGTTCGTCGCCGGCGCGATCGCCTCGGCGTTTTGCGCAAAGGACGTCGACGGCGTTATCGACGGCGGACTGTCGCAAATACCGCCCGAATCGCTGTACGCGCAAACGGTCGCGGCCGTGCGGCGTTTTCATTCGGCGGAGCCGTCCGACTACAAGCTTTGTCTGCAATACGTAAAACAAAATTTTTGGACCGACAAGTTCGGCGGCTCCTGCCATATAATCCCGAACGCCGCCATAATGATTCTGTCGCTTTGCTACGGCGGCGGCGACTTCGACAAATCGATGAATATCTGTTGCCGTTGCGGCTTCGACACCGATTGCAACGCCTCTAATATCGGCGTTATGCTGGGCGTTCTGAACGGCTTAAAGGGGATCGACTACAAAAAATGGCGGGCGCCTATAAACGACATAACGGTTTGCTCGTCCGTTTTGGGGTGCCTTAATATTTGCGACGCTTGCGGGTTCGCCTTGCGGCTTGCGCGGACGGCGCAAAGACTGCGCGGCAAAAAATTCGACGCGTCGTACGGTTTGACCGACGGCGGCGATACCGACGGCGTTGTGTTTTCGTTCGGCTTGCCCGGCTCCACTTGCGGTTTCTACGGCGACGGCGCGGCCGTAATGAACGCGGAGCGCCGGAATAACGCGGGGGTGGGCGCCTTAAAAATATCCGGCGGCGGAAGGGCCGCCCGCCGCACCTACTACGCGGCGCAAGATTTATGGGATAACCGCTACGATCCGTGGTTTTCGCCGCTCGTCTACCCCGGGCAGACTCTGTCCTGCTTCGTCGACGGCGACGGCGCGGCGGCGCTTTACGCGCGGCTTTCGGACGGCAAAACCGTTCGAAGCGGTACTGTTGCGCTCGACGGCAAATCGGGTCGGCGCAAGCTCGCGCTCGATATTCCGCCCGATCATACGGGCGCAAAAATTACCGAAATAGGGCTCGAATCCGACGGCGGCGAAATATACGCGGAGGATTTTCGCGTGCGCGGCGAACCGTCGTACACGCTCGATTTTTCGCGCCCCGACGCGCTCGAATCCGTGCCGACGTTCAGTAAAATAGGGCAGTGCTCCTACCTTAAAGGTTATTGGCGGGTAGAGGACGGCGCGCTTGTCGGCAGCTGCGCCGATTTCGGCGAGCTTTATTCCGGCGCGTTTTTTAAGGACGCGCGCGTCGAGTGCCGCCTTACGCCGCTGTCGGGTGAACATCACAAGATTTTGTTTTGCGTACGCGGTGCGCTAAGGAGCTTTGCGGTCGGGTTCGACGGCGCGGGCAAGCTCGTTCTTACTCAAAAGGACGGCTCCCTAAATCCCCAAACGCTCGCGGAACGCGATTTTAACTTTACGCCGGGCAAGTCCTACTTATTCGCAATCGAGGTCAAAAACAAAAGCGTGCTCGTAAGCGTGGACGGTTTGCCTCTTATCGCCTACGACGCGCCCCGTCCCTTACCCTCCGGCGCGGTCGGAGTCCGCCTCGAACGCGGCTCGTCCGCCCGTATAGACTATTTTTCGGTCAACAAAAAACCGTTTTAATATGTAGTTAAAAAATTTTTTAATGAGAAAAGTATAAAAAAGTTTAGCAAGGTTTTTATGACGGTTACGGCGTTGATATTCGGTGCGTCAAGCACTAAAAATTAGCGCCCAAAACACAAAAATATGCCGGATACCGCTCCAAAGGACACTATATTGCCTACTCCTAAGCCTTGCATAAAGAATTGACTTTTTGTATCGGAACTGTTATAATAATCGAATTGTGAGCGGCGTTTGCGAATCTCCTTCGAAGCGGCGAACAACGGTGCGGTTCAACAAAACCGAAAGGACGGTAAAATATGGTACGCGAGAGTGTTATAAGCAAGGGAGCCGGTAAGGGCGCGACGGTTATCGAGGCGGATAACGGCAGGGTAAGATTTACCGTGCTGCCGGATTTCGGGATGGACATTTTGGAGC
>JAISMM010000019.1 GCA_031276725.1 Clostridiales bacterium | reverse complement strand
GGTAAGGCGTACCGCTGTCCGCTTTGCAAAGTTCGCTTTTGTCCGATATAAATTAAGGAGGTTGACATTATCGGCGGTAGAATATTACGTTGCGCGTTCGTCTGTTTTTCGGTCTGCTTAATAGCGGGCTATCTTTGTTTGCGGGCGTATTATCCCGTCAAGTACCGCGAGCCTATCGAGCGGCTAAGCCTTAAATACGGCGTCGATCCGCGCCTTACGCAAGCCGTTATCCACGCCGAAAGTAAGTACCGTCCCCGCGCGAAAAGTCCGGCGGGAGCCGTCGGGCTTATGCAGCTTATGCCGTCCACAGCCGCCCAAGCGGCCGCCTCCGCGGGGCTTGTCTACGATCCCGCCCGCCTTACCGAACCCGAATATAATATCGAACTCGGCGTTTGCTATTTATGTTACCTTACCTCAAAATTCGACCTATGGGACGCCGTCGCCGCCTACAACGCGGGCGAGAGTAACGTCCGCCGTTGGCTCGCCGCCGGCGTTCCCTATCTTTTTCCCGAAACCGCCGCCTACGTCCGCCGCGTCCGCCGCGCCCTCAACGTCTACAAATTTTACGGCTAGCAACCTAAAAATTCTCCTCCGGGGAAAAGCTCCGAGCAAGTTTAGGCGGCTTTAAGACGCGTCTTTTTGTTACAAATTTTATTCTTTCAAAAAAAATTCGGCGGTGGCATTTCGGGGCGGCGGCGCATAGAATATTATGGCTATGAGCGAGGCGCCGATCGGGATTTTCGACAGCGGGATCGGGGGCGTAACGACGTTGGACGCGTGCCGCCGCCTGCTGTTTAACGAGGACTTTATTTATATCGCCGACGAAAGGTTCGCGCCCTACGGCGACAAGCCGGAGGAGTTTATCGTCGGGCGCGTTTTTGCGTGCGCGCGCCGCCTTGCGGATATGGGGGCGAAGGCCGTAGTCATAGCCTGCAACACCGCCACGAACGCGGGCGCCGGGCGGCTGCGGACGGCTTTTCCGCTGCCCGTCGTGGGACTCGAACCCGCCGTCAAGCCCGCCTACGAGGCTTATACGGGCGGCCGCGCCGTATTGCCGTGTACTCCCGCCACCGCCGCGAGCGCCAAGTTCAGGACCCTGCTGTCGCGCTTCGGCGGCTACAATTTGACCGTTTTGCCGCTTGCCCGCCTCGCGGGGCTTATCGAAAAAAACATAGAGAACCCCGACGTTTTGGAGCCGTACATAAGGGAAATTTTTTCGCCCTATCCCGACCTCAGTCAAATAATTTTGGGCTGCACGCACTACGTATTTTTGCGCGGAATGCTGGAACGGATTTTCGGCGGCCGCGTAAAAATTTTCGACGGCAACGACGGCGCCGCCAAAAGACTTAAACTTCTTTTGCAAGCACGAAATCTTTTGTCGCCCCGTCCGTCTGTCGGCCGCGTCGAATTTTTGACGTAGAAAAGTTATTCGCATATATCTCGGAGTGAATGAATAATCGCTTGCGTAATTCCGTTTAATGTTGTATAATTCAAGTTATGAAGAGAATCCGGGTAAGCGCGACCAGCGCGAATATCGGCGCGGGTCTGGATTGTATGGGTTTTGCGTTAAATCTGTACAACGAGGTTACCGTCGGGGCGCGCGGCGAGGGGCCGGACGCGGGACTTCGCGACCGCAAGAACTTGGTTTATTCGTCGGCAAAGCGCGTGTTCGACATTTGCGGCAGACCGGTCAATATTTACTTAAAGCAGTCGGGCGACATACCGTCGGCGAGCGGACTCGGGAGCAGCGCGTCCTGCGTGGTTTTGGGCGTGGCGGCGGCGAACGAGGTTTTGGGTAAGCCCCTTGGCGTCCCCGATATGATTAACCTTTGCGCGGAGCTCGACGGCCACCCCGACAACGTGGTTCCCGCGATCGCGGGCGGCGTAACGGCGTGCGCCGTAACCGACGGCGGGCGCGTCGAATATCTGCGCTGCGACGGCATCGACGGACTCTCGGTCTACGCCGCCACTCCCGATTTTCCGCTCCAAACGGCGCGCGCGCGCAAGGCTCTGCCCGAATTTTACAGCCGCGCCGACGCGGTGTATTCGTTACAACGCGCGGTTACGACATTCGCGGCGTTCGCGCTCCGCGACGCGGACAAGCTGCGGCTTATCGACGACCGACTCCATCAGCCCTACCGCCGTCCGCTCATAAGGGACTACGACGCGGTAGTCGGGGCGTTCGACTCCCGCGGCGCGCTCGCGAGTTTTTTAAGCGGCGCGGGGCCGACTATAATAGGACTCTTTACGGACGGCTGCGACCCGCCTCTTCCCGAGGGCTGGACTCTGCGAAAGCTCCGTATCGAAAACGAGGGACTGCGCGTAACCGAGCTATAAACGGCATAACCGAATCCCCGAACTCCCGGCAAATAAAATAAATAAACCGAATTAACAAGGAGAAATTAAAAAAATGAAACTCAAAAAGAACGACGTGATACTGTTCGACGGCGACTCGATAACCGATTGCGGCCGCGACCGAAACGACCTGCACAGCCTTGCGGGCTACTCGAACGCCGTTGCCGCGACGCTTGCGGCGCTAAGGCCGGAGCTCGGCGTAACGGTATTCAACCGGGGCGTAAGCGGCGACAGAACCAAGGATCTTCTTTCGCGCATCGGCGGCGAAATAAAGGAAATTAAGCCGACGGTCGTATCGATTTTGATCGGCATAAACAACGTGTGGCGCAAGTTCGACTCTAACGACCCGACGGGCGCGGCGGTTTTTCAAAGGGAGTACCGCGCGATTTTGGACGCCTGCAAAAAGACGGCCGGCCGCATCGTGATAATCGAGCCGTTCATAATTCCGTCCGCGCCCGACAAGCAAATTATGCGCGCGGAGCTCGAAACGTCGATCGCCGCGATCCGCTCTCTCGCCGCCGAGTACAAGACCGAATTCATACCCGCCGACGGCATTTTCGCCGAATTATCCGTCAAGAACGGCGCGGAGCTTTATTCGTTCGACGGCGTGCATTTGACCGAGGTCGGGCATGCTGTTCTTGCCGCCGAATGGCTAAAAAGAATAGAGTAGACCGATAAATTTGTAGAGCGTGCGGGCTTGCGAAGCAAAGCCCGTTAACGCGGGCGAGGGCAAGCGATGGTTATCACGCCGATAAGAGAATTATTAGACCCTTTTAACAAAGAATATACGCAAAATAATAAGTTATAGAGGAAGGTATTATGTTGTTTAGAAAAGAAGAAAAATGTGAAAGTGTGATTAATTTAGATAGATTGCGGCAAAGGTTAGCCGCCGGTATTGATAATGTTGAAACCGTAATATTAGACGCATTTGCCGAGATTAATTATAATTTGATAAATGAAATTAATAAATTGAAAAAGCAAATAAAAAATCAAGACTACGGCAATTTAGGTTTTTAGCTCATTTAGAGTTTAATTTTGAAAGAATTTGCCACAAAAATTCCCCGCATATTATAGAAAAGGAAAACGACAACAATGGACTACGCAAAGGAATCGCTTAAAAGGCATTACGAATGGAAGGGCAAAATCGAGGTTGTGCCTACGGTGGGGCTTTCCACGCGCGATGAGCTGTCGCTGGCATACACGCCGGGTGTGGCGGCGCCGTGCTTAGAAATTCAACGGGACGCCGCCAAAAGCTACGAGCTTACGCGGCGGGGCAATCTTGTCGCCGTCGTAACGGACGGCACGGCGGTGCTGGGGTTGGGGGACATAGGTCCCGAGGCGGGTATGCCCGTTATGGAGGGCAAGTGCGCGCTCTTCAAGGCGTTCGGCGGCGTGGACGCGTTTCCGCTCTGCGTGCGCAGTAAATCCGTCGACGACATAGTAAACACCGTGCGGCTGCTCGCGGGGAGCTTTGGCGGCGTGAACCTCGAAGACATTTCCGCGCCGCGCTGCTTCGAAATCGAGCGCCGCTTAAAGGAGTGTTGCGACATACCGGTTTTTCACGACGATCAGCACGGCACGGCGGTCGTTACGCTCGCGGCGCTCATCAACGCGCTCAAGCTCGCGGGCAAGCGCTTAGACGCGGTGCGCGTCGTTACGAGCGGCGCGGGCGCGGCGGGAATCGCCATCATAAGGCTGCTGCTTGCTCTGGGGCTGAAGGATGTTGTGCTTTGCGACCGCGCGGGCGCGATCTACGAGGGCCGCCCGAATGTGAACGCCGAAAAAGCCGAAATGGCGTCGCGTACCAACCGCGCAAAGGCGGGCGGAACGCTCGCCGACAGCTTGCGCGGCGCGGACGTTTTTATAGGAGTTTCGGCGCCCGCTTGCCTTGACGGCGCGGACGTAAAATCGATGAACGAAAGACCGATTATTTTCGCTATGGCAAACCCCGTGCCGGAGATTATGCCCGACGTCGCCAAGGCCGCGGGAGCGTTTATAGTCGGGACGGGGCGCAGCGACTTTCCCAACCAAATCAACAACGTGCTGGCGTTCCCCGGGATTTTTCGCGGAGCGCTCGACGTCCGCGCGTCCGATATTAACGACGAAATGAAAATCGCCGCCGCCTACGCCATAGCCGCCTATGCCGAAAAGCGCGGGGTAAGCCCGGACTATATTATTCCGTCCGCGCTCGATTCGGGAGTGGCGAACGCCGTCGCGGAAGCGGTCGCGCGCGCGGCAAAAAAATCGGGAGTCGCGCGGTTATGAAAGCGGCGTACAAAAATTCGGCGGCGGCGTCGATAGGAGCAAGAACGGCAAAGGCGGTAAAATTATGAAAATCCGATATTGGGGAACGGGCGCGTCCAACGGCATTCCGGGCGTTTTTTGCGGTTGCAAGGTCTGCCAAAACGCGCGGCGCAAGGGCGGCAAGGAGGTTCGCTCGCGGGCGCAAATACTTATCGACGACGCGTTATTAGTGGACTTCGGGCCGGACACCTATATGAACGCCCTGCGCTTTAATTTTGATTTATCGCGCCTTACAAGCCTTCTAGTCACGCATTCGCACCTCGACCACTACTATATGACCGAATTGTTCAACCGTAAGCCGCCGTTTTGCCGCGATACCGCCGCCGACGCCCTCGCCGTCTACGGCCCGCCCGAGCTTGAAAGATTTTTCGACGCGGACGACGCGTTGCGCCACAGACCTCCGTCCGATATCAAGGGAATGCACGTAATATTCAACGCCTTAAAGCCGTTTAAGCAAGTCCGAATCGGCGGCTATCGCGTTCTGCCCGTTCCCGCGACCCACGCCACCGAATCGCCGTTTTGCTACGTCGTATCGGACGGCAAAAGCACGGTTTTTTATATGGAGGACTCGGGACTTTTGCGCCCCGACGTCTTTAACGCGCTCGCTTCCCTCAATCTTAAATTCGACCTTGTAAGCTACGACTGCGCCCTCGGCACGTCCGACGCCGTCGCGCTTTTCGGCATCGGCGCGGGTCATATGGGTCTGCCCAACGTCCTAAAAACCCGCGCCGATTTTATTAACGCGGGTATGCTCGCCCCCGCCGCCCCCGGCGTTCTTACCCACTTTTCCCACGACGGCGGCAATATCCCTTACGCCGAATTCGCCCCGATCGCCCTGCGGGAAGGTTTTATCACCGCCTACGACGGCTTAACCGTTTCTATTTAGGGCGGTGAAAAGGGTCGTTGTACCTTTGCTTAGTCATTCCCTAAAATTCCCCTCTATGGAGGGGTGGCACCGTAGGTGCCGGGGTGGTTGCCTATCTGCCGCACTCGGCATATCCCTAAAATTCCCCTCTGTGGAGGGGTGGCGCGTAGCGCCGGGGTGGTTCAATTAATAAGTAATATCCGAATAAAAAAACTATGTATAAAAGTAAACTTTTTTCAAGTAGTTAAAACTAGTAGTTTAACCACCCCGCCGCTAACGCGGCACCCCTCCATATAGGGGAATTCAAGGGACGCGCCGATAGCGGCGGACGGACTATTAACAAAGATTGTTAACGGAAAAAAGTTATTAATACCCACTCGCCGCGTCACACAAATTCCCCTCCGGGGAGGGGTGGCAACGGAGTTGCCGGGGTGGTTGCCTATTTGCCGCCCTCGGCATATCCCCAAAATTCCCCTCCGAGGAGTGGTGGCGGCGGACGCCGACGGGGTGGTTCAATTATTTCCTCCGATTTCACGCGGTAGCGTATTGTTTTGACGGATATACCCGATAATATACGCGTGCGGCGGCGGGGCGAATCCGGCATTTTATAAAATTTAACATAACTTTCACGGCATTTTAATCGGTTTTATATTATTTTTGTGGTATAATATAAGCATATACAATGGAGGATTATATGCGTTACGCAAACAAATTCAAAAGAATGGCGGTACTGTTGCTGACCTTGGCGGTCGCGGCGGCGTTTTGCGGTTGCGGCTTTGTGATTAGCGGCGCCGAGAACGACAAGGCGCTTTCGGCGTACGAAATCGCGGTCGAAAACGGCTTTGAGGGAACGGAGGAGGAGTGGCTCGCGAGTCTGAAAGGGCGCGACGGCAAGGACGCCGTCGAGCTTGCCGACATAGACATTTACGACGTCTACGACGCCTACGAGGACCGCAACCCGGGCGCCACATTCGAGCAATTTTTGTTGGACTATCTGTCGCTGACTCTGCCCAATCCCGAACCTACTACGGCGGCGGCCGTCGCGACGGCTATGCGTTCGGCGGTCTTGATAAGGGCGGCGTTCGGCACGGGGACGCAAATGGGCGCGGGCGTGATTTACTCGCTCGATAAGTCTGCGGGGAACGCCTACATCATAACTAATTACCACGTTATTTATAACGAGGATACCGCCGCCGTAAGCTCGTCCATTGCGGCGTATCTCTACGGCGCCGACACGGAATCGACCTCGGCAAGAATATCCTGCGCTTACGCGGGCGGCTCGCCCAAGAACGATATAGCGGTTCTAAGGGTAACCGGCAGCGCCGTTTTGCGGGGCGACTATCCCGCGGCGGCGACGGTCGCGGACTCCGACGTCGTAAGGGTCGGCTCGGGGGCGGTCGCCGTCGGCAACCCGATGGGCGAGGGCATAAGCGTAACGTCGGGCGTCGTCAGCGTCGACTCCGAAACTATCCAAATGGCCGACCTTAACGGTTTGCCGGGGGTAACCGCCATACGCGTTATGCGCGTCGACGCGGCTGTCAACGGCGGCAATTCCGGCGGCGGCATATTCAACAAAAGCGGCGAGCTTATCGGAATCGTCAACGCAAAATTGGTCTACACCGGCAACAAAAGCGACCCGACCTATATCGAGGACGTCGCCTACGCCATTCCCTCCAACGTCGCCGCCGGTATCGCAAAAAGCGTCATAAATAACGACGGCAAAAAGATCGTTACGGGCGTTACCGTTACCGGTCAAAATCCCGCCGCCCGCTACGACTCGCAAAGCGGCGCCTCCCTCATCGAGGAAACCGTCCGCGTAAGCGCCGTCGCGTCATCCTCTCCCGCCGAAAACATTTTGCAAATAAACGACGTAATCGTTTCGGTTACAATTACGGGCTATCCCCAAAAGCAAATTACCCGCGCCTTTATGTGGGACGACTACCTCTACAACGCCCCCCAAAACGCCGAAATCACCGTCAACCTTCTCCGCTCCGGCTTGCCCCTCACCCGCTCCTTCACCTGCACTGCCCTACAACCGGTGTAGCAATTTTTTAGGTTTATTTATACTTGCAAGGGCTAGACGCAACCGCTCCTTTTTTTGCCGGTAGCGGTGCCGGCGCCTGCAAAAACAAGTCGCTTTCCGTTAAAAAATCCGTTGCCTTAAAGGCGCCTAAACTTGTCCGGAGTTTTCCTTACAACCCGTCTGGTATCCCCAATACCCCGATTCTGTATTTTATCGGAATCGGCGTCGTATTGGGTTGGTTTCGGATCAAAATTCGGATAATGGCGGTCGCAAACGGAGCAAAAAGCGGCTGTTTCGGCATTATTAAACGGCCGTTTTTTGCGTGAGCAATCCCAATATAGTCCGCCGGGATTATATTTTACGTAGTTTTATTTGCCGCGCGCGTGTTTTGTCGTTAAAAAACTTGCTTTTTAGACGTAAATGTGTTAGAATGTCTAATGTAGTCGGCGCGAAGGTCGCTTATTAAATACGGAGAGATGGTTGAGCGGTTTAAGGCACACGCTTGGAAAGCGTGCGTACGGTAACACGTACCGGGGGTTCAAATCCCCCTCTCTCCGCCAAACCGCTATATATAGCGGTTTTTTCTTTTGTAAGGCTACGTGTTTGTTTTGCGGGGCAATGTTATTGATTTAGGGCTTCGAGAAATTTTTGTATTACGGTTTGGCCGGCTCTTATTGTGAAGGTCATATTTGCCGTCAGGCGATATTCAAGGTATGAGGTTTTGAAGGTAATGTCGATCATTTGATTGTCCGTCCGGCTTAAAATCAGCCGGCTTTGGCTCTCGAAATTCGGGATTACCGCTTTGGCGGTTTTGTGATTGTAGAGTTTTTGCAAATCTTTTTTGTGTTCGGTTATGCGCCATTCCGGCAATTCGAAGCGTTCGGCGACGGCCGCCGCGGCGGGCATTTGAGAGGATCGGTTCGGGACTTCGAGTTCAAAGAGGAAAGCGCGGACGTAGCCGTCTAAATTATAGGACGTCTCGTACCCGAAATCGCGTGTAAGGTACAGCGATGTAGTTTCGTTAAACATAAAAACCGAAAATTTATTCATTGCCGCGCCTCCCGCGAGTTTTGCTTTTTGGCTTTCTTAGAATATATACGGTATAATCGGTTATCAATAACAGTGCTGCGGCGTTTTGTGATTTCTTCGGCGTATAGCTTGTCGTTGTCGCTAATCATTGACCGCTCCTTACTCCTTTTATTAAATCGCGTTTCCGCCTTTGTAAAACCGCTATAATAATACCGTAGCCTAACCCGAAAATCGCAGCGTAAAAATATATATCGGGATATCCGTTAGTACTTTCTTTTTCGTTAAAAAATGTCCTTTGCAAAAATCTTTTTTGACCCTCTAAATTCGGAATTACGATTTTATCGCTAATCATAACACTAGGTATAACACAAATTCGGGAATCGGGCAAGAATTAAGGGGGCGTTGGATAAAATATATAAGAACATATTTGTCTGTTCCATAAAGCCGCCGGTTGTTCACGATAAAATCACTAAAACAACACGGAAAGCTCACATAATTTCATTGACAAGAGCGGGATAAAGGGGATAGAATAGAGCCGGAGAAATTAGGGGAGGAATAGTGTGAAAAATAAGGAAAGAATCGCTAAAAAATTCGGTTCGCGCAAGG
>JAISMM010000078.1 GCA_031276725.1 Clostridiales bacterium | reverse complement strand
CCTATCGCACCCTCCTTGCTTGCGGCAATCGTAAGCTCGCCGTAGGCGGTGACGTTCGCTATGCCGTATGCGCCGCTCGCGTCCGTTACGGCGGAGTTTATCACCGTAACGCCGCTTTTTGCCTCGACCGTAACGCCCTCGATTCCGACGCCGTCGATATTTTTTACGTACCCGGTTACGGTGTTGAGCCGTTCGGTAAGATTAAAGTTTGCCGTTTTAGCGAGCGACGAAGCAAAGTCGGACGCCCCCAGCGTTTGAGTCCCCCACTCGTAGCCGTCCGCCTTAACGGTGAGCGCTTGATCCGAGGAGGGCTTATTGAACGTAAGCGAGTACGCGCCTTGGGCGTCCGTCGTTGTCGACGCCGCGCCGAGCGTTACGGCGGCGCCGCTCACCGGCGCGTCGTCCTTGCCGTAGACCGTGCCGGACGCCGTTACGTTAGTATTGTTGCTGTCGGCCTTATAGAGGCTGTTGTTAGCGGCCACTCTGACGTATCCGGTAAATACCATCGGGTCGATAAAGCCGTCGTACCCAAAACCGTCCCAAACCCTTGTGCCGGAGGAGTTATAGCTTTGTACTCCCGCCGAGAAGCCAAATACGTCGGTAGGCGCGAAGCCCGTGTTTGAAAGCCTGAAATAGTCGTAAGACATATTTACCGTAACCGTAGCGCCGGTATCCTCGTCCGCGCCGACAACGGTATAAGTTACGCCCGCAAGACTCGGCGACGCCCAGCTTGTGCCGGTCTTATCGTAAGTAGGCGTCGCGCCGTCCGCCCAGAACGTGGGCGCGAACGCCTTGTTAGCCGTCGGCAAAGCGCCCGAATGCAGATAGAGTATTACGCCCTCGCGCGTAGCTGCGCTGTTGCCTTTTTCAAACTTAGTGGTCGTGGTAAGCACAAACCTTACGCCCGTAAGCGTGCGCGTAATCTTTATGCCGAACGAATCGCACCCCGCCGCGCCGCCTACCGCCGCGCCTTGGGTATTGTAGTTAAGGCTTAGGTTAAGGTCGCCCAAAGCGGTAACGGCGCCGTCGTTAAAGTCGGCTTGCGCTTTTACGACCTCCTCGGTTACGTGACCGGATTTAGAAATCAACAGCGTGGCGCCGTCGGTTATAGGCGCGTCCGGTATGCTGAACGTTCCGTCCGCCGCCGTTGTCGCCGCAATCGACGTGTTTTTAATAGCCACCGTCGCGTTGCCCACAACTCCGTTCACTATATTCTTTACCGTGCCCTGTATTGTGCTTTTGGGCGCGGTGGCGGAATTTATAAGCTGCATATTTTTTGTTACCAAGCCGCCGTTCGCCGCCCGCAGCTCCGCCCTTGCGGCGGTAACGTCGACGGGGTAGTAACCGTCCTTTTCAAACGTATAGGTATGACTGAGCTCGGGGTTTACGCCGCTTACGGCATACCTGCCGTCCTCGCCCGTCGTAGCGACTAGCGTTTCGCCTTCTTTTACCGCGACTCCCGCAATCGGCGTTCCGGCGCCTTGCTCCGTAACCGTGCCGCCTACCGTCGCGGCGGGCTTAGGCAGCGTGTCGCGGTCGATAAGCGTTCCGTCCGGCATATAAATGGGGTAGGTCGTCGGTATTTGCGGATCTACGTTGTGGCCGCTATAACTCCAACCGTACCAATCCCAATGTACGCCCGCCGTCGCTCCCGCGTCGTTAAACCTGTCGACGCGTCCGAGCGCCACGCCCACGGGGTCTTGATTGGTTATTCCTATTTGACCGTAGGGAACCATAACCTCGACGCCGTAACCGGTGTCGTTAGTGTCGTTACCGTCCTCCAACGTGCCGTTAAGGAATATTTCGTAGTCTATAAGACCGTTCCAGCTGCCCCACCTAGCGCTCCAACCGGCGTCCAAAGCGCCGCTTGCCAGCATTATGCGCGTCTTGTTGTTGACGCCCAAATTAATCTGGTAGCCCGTGCATTTGGCCTCGCTTTCGAGCGTGTTGATGTAGAGCTCGACGCTGTCGCCCTTGTTGACGTCGTCGCCGCCGTTATTCGTGTACGTAAGCAGGCAGTTGTCGGTAACGGCGAAGAAAAAGAACATAGCCTTTTGCCCCCGCCACGCCTTTGCCGTTACGTTGCCCGAATGCGTCGAATTGCCGAACGTCGCAAAAACGGGCGCGCTTCCCCATTCGGGGTCGTCCGCCTTGCCGTCGACTTTTAGCTCCGGCGCCTCGTAGTTGCCGTCAAAGTCGAACGATCCTCTGTCGGCGGGGAACTCGCCCCCGCCCGGCCCCGCGGCGTACGGACGCGTATCCGTAGTCGCGAACACCTGCGTTACCGCCAGCATTACGGCCAGCAGCACCGCTAACAGATGCCTTGTAGATTTGCCTTGTTTCATTGTCTTAGATCCTCCTTTTTATTTTGGTTTTTATAGCAATACCTTGTTGTTCACTAACCCTTGACGCCCGATATGGCGACGCTTTCGACGAACAGCCGTTGAAAGGCTAAATATATTATCATTATGGGTACGCTCGACAGCACCGCGCCCGTCATAATAAGCGGCAGATTTACGCCCGACTTGTTTTCGCCGTTTATTTTGGCGAGCATCGGTTGCAGCGTCATACTGTCGTACTGCGTAAGATAGATGCTTGGGGCAAAAAAGTCGTTCCAAATGCCGGTGAACCAAAATATGATTTGCACGGCGAGCGCCGGCCCCATAAGCGGCAAAACTATCGTAACGAATATGCGCCCGTAGCTTGCGCCGTCGATTTTGGCGGCCTCGACGAGGGCGGCGGGAATCCCTTTCATATACTGTATAAAAAAGAACATCATAACCACGTTGCCGAAGAACCCCGGCAGTATCAGCGGCCACAGCGTATTGACCATTCCGAGCGAATCGAACGTCCTGTATTGGGGCAGCATCAACGCCGCGTAGGGTATCATGGTTCCGCTCATCAATATCATCAAAAACACGGTTTTATACGGCAGTCTTAACTTTGAAAACGAGAACGCCGCGAGCGCGGATACGAACGTTCCGACGGGTATTACGGCCGCCTCGACTATAAGCGTTTTAAGAACTCCCTTTAACATAGGAATTTTTTTGAATATTTCGGAGTAGCCGCCGAACAAAAACTTTTGCGGAAAAAACTTTAATTTTAGAGTGCTTACCGCCTCGATCCTGTCCTTAAAGCTGGTCAAAAGCATCCACGCGTAAGGAAAAATCATAGTGAGCGCGATAGCCGCCAAAATTATGTAAGCCGCCGTTTTGAACGCTATTTTGCCGATGTCCGATCTTTGCCGCATAATCAGTCCTCGTACACCCACTTATTCGACAGTCTGAACTGTATAACCGTAACGATCATTATGACCGCCGCCAAAAGTATCGACGCCGCGCTGGCGATTCCGTAGCGGGCGTTGGATATTCCGCGCTGCCAAATAAAGAATACTATCGTTTGACCCTCCTTTACTCCGTCCGCAAAAACCTGACTTTCGGTGTAGGACTGCAAGCCGCCGATTAAGCCCATAACGAGCAGGTAAAACGTTACCGGAGTAAGCATAGGCAGCGTTATGGCAAAAAACTTTTTGGCGCGCGACGCGCCGTCGATATCCGCCGCCTCGTAATAAGTCGACGATATGTTTTGCATTCCCGCCAAGTACAGCAGCATCGTTCCGCCCATACCGCCCCATATGCCCTTAACGATTATGGCGAGCTTTAACAGCACCTTGTCGCTTAACCAATACTTGTCGTGGCCGAACAAAAAGCCGACTACGCCGAACTCGCTGTTGAATATGTAGCGCCAAATTATGTTGAGGGCGACCGCGCCCGACACCGCCGGAAGATACATAAGCACGCGGAAAAACTGCCTGCCCTTTAACGTTTTGTCGTTGAGTAAATGCGCTACCGCAAGACCCGCCGCCATTCCCGCGGGCACGCCGAGTAAAAGCCACAGCGTGTTCGCCACCGCGCGCTTAAAGCTGTCGGCGAGCAGCTTGTTCGTGAACAAATCGCTGTAATTCTTTAACGCGATAATACTTCATTTCGTTGTCGATTCCGCGAAAATCCATAAAGCTGTATATGCCCGTCATAATCATAGTGCCGGCGGTAAATATCGCGAAGCCCACGACGGGAATAACTATAAACAGCACCGCGGCCGCTTTTTCTTTTGCGTAGAGGCCGCCGAATTTGCGCTTTAATTGTGAGGCGTTTTCCCGCATCGCTCCCCCTTTAACCTCCGCTCCTGTACATATCGATCATCTCTTGAAGCGCGTATTGAAGCGTTTCGGCGTACCCGTCGGCAAATTGCGCCGCCGTTTGGGTTCCGCGCCAAACGCCGTCGAGCGACTCCATAAAATCCGTGTGCCAAAGCGGCTCGTAGGTGTAGTACCTGGCGCGCGCCTTGCCGCCTATCTTGTCGCTCGGGCCCTCGAAACCGGATATTATGTCCACAAAGACCGACCTGTGCTCGGGGTTCGCCTTTCTGCCCGTCAACAGACCCTCGGTGTTGTTCACGTACTCGTTTTTCGCCATACTCATAATGTTGGGCACTTGCTGACCAAGCTCGTAAAACTTGCGCTGAGCCGCCGCGTTGTACGAAAGATACTCGGCAAGTTTAAGCGCGGCCGCCGACCGCTACACCGTTTCCGAAATATCGCGAAAGCTCAATATGCCGCTTTCGACACTAAGCGCGCACATAAAACTGCTCGAAGACGCCTCTCTCGCCTTCGTCGTGCAAAACTCCGCCACGCGCGGCCGCGAAAAACTTGTCTCGCGCGGCATTAACCACGTCAATATCGACCTTGAACCGCATATCGAAAGCCAAAATAAATCGGCGGCGTTCAGCATTCCGCTGGGCAGCTACACCGATTGCCGCGTAGAGGCCAGCTGCGGCCTCGCCGACGAAAACGGCATCGTCATAAACGACGACACACCGTCGGCGTTCTACGCCCCCGAGCGCGTTCACGCCCAACTCCTATGGTTTTCGGCGGCGGGCAGCTTTGTCGAGTACCGCCTCCCCAACCATATGCTGCGCGACAAAGACCTAACGGGCATTATGCTTTCGTGCGAGCTTTGCTCGGAATGCCCCAACTTTAACGTCGACTGGCGCTCCGATATTACCTTTTGGATAAACGGCACGGAAATCTGCACCTACGACTGCCCCGGCGATATGGGCGGCCGCCAAGGCAAGCTCTCGCCGCAAAATTGGTCGCTCCTTGCCACCCAATTCGGCTTTTTGAAAAATATCATCGTCGATCGCGAGGGCGCTTACCTTGACCAATACCGCGTCTCCGCCCTAAAAATATCCCAACTCGACCTCGCCTCCGGCGACTTTATCCGCATAAAAATCGGCATAAAAGACTCCGCCAAGCACGCCGGCGGCGTTAACCTCTTCGGCGAAAAATTCGGCGACTTCCCCCAAGGCCTTATGATAAAAATCGACTGGCAGGACTAATAGATCCCGATATAAGAAAAACCCGCAAAATATTGCGGGCTTTTGGAGCTGTTACCGGGATTCGAACCCGGGACCTCGTCCTTACCGACAAAAGGAAAGGGCATCACTCGTAAGATGCCCTTGTTACGGAATAAAAATTTATAAATTAATTATTTAACCCTTACTTTTTCTTTGGCGGGTTGTTACCCCTGCCGCCGCCGGAGGGTTTCCCCGTTGTACTCGGCGCGTTTTGAGGTCTGGGTTTGTTATTGCCTTTTCCCATATATATCACCTCCTTTTTAAAAACTATTAACGAGTTTTCCATCCTTTTTCTTTATCTAGTGAAATCTCTGAATGGCGATTTTGTGTTTTAGGTAAACTCTTTTACGGAGTTTTGCACACAGTTTTGTAAGGACATAGCGATCGTCCGGCACAACCATTCAACTTACAAAAAAGGCAAAGCTTCCCTAAGCCTTCTCTAAAATTCGCGCATTTTTATTTGGAGATTTCAGATATGGGAAGTGTCAATTGCCCAAGAGTCCTTTGCCCAACTATTTTTTTGCAATCAAACCCATTTATTTCTTCAAACAACGTCGGGTATTGTTGAGAAAAAACGGCTAATCGGCAAAAACCTGTTTCAAAAGGTTCCGTTGCTTTGTCGCCACTCCCAATGGAGCTGTTACCGGGATTCGAACCCGGGACCTCGTCCTTACCAAGGACGTGCTCTACCGACTGAGCCATAACAGCATAAGGGCGTTGCGGGGGTGCGGGAGGACGTGCGGAGCAAAACGGTAGCTATATAATAACAAAAATATCGGAGTTAGTCAAGAGAAATGCCGGAGAATTTTGACGCGGTGGGGGTCGGAAATCTGTCAGCCGTTCCGTTTAATCGGCGGTTTTGTTGTCGGAGCTATTCGGTGCGGCGGTTTCGGTCGGGGCGGAACCGTCGGCGGCATTATCGGTCGGAGCGACGCTATCGACGCTATCGGAGTTTTCGCTAAAATCGGGGCGCGGGGGAAAGACCTTTTGACGGAAGCGGAAATAACAAATTAGAAACGCGGCGGGCCCGACAAAGAGGGCGAGCAAAATAAAAAGGTTCCACGGCCAAAAGCGGCGGGGCGGAAGGTCGAGCAGGACAAGCTTTACAAGGCAAAAAAGCGCCGCCGCGTATTGAACGAGGGCGAGCGGAATAATGATAAACAAAAGCGGGCTTGCGGCATAGAACATAAAGAATTCCTCCTGACATATCGGGGCGGGGCGGGCAAAACATCTTAATGAAAACTCCGAATAGGCGGGGCGGGTTCACATAAACGAAAACGATAACACTCCAAACGATTTTTGTTCCGTCTGCGCGTTATGTGAACACGCCCCCATTCTGATACAACGCGGACTTTAATTCGGCGAACAGCCCGGCGGCGGTTTCGAGCGCGGCGATTTTGCTTTTTAGCCGCTTTGCGCCGGGCACGCCGCAAAGGTAGTAGACAAGATGCTTGCGCATACCGGTTACGGCATAGCGGTCGGGGAAGTATTCGGTCAAATAATTAAGGTGCCTCAACACGGGCGGGAGCGGACGTTCGCCGACGGCGGAATCCGGGAACGAATCGCAACACGCCGCGCCGGCATAACCGCCGTTAGCCGCGACTCCCCGACATTCCGAAAACGCGCCCCCGTTAGCCGCGCCGAAATAATCGCCGCCGGACGCGCCGACATACCCACCCCCGCTATGACCGCCGAAATAATCGCCGTCGGCGCCCGAAAAAATGGCGGGATTGCCGAGCGCGCCGCGGCCTATCATAACGCCGGAAACGCCGTAGGTTTTTAGGGCGAAGCGGACGCCGCTGACCGACACGACGTCGCCGTTGCCCGCGACGGGAATCGGCAAAGCGCGGGCGATATTGCCGATAGCGTCCCAATCGGCGGCGCCGGAATAGCGTTGGGCGGGAGTGCGGCCGTGAACGGCAAGCATAGCGGCGCCGGCGTCGCACAGAGCGCGGGCAAAAGCGATCGCGTCGCCAAATATGCGCATTTTGACGGTAACGGGCCGACCGCCGCCCGCCTTGACGCACGCCGCGACGATTTTGGCGGCCTTGGCGGGGTCAGAAAGCAGCGCGGAGCCGTCGCCGTTTTTGGTGATTTTCGGCATAGGACAGCCCATATTGACGTCGATAATATCGAAACCGGCAAGCTCGGGAAGCGCAAGCGCCCTTTCAAAAAAAGCGGGGTCGGAGCCGAAAAGCTGAACGCAGGACGGCCTTTCGTTGGGCGCCGTTCGTAGCAGCTCCCTCGTGTTGCGGCTGCCGTAGCAAAGCCCCTTGACGCTCGTCATTTCCGTAACCGTAAGACCCGCGCCGCAATCGCGGCAAAGCCGACGGAACGCGACGTCGGTATAGCCCGCGAGCGGCGCCAAAATAAGCGGCGAGGTAAGAACGATTTTGCCGATTTTAAGAGCCGCCGCCATCGCGGACGCAAACCCTTCCGCGCTCCCGACGCCGTCCGCAATAGCTCCGTTCCCGCCGACCCCCGCCGTCGCGGACGCGAACCCTTCCGCGCTCCCGACTCCCGCAATCGCAACCGCTCCGTTCCCGCCGACCCCCGCAATCGCAACCGCTCCTCTTTCGATTGTATCCCCCGCCGTCATAAAATAGTCCCGGGCGGCTTTGCCTTACAATTTTCGATAAAGGCGCGCGTATATTTGCGCAGTTCGACCTCCGCGTCCGTGCCGAAAGCCGTGCACAAAGCGCAGGCGCAGAACAGCATTTTGCCCGCCTCGCGTTCGCGCGCCGCCGCCGCCATAGCCTCCGCGATAGCGGCCGCGTCCAGCCCTGCCCCGGCGCGAACGGCCTTTTTGACCGCCTTTTGGCAGTACATCGCGGACGGAAAGCCCGACGGAATCGACCCGAGCGAATCGGCGAGCGATTTTTGACCTTTTTCTAACGCCTTAGCTTTTTCCCAAAACCCGAGCGCGGCCTTATCGTCGGCGGCGCTGTCCGACCCGAAAACGTGCGTATGGCGGCCGACCAGTTTTTTGCACAGCGCGTCCGCAACGTCAAAAATATCGTATTCGCCCGCGCGCGCGGCTATGTCGCCGTGGAACATAGCCTGCAAAAACACGTCGCCCGTTTCCTCGATCATAGCGGCGGTGTCGCCCGCCTCGATGGCGTCGACCGCCTCGTACGCCTCCTCGATCATATTCGGAGCTATACTTTTATGCGTCTGCGCCTTGTCCCACTCGCAGCCGTCGGGCGCCGTCAGCCGCCGCATAATTTGCATTAAGTCCGAAAAACCGTAACGTTCCTTGACGAACGAGCCGTCCCCTTTTAGAAAAACCGAATAGTCCCCGCCCTCTTGTACGGACGAATCTATATCGCGCAAAGGAACGACGGAACCGATCCCGCCGCAAAAAATCCGCGCCGCAAAACCGGGCGAATAAAAAGCGTAAAGCCGCCGCTTGACCGCTCCGCAAACCCCACGCGAGGCAATATTGTTGACGCACAGCGAAAGCCTTGTATCGACAATCGGCAGCTTTTGCAAAAACTCGTCCGCGCTTATCACAAGCGCCGCCCGCTCTTTATCGCCCGCCGCCGCTCCGCCTATCGCTTGACCGTCCGCGTTTAATTTGATTTGATTCTTTTTTGTTTCCGTAGTCATAACTTCATTATGCCACGATATCCCAAAAAAGTCAAGAGTTAATTAAAACCGATTGTTAATTGATTGTTGATAAAGGCAAACAAGCCACGGAGGGGAATTCTAACAGCCGCCGAGTGCGGTATTAATAACTTTTACCGTTTAATAATCTTTCTTAACGGCTTGCCCGCCGCTATCGCCGCATCCCCAAAATTCCCCTCTATGGAGGGGTGGCGCGTTAGCACCGGGGTGGTTGGGGGTATTCGTAAGTCGCCTTTTAAGGGCGTTGAATGTCGGACGCACTGCCGCCCGATATGCCGCCTACAATGACCCTTACCACCCCGGCAACTCCGTTGCCACCCCTCCACCGAAGGGGAATTTTTAACAGCCACCGAGTGCGGTATTAATAACTTTTGCCGTTTAATAATCTTTCTTAACGGCTTGCCCGCCGCTCTCGGGGAATTGCTAAAATTCCCCTCCGGGGAGGGTGGTTTAATTATTTAGCGGCGGGCGCGA
>JAISMM010000076.1 GCA_031276725.1 Clostridiales bacterium | reverse complement strand
TATACTTTTTCTAAAAAATACCTATGAATATCTCATACAAGCCATAGACACTATAATTGAACTCCTCATTGAGGTTATGCCTGCGTTCTTTATATCCGTTGGTCAATGGTTTACTAACACCTGGACTTTAATTTCGCAGTGGTTTGTTTCCGTAGGTCAATGGTTCAGTAATCTCGGTTCTCAAATCGGTAGCTTTTTTATCAGCCTTGGCAACCGTATTTCAGATTTCTTTCTTAGTTTGGGCAATCGCATTTCTAGCTTTTTTACCACTCTTTGGACTAAAATTGCCGACTTTTTCAACCCTTTCGATTAAACATAAGGAGTATTTACAATGACTAATCACGGCATTAATCAATTTATGTTCGGCGCGTGCGTCATTTTCGGTATCTGGCTTTTCTTCAAGCTTTGGGACTATGTCGCTCCGTACTTCCTCAAAACGGACAACATCGTTATGTTCACTGGCTCGGCTGGTAGCGGTAAAACGTTCTTTGGCGTCCGTTACGCTATAAAACAATACCAAAAAGCCCTCAATCAACACGCTATGCGTAAAGCTATGCTTTACGCCCTCTACGGACTTAAAACGGCGTTTCATTTTACCATAGCGAAACTATTCAAGCGTTTACGCTCCCGTCCTCGTCCCGCTCTGCCTGTAATCGAGCCTAAACCGCTCCTATTCTCGAACCTCCCCATAAAATACAAAGACAAATTTTGCTCCGCGATAACTCCCGACCTATACAAAAACCTCTATAACCTGCCGTCCCGCTCCGTAGTCTTTATAGACGAGATAGGTCAAGTATTCGGTAACTTCGATTACGATAAGAAAAAAGATAAAAAGCTAGCCCGCTTTGACGACTTCGTTCGGCTCTACCGTCATATAACCTTAGGCGGCTATCTCATAATGACCGATCAAAGCATTGAAAATTGTTCTTGGGTAATCAAAAGGCGAGTGGGAACGATTTACAACCTGCACAACTTCAAAAAGCTTACTCTGTTCGGTTTCGGTATTGGCTGGACTCATTGCCGTAATCTCTCTATGGCTGAGAACGTTATTACGGTTCTGCCGTCCCGACCTCGTTCCAAAGAACACGGTAACTATGAGCAAGGTATGAGCCGCCTTTTTACTCTGTTCTTGCGTAAAAAGTATTACGACTCTTACGCTTTCCGTAACTGGCACGGCGATATAGAACCCGAAATAAACGAATATGACGAATACCTTGTTCCTGTTCCCGACGACTACAAAGCTAAACTAGGGGAGTAATCTATGACAGCTTATGAAATTCTAAAACAGTGTGATACGGACGCTTATCGCACTGTTTGTTCGCGTGATAACCGCCGTAAAAAGTTCAATCGTTTCTTTTTCATTTTCGGTCAACAGTATAAATACGCTTACTTTTTAACCCAAACTTTCCGCACTACCGCCGCAAGAAATTCCGCAAATACCGCGCGGTATTACTTCCGAAAAATAGCGGAGTATTGGCAATCGTTAGGTGTTTATATGGCAGTCTGGGAGCGTTCCCCGAAAGGCTTTCTACATATCCACGCCGTACTCTTTACTAACAAATTTCAATGCGTCAAACTCTATAACGAACGGTGTCGCGCTCTTGCAGGCAACAACTCCATAAAACAAATAACCGATTTAAGCCCAAAAATTGGCTCATACGTTTCAAAGTACGTTTCCAAAGGAATTGCTGTTGACGGCGTTTCAAGCCGTATACGGCACAATCTAGGCGGTAGGCTAGCGGAACATCTGCAACTATCCGACATAAACGAATTTATGTTTTGGCGTAGGTCTTGCAAATTCCCGAACAGCTTTGAACGCAAATTCATAAGACGTTTCCCGAACGCGCGCTTGATAGCGGGGGAGTGCGAGGGGGGCGCATTTACTTGTTATGCGCCCCCCTCGCGTCAAAGTCAAGCGCAAAAGAATAGCAAAAACAACGTACAGATAGATTTTTGGACAGAGTTAGACAGAGAGATAAGAGGTATTGACGAATAATGTCAAAGAATTATACCCTTTTAGACCTCGACAACAAAATACGCTCTAACGGCGTACAGCATTTCTTTACCTCTTACAGCCTTTCTAGCCTTTCTGATAGCCTGTCTATGACATACCTTGACGAACACCTTGACACTCGATATATATTTATATTCCGCTCCTCCCGTCTGGCTTGGCGCGTCTACGACCGCCACATATTACACACTTTCCGAACCTGTCAAGAAACATTCAAATTCCTGCAAAACCTTACCGCCAAACTAGCCCAAAACAATGAATATTACAGCGTTATAACGCTCAAAGAATACACCGCACTAATTAACCCTATGTACAATGAAAAGCTTGAAATTTATCGCCGTTTTACCTCACGCCCAAAGTATCCTAAAAGCACTCCAAAATAGGGGATAGCACTCATAACTATTCGCAAAATAAAGGTTTTGCGAAAAGATTTTGCGGTATTTGGGTCAAAACGGTTGCGTTTGGGATAAAAATGCTTTATAATAGTTATTATGGTCGATAATTATTTTGAGAACCGCGCCGAGCGGACAATTGAAAAAACGAGAGAAATTTTGGATGACTTGCCGCAATTTGCGAACGAGTTTTTTGTGGGAATACAGATGCGCACGTCCGAGCTGACGCGGCTGAATTACGCCTGCGATTTGCGCGTCTTTTTTGATTATCTTGCAAAAAAGAAATTCAAAAATTCCGTGGCGGCGTCCGAGCTGACGCTTAAAGATTTGGAAACCCTGACGGCGCTTGATTTTGAGCTGTTCCTTGAATATTTGTCGTCGTACTCGTTCGGCGGCAAGCGTTACAAGTGCGGCGAAAGAAGCAAGGCGCGCAAGCTGTGCGCGTTGAGGTCGTTTTTCAAATATTACTTTAAGCGGGACAAGCTGTCGGCGAACGTTACCGTCAAGGTCGATTTGCCCAAAATTCACGGCAAGGAAATTATCAGATTGGAGCCCGACGAGGTCGTCGATATGCTCGACGGCGCGACGGACGCCGAACGATTGAGCTTGCATCAACGGCACTTCCATAACATAACGCAAAAACGCGATATCGCGCTCCTGACGCTGCTTTTGGGCACGGGAATCCGCGTCAGTGAGTGCGTTGGGCTAAACCGCGCCGACGTAGATTTTAACGCGGGCGCTTTTACCGTTACGCGAAAAGGCGGCGGCAAGGACATTCTGTATTTTGCGGACGAGGTTAGCGCGGCGCTGCAAGACTACCTTAAATGGCTCGACGCGCAAATCGACGGCAAAACCGATTTCGGCAAAAAAATACGGAATTTCGACGCGCTGTTTTTGTCGCTCCAAGGCAAAAGAATTTCCGTCCGCGCCGTCGAGATGCTCGTAAAAAAATACGCCGCGCTCGCCTCGCCGCTCAAAAAAATCACGCCGCATAAGCTGCGTAGCACCTACGGCACCGCGTTGTACCGCGAAACTAACGATATTTACGTCGTCGCCGAGGTTTTGGGACATAAGGATATTAACACGACCAAAAAGCACTACGCCGCCATAAGCGACGATATAAAACGGAACGCCGCGCGGGTTGTTAAGCTCCGCGATAAAAAGCCCGATAATGACAATGAAATGTGAACAAATTGCGATTTAAGGTGTATTATGTCTGACATAGTACTGTTTTTACCGTGTTTTTGAGGGCTATTTTGATATGCTCGTAGGTTAAGCCGCCCTGCGCGTAGGCTATATAAGGCGCCCTTATCGGCGAGTCCGCGCTCAACTCGATCGACGCGCCTTGAACGAACGTTCCCGCCGCCATTATTACGCGCGATTCGTAGCCGGGCATATCCCACGGATACGGCGTCGCGAAGCTGTCCACCGGAGAGGAACGCTGAACGGCGCCGCAAAAATCGATAAGCTCGCGTTCCGTATTGAATTTGACCGAGCATATTATGTCGTTTTGCGAGTCCCCCGCCGTCGGCAACGTTTCGTATCCGAGGCGCGAAAAAACCGAGGCGAACAGCCGCGAGCCCTTCGCCGCCTGCGCTACGACGTGCGGCGCCACAAAAAATCCTTGAAAGTAGCTTCGGTAGCCGGCGGCGTACGAGCCGATTTCAACGCCGACGCCGGGAGCCGTCAGTCGGTTGGCTATGCGCTCGATTAGATTTTTTTTACCCGCGATATAGCCGCCGCCGGGCGCGATTCCCCCGCCGGGATTCTTGATGAGCGAACCGATTATAAGGTCGGCGCCGACCGCCGTCGGCTCCGCTTTTTCCACAAATTCGCCGTAACAGTTGTCGACGGCCACCACGGTATCCGGCAAAACGGACTTTATCAGCGCCGTTATATCCGCTATTGCGCCGAGCGGCACGGAGCGCCGCCACGCGTAGCCGCGCGAACGCTGTATCGTTATAACGGCGGGTTTCTTTTTTAGCGCGGGAATTATTTTCGCCGTATCGAACGTTCCGTCGGCAAGCAGCTCTATCGCGTCGAATTTTACGCCGAAGTCGCGCAGCGAGCCTATGCCGTCGCCGCCGATAACCGGCATTAAGGTGTCGTAGGGCGTTCCGCTTATCGACAACAGCAAGTCCCCCGGCCGCAAAAGTCCGAACAGCGCCGTCGATATGGCGTGCGTGCCGGACGCCAAAAGCGGCGAAACGATAGCCGCCCCGCACCCGAACGCGTCCGCAAAAACAGCTCCGAGCGCGGCGCGTCCCGCGTCGTCGTAGCCGTACCCGGTCGTCGCGGCAAAGTGCATCGGCGCGATCCTGTTTTTTTGGAACGCGGCGAGAACTTTCTCTTGATTGAACAGCGCGATCCCGTCGATTGCCTCATAAAACGCGGCGTTTTCCGCCTCGCATTCCGCTATTAATTTGTCGATATTTGTCATATTTTATCGTTTTCCTTATAGTATGTCTGACATAATACTAAAAATTCGTTCTTTTTCCGCTATATTTACCGCGATTTTATCCGCTTTCATTCGTCCAAAATACGTTATTTGACGCTTGGCGTAACGGCGCGTGTTCCGCTTAATTTCTTCGACGGCGTCGGCGTAGGACAATTTGCCGTCGAGGTGCGCCATAAGCTCCTTGTACCCTATCGCCCGCATCGATTGGCAATCCCTATATTTATACAGCGACCGCGCCTCGTCTAACAGCCCCGACCTTAACATGGCGTCGACGCGCGCGTCGATTTTTTTGTAAAGTCCGCTCCTGTCGGCGGTCAAAAGTATGAATTTATATTCGTACCGCGATTCGGCTTCGCGAACGGCCGCTTCGCTTTTCGGCTTGCCCGTAACGTAAAAAATTTCGAGGGCGCGCACCGCGCGTTTTTTGTCGTTCGGCGATATTTTTGCCGCCGACGCGGGATCGACCTTTTTCAGTTTGGCGTAAAGCGCGGGCAATTCCTCCGCTTCGAGCTCCGCGCGTATTGCTCCGGACTTCGGCGCGGCCGCCAAATTATAGCCGTTCAAAAGCGCGTCGATATACAGCCCCGTGCCGCCCGCGATTATCGGAACGGCTCCGGCCGCCGCCGTTTGCGCGACGGCGTTTTGCGCCTCCGTAATAAAATCGCCAACCGAAAACTCCTCGTCCGGATTTTTTATGTCGATTAAATAATGCGGCACGCCACCTCTTTTTTCGGGCGGCAGCTTGCCCGTCCCTATATCCGCGCCGCGGTAGATTTGCATCGAGTCCGCGCTTATAACGCGGCCGTTAAATTTCAGCGCGGCCTCGACCGCCAAATCGGATTTGCCCGTCGCGGTAGCGCCCGCGACGACGATAATTTTTTGCTTTACACTATCCGCTTGAACCATTTTTCTATTTCCGTTTTTGTAATGGATATTACCGTGGGCCTTCCGTGAGGGCAAAACAGCGCGTTGCCGCCGCGTTTCATCTCGTTTAACAAGCTAACAATCTCCTCGTGTTGCAGATTGTCGGTTCCCTTGACGGCCGCTTTGCAGGCCGACCTCATAATAGTTTCGCGCAAAAAATCGGAGTTTTTGACGCGCAGTCCGATAAGGTTTTCAAACAGATCGGCGGTGAACTCTTTAAGGTTGATGCCGGCGCAGACGGCGGGAACGGACGAGAGCGAATAGTAGTCGCCGTTCAGCCCGAACACGTTGAACGAAAAACCGAGCTTTTCGAGCGCGTCGCAATGCTCGGCGAGCGTTTCCTTTTCGACGGCGTTGACGCCGAACACGTAGGGCAGCATAAGCGATTGAACGGCTACGGCGCGCGAGTTGACGCTTTCCGAATATTTTTCGTAGATGATTTTTTCGTGCGCGGCGTGCTGGTCGATAAAATAAACCTTGTCGTCCTGTTGAACCACTATATAGGTGTTGAACAGCTTGCCCGCCACGGTTATGTTATCGCTCAAAACGTCCGAAAACACATCCTGACGGTGACGCACAAAAACGGGCTCGGCGTCCGCGTTTTGCGCGTCGGTCTTTCGGGTGCGCTCCTCCCTTACCGTCGCGGCGTCCGAAAGCGACGCGGTAAAGGTACGGTAATTTCTGTACGCCTCGTTCTGCCCGGGGAAAAGAACGTCCGAGCGGATTCCGCTTTTTTTGGCGAGCGCGGCGTAATCCATATCGATTTCCTTCGGCACTAACGCGCCGCCGCCGATTTTATCCCTTACGACCGAAAAAATTGCGCGCTTTATGCCGGAGAGGTCCGCGAATTTTATAGCCGTTTTATTCGGGTGAACGTTCACGTCGACCATATCGAGCGGAACGGTCAGATACAAAATATAGAGCGGGAACTGCCGCGACATCAAAAAATCCTTATAGCACAGGAACATATACGTCGAAACGTCGTTGCTTTCGACGACGCGTCCGTTGACGATAAGCGTCTGGTGGCTGCGGCTCGACTTTGTAAAAGAGGGCTTAGAAACGTATCCTTGTAGTGTTATGTCAGGCATAGTATAGGTAATATAGTCAAAATTCTGCATTTGGTCGCCGTAAACGGTGTATACCGCCGAGTCTAATCCCCCGCCGCCCGATTGAAAAATCTTTTTGCCGTTGACGGTATACCTTACCGAAACGCCGTAATTGGCAAGCGCGAATCTTTGCATAAAGTCCGTAACCCTGGCGCATTCGGCCGCCGCCGATTTTAGGAATTTTTTTCGCGCCGGAATATTTTCGAACAGGTTTTCGACGGTTACGGTAGTTCCCTCCGGCGCTCCGACCTCGCCCGCCGACAAAACGACGCCGTTTTCATAAACGATTCTGTTGCCCGTTTCGTCGCCGACCTTTCGCGTCGTCATAGTAATTTTGGCGACCGACGCTATACTCGGCAGCGCCTCGCCGCGAAAACCCAGCGTACCTATCGCGTTTAGATCGCCGAGCGACGATATTTTGCTTGTGGCGTGCGGCATAAACGCCAGCGGCAGATCGTCTTTGGCGATTCCCTTGCCGTCGTCGGTTACCTTTATAAGCGATTGACCTCCGTCGGCGATTTCGACCGCGATATTTTTCGCGCCCGCGTCGACGCTGTTTTCGACGAGCTCCTTTACGATCGACGCCGGATTTTCGACTACCTCGCCCGCCGCTATCCTGTTAAAAATGCGGCTGTCAAGTATATGTATTTCACCCATTTTTCGTTACCTTGTCCTTTAAGTCCGTTAGAATTTCGTGCGCGTAACGGGGGCTTACGTTGTCTAAATCGAGCTCCCTCAATATCGTTTCGACTTCGTTCACAGCCGCCGGATTAAAAAACGAGAGCTGCGCGGCGGGCGGCGCGGCCGCCGTTTTAGTCCGTCCGTCTATGCCCGCGCTTTCGAGCCGTTTCAATAATTCCTTCGCCCGGACGAGTACCTCCTTGGGAAGCCCCGCAAGCCCCGCGACCTCGATTCCGAAGCTACGGTTGGCGCTGCCGCGCATCAGCTTCCGCAAAAATACGACCGTGTTGCCCGCCTCTTTCAGCGTCAATTTATAATTTTTTACGCCCGCCAAAACGCCCTCCAATTCCGTCAGCTCGTGATAGTGAGTCGAAAAAAGCGTCATCGCGGACGCGCGCTTCGACAGGTACTCTATTATCGACCACGCGATGCTCAAACCGTCGTAGGTGGACGTTCCGCGCCCGATTTCGTCCAAAAGCACGAGGCTGTTGGGGGTAAGGTTGTTGAGAATGTCCGAAACCTCGCTCATCTCGACCATAAAAGTACTGCGCCCCGCGGCCAAATCGTCGCTCGCGCCAACGCGCGTAAACACGCGGTCGGTGAGGGCGATCGACGCGCTTTTTGCCGGGACGAAGCTCCCCATATGCGCCATAACCGTTATGAGCGCGACCTGCCTTAAATAGACGCTTTTGCCCGCCATATTCGGGCCCGTGATAATCATAATTTTGTCGTCGCCGCGGTTCAAAAACGTGTCGTTGGGAACGAACGGCTCGCCGCCCAAAAGTTTTTCGACGACGCAATGACGGCCCTCCGTTATTCTTATGCCGTCGACCGATTCGTCGATTTGCGGACGGACGAAACCGTAATCGACGGCCGCCGCCGCGAGTGAAACCAGGCAGTCGAGTTCGGCGACGGCTTTTGCCGTTTTGAGCATTTTGTCGATATGCTTTGCGGCCTCGTTTTTGATAAGCTCGTAAAGAACGTTTTCGCGGTTTAGGGCTTTTTCCTGCGCGCCTAAAATTTTCGACTCCAATTCGCGCAGTTCCTCCGTTATATAGCGCTCGCCGCCCGCGACCGTTTGCTTGCGTATAAAGCGGTACGGCGCAAGCTCGGCCTGCGATTTGGGAATTTCGATATAGTAGCCGAACACCTTATTAAAACCGATTTTAAGACCCCTTATTCCCGTTTCGCGTTTTTCGTCCGCTTCGAGTTTAGCCAAAACCTCCGCTATGCCGTCGCTCACCTCGCGGTAACCGTCAAGCTCGGCGTCGAAGCCGCTTTTTATGACGCGCCCCTCGCGGATTACGCCGGGAGCGTTGGGATCGATGCCCGCCGCGATTAGCTCCGCCGCCTCGACGGGAACGTCGAGCCGCCCGCCTATCTCTTTTAGAAGCGGAGATTTCGCCGCCGCCAAGGCCTCTCTTATAGGAGTTGCCGCGAACAGCGACGCGCCGAGCGACAGGCACTCGCGCGGCAATATGTTGCCGTAGGACAGCTTGCCCGCGAGCCGTTCTATATCGTGAATTTTTGAGAGTGATAGGCATAGTATGTCACGCATAGTATCGGTTTTTAGCTCAAAAACGGCGTCTAACCGCGCGTTTATCGTTTCGGACGAGAGCGAAGGACGCTCGATCCACTTGCGCAGCATACGCTTGCCCATATGCGTTTCGGTTTTGTCGAGCAGCCACAACAGCGTCCCCTTGCGGCCGCCGTCGCGCATATTTTGAGTAAGCTCCAACGTTTTTCGCGCGGTCGCGTCGATAAACATATACCTTTCGCCGTCGTCGAACGACGCCGCGTTTATGTGGCGCAACGCCCTTTTTTGCGTCGAATTTATGTAGCTCACCAGCGCCCCGGCCGAGCTTACGCACAGTTTTTTTTGGCGCAAAACCGACAGGCTGTCGGTGCCGTTTAGCTGTTCTTTAAGCGTTTTGAGGGCGTTTTCGTATTCGAATTCGACGTCGTTGTAGACCGAAAACGGACACACGGACGCGAATTTCGCCACCGACAGACCCAAACTTTGAACGGTCGCGTTGTTGCAGATTATTTCGGACGGCGCTATGCGCAACAGTAGATCGTTGAGAGCCGCCGCCGCGGGCTGTTGAATTTGCGAATGCGAGAACTCGCCCGTCGTGATGTCCGTCCACGAAACGCCCGCGCCCTCGTCCTCGTCGTAATAGATGCCGACAAGGTAGTTGTTTTTGTCGTCGGCGAGCATCGCCCCGTCGGTTACAGTCCCGGCGGTTACTATGCGGACGATTTCGCGTTCCACTATCCCCTTGCCCTTTTCCGGCAAAGTCGTCTGCTCGCAAATGCCCACCTTGTAGCCCTTTTCGATCAGCTTTGCGATATAGCCGTCGACCGCGTGGTAGGGAACGCCGCACATAGGCGCGCGCTCGTCGAGTCCGCAGTCGCGCCCCGTCAGCGTAAGCTCCAATTCGCGGCTCGCCGTAAGGGCGTCGTCATAAAACATTTCGTAAAAATCGCCGAGCCGGTAGAACAAAAGCACGTCCTTGTTCCGCTCCTTGATTTCAAAATATTGCCGCATCATAGGTGAAAGTCCCATTCTATTCCTCGCACGCCTCCGCGTATAAATTAGTGTTTTTCGCGCCCGTTACCTTGACCCGCACAAAGCCGCCGCGCCTGTCCGCGTCCGTACCGAACGTAATCGTTTTGCCGCAGTCGGACTTGCCGCGCCCCGTTTTTTGCCCGGGGTCGTACTCGTCGCAAAGCATCTCGTAGGTTTTGCCGACGCATTCCGACGCCAACGCGCTCCCGATTTCGGCTTGCAGGTCGATAAGCCGCATTATGCGCTCCTTTTTAACCTCGTAGGGAATCTGACCGTCCATCTTGTCGGCGGCCGTTCCGCTGCGGCGCGAATATATAAAGGTGAACGCGTTATTGTAACGCGCCTCCCTCACAAGCCCGAGCGTCTTAGCAAAATCGTCCTCCGTTTCGGACGGAAAGCCGACCATAATGTCCGTCGAAAGCCCCGCGCCGGGAATATATTTTTTTATCGTTTCGATTTTGGTCAAATATTCCTTCGCGGTGTATTTGCGGTTCATAAGCCCGAGAATGCGGTCGCTCCCCGATTGAGCCGGAAGGTGTATAAAGTCGGACACCTTATCGGACGCCGCGACGGTTTTTATCACGTTTTCGTCTAAATCCTTGGGGTGCGACGTCATAAATCTTATGCGGAATTTGCCGTCGAGCGCCGATAATTTTTCGAGCAGAGCCGCAAAATTCGTCCCTTTATCGTTTCCGTCGCGGCCGTAGGAATTGACGTTTTGCCCCAAAAGAGTGATCTCCTTGTAGCCGCCACTCACAAGTTCCTTAACCTCGGCGACGATAACGCTCATATCGCGGCTGCGCTCGCGTCCGCGCACGTAAGGCACCACGCAGTACGAGCAAAAATTGTCGCAGCCGTACATAATATTGACCCACGCGTTCACGCCCTCCGCGCGCGCGATCGGCACGTCCTCGACGACGGAACCGTTTTCGCCGTCCCAAATTTCGACGCGCGTCTTTTTCGATTCAAGATCGGACAGATAGTCGCCCAATTTATGCAGATTGTGCGTGCCGAAAATTATGTCGACGAACGGACAGCGCTTTTTGAGCCTTTCCGCCGCGCCCGGGTTCTGTGTCATACAGCCGCAAACGGCGATTATAAGCGACGGATTACCGTCTTTAAGACTCTTGACGCGCCCCAAATTGCCCAAAACGCGCGTCTCGGCGGACTCGCGTATGCAACAGGTGTTAAAAACGATTATGTCCGCGCTTTCCGCACCGTCCGCGCGGCAAAAACCGTACTCTTGCAGAATCCCCGCCAGCTTTTCGGACTCGTGTACGTTCATTTGACACCCGTAGGTCATTATGTAATATCTCTTTCGCGCTTCCATTCGCTACCATTATACAATATTACCGCAAATTTTGCAAGCGTTAACACGCCAAGGGATATTTTTTAGTAAATCGGATATTGTGCGGAAAATCATCTTTTATGTAAGTATTCCGACAAGAATACCGACAATGATACCGACTACACCGACGGCGATTGACAGCAGATTAAAAAGTTTTATCTTTTTCTTTTCGGTTTCTTCCTTACCGTGTAGCTCGCTTAAAGACGCGCTTGCTTTTAAGACGGTTATAGAATAATTTCTTAAAGCGACGACATCGTTGTAATATGCGTCAAAAATATTTTCGTCGGGTTCGGCTCCTTTCCGCATACGATATTTGCTTATGCGTATAGAAATTTCCTCAACGGCGGGGCGAATTTTTGAGTAATAGTCGGGAAGCGCCGCACGAATCGTTTCGCCGGAATACCGTTCCAGCGTCGATATTATTTTGTCGCGATAATTAATCGAAAGGTGATCGCATACATCGAAAAACGCGCGGCGAATATGACTGCAAAGTTTATCATACTCGCGATCAAAAACCTGCTCGTCGTCGGCGGTTATTTCGTTATCTATTATACGAAAAATATGATCAAGCGCCGCCCTAAATTCATTTAGGGGTTGCAAGTTCGTTTTCAATTCCTTGTCCGTTTCCTCGCACTCGATATACAAACTTTTGAGGAGGATATATTTATCTAAAATTTCCTTCCACTTGCTTTTGTGCTTCATAAAGTCCCCGCCGTTTCAAAAATTATGTTTATGGAAGTTTTTTGTCTAAAACGGATTGTCTGTATCGCTCATATTCGTTCGAGGTTCTATAAAGAGCTCTGTTAATACGAACTCCGCCCGTAAAAACGCGCTTGCTGTTTTGTTCGCGTACATCCGAAGTTATATCTCCAACGGGAGTAAAATCACTAAATAAAATGCTTGCTTTCTTAATATTATCCATTGTTACTAATATGTTCTCCTGATTTAAGTTTGATATTGTTTGCAACCCGCTCGTGTGTTTCAAATCATCTCCTATATTCTATACCTTTATTCAACAATAGTCAAGTATTTTTGCAAAGAATATAAATATATTTACATATTATATTCATGTATTATACGGCTATACTTGAACCAAATGTGTTTTATAGTATTATTGCAGTATATGCTCATATCGTATCTATTCACATATCTATTATATCATAACATAAAGCAATAGTCAATAGTTCGGTGCATTTTTTAATTTTTATTTATTCCCAAAATCCTTGACGTATACTATCATTTAATGTATAATTTGGTTATTAAGTAAATTTTTGGAGGTCTTATGAAAAAGTTTTTAGTTTTGGTTTTGTGTTTAGTGGTGGCGTTCCCCGCCGCCGCGTGTAAAAAGGACACGTCCGCCCCTCCCCCGCAAACTCTGCCTCCGTTCGAGGAATGCGAGGTGGGGTATATGCTGGACGTGTATCCGAAAGTCGAGTTTGATTACAAGATTGCGGACGATTTTGTCGTTCACATTTCGAGTATAAGCGCGGAGTTGACCGCGAAAAATGAGATTAAAGAAGGGGACGTTTTGGATGAAAATTTTTACCCGTTTGAAGTAACCATCAAGGCAAACGGAACCACTGATCCAAAACATGCTGGAAAAAGAATTGCGGTTTTTGTGGCAGTATACCAATATGGAATAATAAACAATGGTGGTTCTTTTTCTTTTACAACAACTTTATATACCATAAAAGAAAATCAAAAAATCTATTTTACGTATTGTCAAGAGGTGACTGACACCTAACCGCAATAAAATCATTGTTTGCTTAAATCATTTATAAGGCTTTCCAACTCTTTAACTTTACGCTTCATCTTTTGTGTTTCATAAATGTTTAGCGTAACAAACTATTCATATCGTAGTCCGCACATTTCGCTTCCGTTCGCATCTTTCCAACTACAATAAGCTGCACAATCTCGCGTGTCTACCTTAAGTTTATCAAGAGCGTCTTTAACTTCATTTGCAATTAGCCCCATAATTCCGTAAAAAATGTACAGTAAATAGGGCGGCTTGGAATTAAAAATATTGCGGCGGCGAATACTATATGAGTATGAAAAGGTTCAAAAAGGCGGTCAAAATAGGTTTGATAACGCTGTCGGCGGTTGCGGCGGCGGGGGTAATCTCGTTGGCGGTCGTTTTGGAACCGAACGTGAGGATAGCGGGCTGGGCGCGGCTGGACGAGAATAAGCTGACTGACGCGGCCGGGACGCTCGTTGTTTTGTGCGACGACGGCAAGAGTTTGGGGCCGTTTTACGAGGGCAACAGAATTTTTACGCCGATAAGCGGCGTCGCGCCGTGCGTTATAGACGCGTTTGTGAGCGCGGAGGACAAAAATTTTTATAAGCACAGGGGGTTCGACCTTTGGCGGATAGCGGCCGCCGTTAAGAACAATATATTGTCGGCGTCGTTTAAGGAGGGCGCGTCCACGATTACGCAGCAGCTTGTAAAGAACACGCACCTGACGGGCGAAAAGCGGCTTTCGCGCAAATTGCAGGAGATACGCATAGCGCGCGAATTGGAGCGCAAGTACGGCAAGGATGAAATTCTTGAAATGTACCTGAATATTCTGTATTTCGGCGGCAACGTCTACGGGATAGGCTCGGCGGCGCGGGTAATGTTCGGAGCGTCCCCCGCCGACCTCACGCCGCCGCAGGCCGCGCTCCTTGCCGCGATAATCAACAATCCGACGCGCTACAATCCGTACTCGAAGCCCGAAAACGCTTTGCGGCGGCGAAACCTGGTGCTTGGGCGGATGCTGGAAAACGGCAAGCTGTCGAAGGATGAACACGACGCGGCGGTGAATGAGCCGTTAAAGGTAGTTAAGAACGCCGATTTGAATTTTTCGTATATAAGCGACGCGGTGAGCGAGGCGGCCGACGTTCTTAAATGCGGCCGCGCCGAGCTTTTTAACAAAAATTTGACGATAGAAACGTATTTGGATCCGGAGCTTCAAGAGCTTGCCGCCGACGCCTTTGCCGCCGTCGACGCGGGCGGGGCTGTCGCGCAAATAGCGGTAATCAACAACCTGACGGGGCGCGTGCGCGCGCTTTACGGCAACTCCGAATTTTACGCGCCGTCCGACACGAAGCGCCAACCGGGTTCGACTCTCAAGCCCGTTCTGTGCTACGCGCCCGCGCTCGAACGGCGGCTCGTCGTTCCCGTAACGCCGATCGCGGACAAAAAGACGGACTTCGACGGCTACGCTCCGTCGAACTACAACGGCAAGTACGCGGGCTGGACTACCGTGCAAGGCAGCCTTGCGGAGTCCTCTAACGTTTGCGCCGTCAAGCTGCTACAAATGAACGGAATCGAGAACGCCAAAAGATACGCCGCCGCCTGCGGAATCGCGTTTTCGCCGCGCGACGGTTCGCTCGCGCTCGCGCTCGGGAGTCTGTCGGACGGCGTTACCCTGCGGCGCGTGGCGGGAACGTTTCAGACGTTCGCCAACGACGGCGTTTACATTCCGAACCGCGTCGTAAAGTACATCAAGAATGCGGACGGCGCGTACGTTTATAACGCCGAGCCCGCCAAAAAGCGCGTGTTTTCGTCCGAAACGGCGTTTTTTATAAACGAAATGTTGTCCGAATGCGCCAAGAGCGGCACGGCGAAACGCTTGCGAAACGTTCGCGGCGTATGCGCAAAAACGGGAACCGTGGGCGACGCGGACGGCAACACGGACGCCTATTGCCTTGCGTACAACGCCGATTATACGGTCGCCGTGTGGCTCGGCACCGCCGACTATTCCGGGCGCATAGACGTTACGGGCGGAGGAGCGCCGACCGAAATCGCCGCCAAAATACTCGGCGGACTGCAAAAGCGTTCGCGGTCGGTCTTTAACAAACCGAACACTATTATAAGCGTCGAGCTCGACGGCGACGAATTTAATTTGAATCACCGCCTTGTCGCCGCGTCCGAAAACGTCCCGAAAAAGTCGCGAAAGGCGGCGTACTTTACGCGCGAAACGGCGCCGCAAAATTTTTCGGCCGCGCCGAATCCGTTCGGGAACGACTCAAACGGAATCGACTTTGACAACTTCGAGGTTATTTAGAACATCCCCGATAAGTCCGTCCAAGCCGGGAATTTTGCGCTCCTCCGCCTCGCAACGCGCTAACGTCGGTTTCGTTACGGGGTTTTTGGGCAAAAACACGGTGCAACAGTCCTCGAACGGCAAAACCGACAGGCCGTAAGTGCCGATTTTACGCGCTGCATCCGTAATTTCGGATTTATCCATACCGATAAGAGGCCGCAACACGGGCAGAACTCCCGCGACGGCGTTCGTTACGGTTATGCTTTGAATGGTTTGGCTCGCGACCTGACCGAGGCTTTCGCCGTTTATAAGGCAGGAATATCCGTTTTTTTCGGCGAGTCCCTTAGCCGCGCGCAGCATAAGCCGGCGCATAACCGTAACCGTGTACGCGCCGTCGCAGAACCCGTTTATGGCCTCCTGAATCTTAGTGAACGCGGCGTTGTAAAGGCGTATGCGTCCGCAATAATTTTGCAAAACAGCCGCAAGCTTTCTAACCTTTTCCTTGGCGTCCGCGCTCGTGTAGGGGTAGGAATGAAAATGCAGAGCGTCGATCGCCATACCCCTTTTGGCGGTCATATAGCCGGCTACGGGGCTGTCGATACCGCCCGACAAAAGCAACAGCCCGCGCCCCGCGCTGCCTACGGGCATACCGCCGGCACCGGGATAGCGGTCGGAAAAAATGTACGCGCCGCCGTCCTCGCGAATATCGACGTTGATAACAAAATCGGGGTTGTGCAGATCCACCCGCAAATTCTTGTGCCTTTGCAAAAGCGCCGCCCCGAGCCCGCCCGCAAGCTCCGGCGACGAAAGCGGAAAGGTCTTGTCGGCGCGGTTGACGTTCACCCTAAAACTCCCCTCCGTTTTGGCGCATTGCTCCGCAAGCGTCCGTATACTCTCGAAGTCGGCGCGCGTTTTGCGCCCCGCGCTTAACGACGTTACGCCGAACACGGTTTGCAGTTTTTTGACAATTATGTTTTCGTCGGCGGCGGCGTAGTCCGAAACGACGTAGCGGTTGCGCCCGAAATAGAGCTTGCACTCCACGTCCGCTAGCTTTTCCTTAATATTTTTGACGAGCAGATTTTCAAAAAAAACGCGGTTTTTCCCTTTAAGCCAAAGCTCGCCGATTCTGATTAATATGACGTTATCCAATTTTACCGCTCCTTAAAAGCTCCGTTTTTTCGATGATTTTTTTTGCGGCGGTTTCGGCGTCGGCAAGAGTATTATCTATACCGAAGCTCGCGCGGACGCTCCCCGCGATTTCATCCGGACTAAGCCCCGCCGCCGCCAGTACGCGGTTGCGGCGCAGCGAGGACGCGCACGCCGACCCTAACCCGATAAATATGCCGTCGGCGGCGAGCAGACGCTGTAAGACCTCGGCGTTGACGCCCGCGAGCGAGAGCGAAACGATTCCGGGTACGCCGTCTTTTGGAACGGAATTGATTTTTACGTTATCGAGCGCCGATATTTTATCGATAAAGCATTCGCTTATTTCAAGAATTTTTTTTGCGTCGTAGCGGTCGGTATAGATTTTGACCGCCTCGGCAAACCCCAAAATCGCGGCGGCGTTTTCGGTTCCCGAGCGGGCGCCGCCCTCCTGACCGCCGCCGTAAATATACGGCCGCAGCTTTAATTTTGAGTCGCAATAGAGCGCGCCCACGCCCTTGGGGCCGCCGATTTTATGGGCGCTCACGCTATAAAGGTCGATACCGGAGCCGCCCAAGGCGAGCGGAAATTTGCAAAACGTTTGAACGCCGTCGGAATGGAACACCGTCTTTCCGTTCCTTTTTTTGACCGCCGCGGCGAGCGCGAAAACGTCGTTGACGGCGCCCGTTTCGTTAGAGCCGTGAATGACGCTTACAAACGCCGCCGAATCGCCCGCAAGCTCCAAAAACTTGTCCGCCGAAACGCCGCCGTAAGCGTTTAAGGGCGCCAAAGCGACCTTAGCGCCGCCGTTTTTTTGGGCGGTAAGACATTCGTAGACGGCGGAATGCTCGCCACCCGTCGAAACGATATTGCCGTTTTTATTCTTACGGCCGCAAAAAACCGCCCAATTATCCGCCTCCGTCGCCCCGGACGTGAAAAAAATTTCCTCCGCCCTAACTCCCATAGCGGCGGCGACCGTCTCCCTCGCCCTTTCGATTTTCGCTTTCAGCGCCCGCGCGGGAGGATACAGCGACGAGGGGTTATAAAAGTCCTCCGCGCTCGTTCGCCTGACCGTTTCGACGGCCTCTGAAAACGGCCGCGTCGTGGCGGCGTTATCTAAATAAATCATCTTTATTCGCCGTTCCCGCGCCAGGTTTTAGCGGCGTATTAAGGCTTTTATCGACCACCGTTATACGCACGACGCTGCGGCGAAGCGCCGTAAGCATATTTTCGTCGGGCGTTATGTGCAAAAGCTGTCCCGCGCCGTCCGAAACGAAATAGACGTACACGATCTCGTCCTCGTCGGGCTCGCCGCAAAAGGCGATATGCTTTTTGACGTCGCGCGCGGCGGCGTAACGGCCGTAGGCGTCCGCGCTCACCCGCCCTATCGACTCGATGGCCGAAAGATTAAATTCGACCATCCGCTTGCGCTTTTTGCGGTTGACGACCTTCACCGCGCGGAAAATGCCGCCGTTAAGGTAATAATCGAACTCGGTGTTCGTCCTTGTAATAAAGCGCCCCAAAAAGATATAGAGGACTACGAACGGCGAAACTATCGCAAAGCCGAATAAAAAATTCATCAAAAGCTGCAAGGCGACGTTTTGCGCGTCCGACGGTATAAACCATATCATAAAAAAAACGATTACCCACGCGGCGACGCAAACGTAACGCAATCCGTAAAAAACGCGCGTCCGTTTAGCGTGCTTGTCGATATCGCCGTTATTTACAGATTGTTCCGCGTATAATTCCATTTATACCTTCTTATATATTTGTACCGTTTTAATATGCGCGCCTTTATTGTCCACGTTGCGGGCGTGTCTTTATTGTCCGAATTGCAGGCGGCAAGGAACGTCGTTTGTGTCTGCGGGCGGTGCGTGCGGCAAAGAACGTCGTTACGGGCGGCAAGGAACGGTGTTCAGGCGGGCGACAGCCGCCCGCGCCGCCGAGGGCGCGTACTTCATATACGTAACCGAGGCGGCTTCGGCGAACGCAGCCCGTATCAACGCCGTTCCCTGCCGCACGGCGTTACGGGTTCAACGCCTGCAACACCTTCCCCCCCTCCAACTTATGCTTATTGGGGTCGAACAGCGTCAGCGTAAATATAAACGTCGCGCCGGCGCCCTTGTTGCTCTCGACCCAAATGACCTCCTTGTGGTCGTCGATAATTTTTTTGACTATCGAAAGCCCCAAGCCCGTGCCCTTGCTTTTTGTCGGAGTGCGCGCCTTGTCCGCCATATAAAAGCGGTCCCAAATCAACATTTGGTCTTTTTTGCTGATTCCGAAACCCTTGTCCTTTACCGTTATATAGATTTTTTTGCCGTGAATGTGCGTCGTTACCAAAATGCGCGAATACGCCGGGGAATACTTTATCGCGTTGTCGATAAGGTTAATAAGCACCTGAATAATTTTGTCCTTGTCCGCGTAGACGTAATTCGTATCGCGCACAAAATCGACGTCGAGTTGAACCTCTTTCTTTATAAGATTCGGCTCGAACCTCTCCACAATTTGCTTGATCACGGAATTGATTTCAAAGCGCGAAAGATTGAGCGGATACTTGCCCGATTCCATACGCGAAAGATCCAGCATAGAATTTATAAGCGAGCTTAGCCGCTTAGTCTCGCGCAGAACGATTTTAAGATACTTTTCGCGGTCCTCGTCGCCGATCGTGCCGTCGAGTATCGCCTGCAAAAAGCCCTGCATCGACGTAAGGGGCGAGCGCAGCTCGTGCGAGGCGTTAGAAACGAACGACTTGCGCATCTGTTCAAGGTTTTCGAACTCGTAAGCGGTGTTGTTAAGGCTTAGGGCGAGCGTCTTTATATCGTTGTCGGCCGTCTTAAAATCGACCTGAACGTATTCGCCCTTGGTCAGCTTTTTGGACGATTCGAGCATAGAGCGCATAGGCGCGACGACCAACTTAAAATTGACGGCCGTTATGACCGCGATTTCGGCGCCCGCCAAAAGACACACGCCCAAAATCAGCGGAACGCGGCCGTTTTCGCCGACGCTCGGCAAAAAGGAAAGCGGGAACAATATCGTCAGCGCTAATACGGTGCAACACAATATCAGCCTGAATGTAAAGTTAGCGAAGATTTTCATACGCGCTCACAAATATCGGCTTAAAACAATTCGAATTTATATCCGACGCCCCAAACGGTGTCGAGGCGCCAACCGACGCCCTGACCGAGCTTTTCGCGAATGCGCTTTATATGGACGTCGACCGTCCGCGTGTCGCCCTTGTAGCTCACGCCCCAAACCTGCGCGAGGAGCTGCTCGCGCGTGTAGACGCGCACGGGATTCGACGCCAGGTGATAAACGAGCTCGATTTCCTTGGGCGGCATATCGACCTTTTTGTCGTTGACCTTGACTATATAGTTAGTCAGACTCACGTAAAGATTGCCGATCGTCAGGTCGGAATTCGGCTGAATCGCGGGTGAAGACTGCGTGCGGCGAAGCAGCGCCTTTATGCGCGAGATCAACTCCTGCGGCTCGAACGGTTTTGTTACGTAGTCGTCGGCGCCTATGTCGAGGCCGCTTATTTTGTCCATCGGCTCGCCCTTCGCCGACAGCAAAATGACGGGTATATTCGAGAACTTTCTTATATTTGAAAGCGTTTCGAACCCGTCCATCTCCGGCATCATAATGTCGAGCAGAACTATATCGTAGGTCTGTTCGATTATCTGTTTAATCGCGTCCTTCCCGTTGTGGCATATGAAAGTGGTGTAACCCTCCTTCACAAGGTACAGGTTAAGCAGCTGGCAGATATTGACGTCGTCGTCTACTATTAGGATTTTTTGGTTTAGCATTTTTATGCCCTCTCTAAAAAAATTTATCTCTATATATTATACAAGAAAAAAATAAAATACACAAGCGAAATTTAGTAAGTTGTTTCGTAATTATGAATAAAACCCAATAATTTTTTAGTTAATTTCAAGAATAGTTACTCCCGAGCCCCCCTCGCCGTACCCGCCCCACCGCACCGAGCGCGCGCGGGGGTGCTTTTTAAGGTAGGCTTGAAGTCCCCTGCCCAATGCGCCCGTCCCCTTGCCGTGAACAATTCTCATAGCGGCGCCGTTCTCCGCCGTTTCGATATGCGGAGCTAAAACCTCGACCGCCTCGGCGACGGTCAGCCCGATAACGTTGATTTCCTCCGTTTTGGGCGCGGGTTCGGCGGGCGGGCTTTGAACGGCGAACCGCTCCTTTTTTTGCGGAACCTTTCGGGGCGGCGCCGCCGCAAGCGCGTCGAGTTTAACCTTGACCGACGCGTTGCCCGACAAAACGTAAAGCTCGCCGCGCTTATCGGGCAGTGTCTTAACCTCGGCGTCCGTGCCGAGCGCCCTTATTATCACCCTTTGACCCACGGCGATTCCGTCCTTTTTTAGCTCCGCATAAAGCGTCGGCAAATCGTCGTTTTCGGATTCGGGGCAAATACCATCCAATTCCTTTTTGAGCCGCATAGCCTCAAACCGCGCCCGTTCGCCGCCGTCCGCCGCGAGCGACCTCATTTCGTCTATAATTTGAGCGGCTTTTTCCGCGCCCGCGCTCACTATTTTTTTGAGTTCCAAGGCGGCGTTCGCCCGGATTTTTTCAAGCCGCGCGTCCACGGCTTTTTTCGATTCTAACAGCGCGGCGCGTTCCTTTTCAAGCTCCGTCCGCAAAGCCGAAACGCGTTCTAATTCGTCGAGCGCCTCCGACTTTATCCGCTCCGCGTCGCCTAGCGCGTCCGAAAACCGCGTCGTTTCGCCGTCGAGACTCTTTTGCGCCTCGTCGATAATGCGCCCGTCAAGCCCCAAATTTTCGGCGATTTTAAGAGCGCGGCTCACCCCGGCAAGACCCGTTACCAGCTTGTAGGACGGGGTGAGCGTTTTTTCGTCGAAGCGCATACACGCGTTCATTAGCGCGGGCGAAAGCGCCGCGTATTCTTTCAGCTTGCCGTAGTGCGTCGTTACGATGCCGCGCGCGCCCGTCCGCTCCAAAAATTTGATTACGCCGACGGCGAGCGCCGCGCCCTCGGCGGGGTCCGTGCCGCCCCCCAGCTCGTCGAGCAGCACAAGCGAGTTATCGGTTATTTTGGCGGTTATGCCGATTATGTTGGCTATGTGCGCCGAAAACGTGCTTAACGAATTGAGGACGCTTTGACCGTCGCCCACGTCGCAGTAAACGCCGTCGAACACGGCGGCGGAGCTACCCGGCGCGCACGGAATATTTATGCCGCTCGCCGCCATAAGGCAGAAAAGTCCGACGGTTTTTAGGCAAACCGTTTTGCCGCCGGTATTCGGGCCCGTTATAAGCAACAGGCGGTAATCGCGGCCGAACGCGACCGTAACGGGAACGACCTTGTTTTTATCGATAAGCGGATGCCGCGCGTCTATCAAATTGACGTAGCCTTTTGTGTTTAGGAGCGGCTTCGAGCAGTCAAAATATACCGAAAACGCGCTCTTAGCATATATTATGTCTAACATAGTACAGGTTTCTTGGCACATCGCAAGGTTATCGGCGGCGTTCGCCGTCATTTGCGACAGCGCCCGCAAAATTCTGTCGATTTCGCGGCTCTCCTCTATCCGCAGGGATTTAAGCTCGTTATTAAGCTGCACCACGGCGAACGGCTCTATAAACACCGTCGAACCCGTAGCGGACTTGTCGTGAATAAGTCCCGGCACGGACGATTGACATTCCGACCTTACGGGCAGTACGAAACGCCCGTCCCTCACCGTTACAAGATTGTCCCGCATATATTTCGACATTTCGTTCGAGCGCGTATAGCTTGCAAGCCTCTCCTTCAACCGCGCGTCGGCGGCGCGGATTTTGCGTCTTATGTCGCGCAAAGCCGCGCTCGCGTCGTCGCGTATCTCGTTTTCGCCCGCTATGCATTCGTTTATCGCCTTTTCGAGGGCGGCGTCGGCGAATATCGACGCGGCGAGCGTTTTAAGCCGCATAACGTCGTCGCCCGTTCCCTCTATGCCGCGCTTGGCGGCGCGCGCGCAACGTATAAGACGCGCGACGGCCAGCAATTCGGACGGTTGCAAAGCGGCGTCGATTTTAGACTTTGCCAAAACGGCGGTAACGTCGTCGAACGACGACACGGGCGAAAGTCCGTACTTTTCGACCGTTATATAAGCTTCGGCGACTTGCTCCAAAAGCTCCTCCGCCTCCGCCGCGTCGTAGGACGGCGTAATATTCGATATCGCGTCCTTAGAAACGCGCGAAACGGCGAACCCCGACAAAATTTCGAGGATTTTATCGAATTCAAGCGCTTTTAGTGTTGTTATGTCTGTCATAGTATGGGTATCACCGCCTAAAATAGTGTTTTTTCTATGCGTCCGCGCGTGTGCGCGAATTCCGGTTTAGCGCCCGCCAGCGCCGTTTTCAGCATTCCCTCCGATTCGCGCGCGCCGTAACCGGTTAAATCGATAAAGCGTTTGGCGAGCGCCCGCTCCGCGCATTTATCGGCAAGGTATATCGGCGTGCCGTTCAAAAGCTGTCCGTAGCAATAGCGCAGCTTTACGCGCCGCAGAGGGAATACTCCGCGCGTTTCGTCCGTAAGCGCCGCGCCCTTATAGCCGCCGCAATCGCGCGGGCAAGCGCCGAGCGCCGACTTTTTAACGCAGTGCGTAAACGTCATAAGCGGAAAGCGGCCGAAAATATAGTTAATGGCCGTTTGCGAAAGTCTTTCGCACTCGACCGACGCGATTTTTTCGACGTCGAGGGCGTCGTTAAGACAATTCATAAACGCGCCGAATATAATGTTTTTGTCTTTCACGAATTCGATTCCGCCGGGATTGTTGACTATAAACGTTTTTATCGGCGCGGCGGCTATGCAACGCCTTAATACGTCCGCGTCCGCGCCCCTGCACACGGCGGGCAGATTCAAAACGGCGCGTTCGCCGAACCTCCCGTAAAATTCTCCTATCGGCTCCGGCGAATATTCGGACGGATTAAACACGACGTAATCGGCGGCGTTCAAGCCGTCGACGGCGGCTTGCTCCATACTCTCTATTTGCACAAAAAGACCGCTTTTTATGCGAAAATTGTATGTTATGTCAGACATAGTATGGCTTTTTGCCGTTTTTACCGCGTTTTTTGCTATAATTTTATCGACTATTTCATCGACGCATTTTCGTCGCATCGTCTTTAACGCCGATACGGGAATAAAAATATTACCGTCGACCGCAAGGTTTTTTACGGTTATATTAACGCCGTCCGTCCCCGCCGCCGTAATTATTCCATCTATGCGCTCAGCCGTTATACCCGCGTCGCGGGCGGCTTCGACCGTTTGCTCCGATTCCGCTTGCGCCGTTATTCCGTTATACGTCAAAATCAATTTTGCTTTTTGACCGCGCCGCAATTCGGCGCGCGCGTCAATACCGATAAAACGCTTGACGGCGTTAAGACTTTTAATTAACGCGGTGTCGGTAGTCAGCCGCGCCTCGTCCCCCGCCCTTACCGCGCCCTTAAACGTTACCGCCGCCCCGTCGCGGATAACCTCCGCCGTTCCCGACTCCGCGCCGTTCCGCACAAACTTTACGCCGTCGCCCTTTTGCAAAACGCGGGACGTATCCAAAACCGCCGCGCCGTTCTTAACGGTCTTAACCGCGCCGATTTTTAGCCCGCAGTGGCCTTGAAGCTCCTTGCATATTATGTTCGCCGTCGGCCCGTCTATGTGCGCGGTACAGTAATCGCCGCGGTTGAACATCAGCTTCAAGGCGTCGGTATCCTCCTTCAAGACGGGCGCGGCGAGCGCGTTCTTATAGGCGCGGACGGCGGCGGCGACGTATTCGGGCCGTCTTAGCCGCCCCTCTATCTTAAACGAGGTTATGCCCGCGTCGATAAGCCGGGGCAAACGCTCCGCCATATAAAGGTCTTTGGGCGACAATAAATAGCCGCTATCGCGCACGCCGCCGCCGAGGGTAAGGCAATAGCGTTTGCGGCAAAGCTGCAAGCACTTGCCCCTGTTGCCGCCGTAGCCCGAAACGAGACTCGAAAAATAGCAGTTGCCCGAAAACGACACGCACATAGCGCCCTGCACAAAAAATTCAAGCTCTAACGCCGTCGCCGTCTTAACGGCGCGAATATCCTCCAAAAGAGTTTCGCGCGACAAAACGACGCGCGAAAAGCCCGAAGCCTCCATAAATTTAGCGCCGGCGGCGTTGTGTACGCCCGCTTGGGTGCTCGCGTGCAAAATTATATCGGGGAACCGTTTTTTAAGCTCGCGTGCAAAGCCGAGGTCTTGAACGATAAACGCGTCCGCGTATCCGTACGCGCCGTCCGCAAGCGATAGCGCACGGCTCAATTCGTCGTTTTTAATAAGCGTGTTTAAAGCGACGTAAATTTTTACGCCGAAAAGCCGCGCGTAACGCGAGGCGGCTTTTAGTTCGTCAAGATCGAAGTTTTGCGCCTTGTCGCGCGCGTTAAACTCCTTTAAGCCCAAATACACCGCGTCCGCGCCGTTATTAACCGCCGCGCGCAATTGCTCCGGCCCGCCCGCCGGGGCAAGAATTTCGGGCGCCGCGCGGTTCATTAAGTCCGCAACCTCGCGTTAAACTCCGCGCCGAGCGCACCCACAATCTTATTCATAACGCCGCTTACCCCGGACTCGTCGAGCGTCGAATCCGCCGAGCGGAGCTTAACCGACAGCGCGACGCTTTTTGACCCGGCGGCGATCTGCTCGCCCTCGTAAACGTCGAACAGTTTAACGTCCTCGACCGTTTCGCCGCCCGCCCGCCTTACCGCGTCTATAAGCTCGCCGACGGCGACGCCCCGTTCGACGGTAACCGCCAAATCGCGCTCGACGGCGGGAAACTTGGGCAGAGGCTTAAATACCGCGACGGGCTTTTTTGACGCGAGCAAATATTCAAGGTCGATTTCCGCGATAAGCGTATCGGACGGAACGTCGAAACTTTTAGCCGCGAGCGGGTGAATTTTGCCGAACGAGCCGACGACGGCCCCGCAAAAAATTACGTCCGCGCTAATCCCCGGGTGCAGCCAGCTCTTCGAGCCGTATTTTAGCGCGCAGTCCGCGCCGAAAAACTGCAAAACGCCCCCCGCGAGCGCTTTAAGCGCGTAAAAATCCGCGCCGCCGCCCGCGAGCGCCGCGCAAAGAGTTTCGTTTTCGCGCGGGAGGCACTTTGGCGGCAGCTCCGCCGATTTATAGGTCTTCGCGACCTCGAAAAGCCGCAACGGAGTATTTTGGCGGCTCGCGTTCAGCCGTACTATGTCTAGCATACTACCCGATAATTGCGTCCGCATAACCGAAAATTCCTCGCTGAGCGGGTTTAGTACGCGTATAGCCCCGCGAAGCGGATCGGCCTGCGGCAATAAAAGTTTGTCGTGAATTTTGGGGTTAATAAACGAATACGACACGGCCTCGGAAAGTCCCCGCGCCACCAAAAAGTCCTTTAAGGCGTCGATCTTTTTAAGGCGCGGCTCGTAACCGCTCGCAAGCGGCTCGGCGATAAACGGCAGCGTCGGATTCATTTTGTCGTAGCCGTAAAAGCGTATGACCTCCTCCGCCAAATCCGTAAAATTGTCGACGTCCTCGCGGTAGGCGGGCGCGGCGCACTTTAACGCGTCGCCGTTTTGTTTGACCCCGAATTCGAGCGCGCGCAAAATTTTAACGGCGTCCGCCGCCTTGATTTTCATACCCAAAACGCGGTTAATGTCAAAAACGGACGTTTCGATAACCCTTTGCGCGGGCGGATCGATTCCCGCGCCGCCCTTATAGTCGGTTATTTTACCCGCCTTTAATTGATAAAAAAGCGCGAGTGCGCGTTCGCGGCCCGTATCGACGGACGCGTAGTCGACGCCCTTTTCGTAACGCGCCGACGAATCCGAACGGAGTCCGAGCGTGCGCGAGGTAAGCCGCACGGAGCCGCGCGCGAACGTCGCCGCCTCTAATAAAACGCAGGTTGTATCGGGGTTAACGCCGCTGAATTCGCCGCCCATAACGCCCGCTATCGCAAGCGGTTTAACGTCGTCGGCGATAACGAGCATATTGTCGGCAAGCTCGTATTTTGCGCCGTCGAGCGCGGTGATTTTTTCGTTCGACTTCGCCCTTCGCACGGTTATTCCGCCCTCGACCGACCGTAAGTCGAACGCGTGGAGCGGCTGACCGACCTCCAACAACACGTAATTTGTTATGTCGACCGCGTTGTTTATGGGTTTAAGCCCCGAAAAACGCAGGCGGCGCCTTAACCAAAGCGGCGAGGGCGCAATTTTTACGCCGTCGATTATCCTAGCCGTATAGCGCGGACAAAGCCCGATATCCTCGATATTTATCGCGACCGTTTTGTCGGCGGCGCGGGCGGTATACTTCAAATTGAGCGGCTTAACCTTGCGTCCGAGCGCCGCGCCGACCTCTCTTGCAAGGCCGTAAACCGACTGACAATCGGGGCGGTTAGCCGTTACGGCGACGTCAAAAACGACCTCGTTAAGCCCCAAAATCTCTCTTACGTCGCGCCCCGCCGCAGTTTCGGCGGGCAGAATCAAAATGCCGTCGGCGCCCGCGCCCTCGAACACGGAGTCGTCGGCCCCTAATTCCGCGCCCGAGCAGAGCATACCCTCGCTCAAAACGCCGCGCAAACTACCCGCCGTAATTTTTTTGCCGCCGGGGAGCGACGCGCCGTCGAGGGCGACGGGAACTATGTCGCCCGTGTTAATATTGTCGGCGCCCGTAACGACGGTAAGAATCCGTTCCTTTACGTCGACGAGGCAAACCGAAAGCCTGTCGGCGTCCTGATGCGGCTTAACGTCAAGAATTTTGCCCGCGACCACCCTGTCGATTCCGCCGCCGATATCTATAATTTGCTCGACCTCGAAGCCGATATTTAACAGTCTGTCCGCAAGCGCTGCGGGTTCTATGTCGTCGACCTTAACGTAATCGTTGAGCCAGCTTAAAAGTAATTTCATTTGAATAAATCTCCCCTAACCGAACTGCCTTAAAAACCGCGCGTCGTTTTCAAACGGAATCCGCGCGTCGCGTACGGCGTGAATAATGTTCGTTATTCTGTTGAGTCCCATTCCGAACGCGAACCCCGAATAAACGTCGGGGTCGATTCCCGACATTCGCAGCACGTTGCGGTTGACCATACCCGCCCCCAAAATTTCGATCCAGCCGCTCCCCGAGGACGCGTCGACCTCGACGCTCGGTTCGGTAAACGGAAAGTAGGACGGACGGAAACGCGTCCGCGAATTTTCGCCGAAAAACTCCTTAGCGAACAGGTCGAGCGTGCCTTTAAGATCGCTCATCGCTATGCCCTTATCGATAACGAGTCCTTCAAGCTGATGGAACATGGGCGTGTGCGTCGCGTCGGGGTCGTCCGAACGGTAAACGGGCCCGGGCGAAATAATCTTTAAGGGCGGCCGCATTTTTTCCATCGCGCGAATCTGCCCCGTGGACGTTTGCGAGCGCAAAAGTATTTTATCGGTGATAAAAAACGTGTCCTGAACCTCGCGCGCGGGGTGATCGGCGGGAACGTTGAGCGCCTCGAAATTGTAGTAATCGGTTTCGATTTCCGGACTTTCGCACACGGTAAAGCCCTGCGCCGTAAAGAAGTCGCAAATGCGGCGGCGCATAAGCGTGAGCGGATGGAGCGAGCCGACCCCGCCCCCCGAATCGATTGTTATGTCGATTTTTTCGGCGTCGAGCTTAGCTTTAAGCTCCGCGCTTTCGAGGGCGGCGGCGGCGGCGGCGAATTCGCGCTCCAACGCCTCGCGCGCCTCGTTGACTATTTTGCCCGCCGTAGGGCGCTCGTCGTCCGGCATATCCTTTAAGCCCTTCAAAAGAGCGGTAAGTTCGCCGTTCTTGCCCAAAATCCGCGCCCGCAGCTCGCCTAACGCGCGCGCCGTTTCGCACCCGCCGATAAGCTTTTTACAGCCGTCGGTAAGAGTCCTGATTTTTTCCTGCATATAAATTTATCGCCTCCGTCCGCCGTACCAAAACAACGAACCCTTACATTCTATCATTTTTGACGGAATTTAGCAAGTGTTTTGCATACGGTGTGTGCGGGGATAGTGTTGCAAAAGATATGAGAAGAAAAAGAAAGTATGATATAACGTGGGAATGGAATGTAAGATATGGCGAAGCGAAAGAATTGTAAATAACGGGAAACGTAAGGGCGTCTAATGTTACCTGTGTAGAAATTTAAGCATCAGTTTTTAAGCGAGTTTGCGCGTCATAGTGAAAGAGATGTAAATATGGGAGTGTCGTTGTACCCGTTGGGGATTATTATTTCGAACGATAGCGGCATTGTTTTATTTAAATGCGTCGACGATATTGAGGTTGATACGTTCTTATGCGGAAGAACATTATAGTAAGCCTACGCTCAAAGGTGAAATGGTGGCGGAACTTGTGGGGATGCGACATTTTATAATGTACTCCTTTGAAAAAAATCGACCGTCAAGCCGATAGCTCAGCCATTCTTTTACGCCGTCAAAAAGTCGTAACGGCTTTTAGATTTTTCGTTGCATTCGTCGCAATAATCGTTCCAAGTGTTGTAACAACTCTCGCAAACGATACGTCCGCATACGGGACATTCCCACGCCGCCATATCGTCGGTGATTTCCTCGCCGCAGATTTTGCAACGAACTACCTTGTTTTTCTTGCTCATACGCCTACCGCCTTTATCTTTTCCGCGACTTCCTCGTACGTTTCCAACAACAACGTTTCCAAAAATTCGCCGTCCGTGGACATTGCCAAAAATGAGGCTTGCTTGCCGCTCCTATCGGAAAAAGCGAATATCAAATCAAGATTCATTAATTCCCGAACGTACTCGGCTCTGTCTTGACACTCGTTATCGACTTGCGGGTGTAACTCTATAAATCTAGCCATTGTTACGCCCTCGCGCCGCCTTATTCTTTAAGATACTAAGGTACATATCCATAAGGTCGGAATCGCTCTTGCGAGAGGGTCGGACTACCGACTTATATAACACGCCGTCGTCCTCGTCAAAGCTCGATGCGACATAACGAACGCCAAATTGTTTTTTACCGTTATTATCGAATTCGTATTCGATAACGGATAATTCCGCTTTGTCCGTGCCGTTATAAACTATGTCGAGCGGCTCAAAACCGCCCTTGTCCGAACCCGAAAAATCAATTTTCGTTTCGCGCCCGCGAATGTTGCCGTGGACTTTGTAATTATAAATTTGTAAGCCGTTTTTCGTTTTAATCAGCTTGCCAAATTTGTCCTTAGCCGCCTCGCGCATTAAATACAGCTTTACGCCGTACTCCGCCGTCGTGTCCGTTTCCGTTTCAACGTTTACGTTCGTTTCCGCTACGTTCTTAACTTCCGTTTCCGTCCTGTCCGTTACGTTCTTTTCGTTTGCCATTTCTTTCTTTCCTTTACTATTTTACGTCTAGCCGACTAAATTTTTTATTCCGACTTTTGTCGGTGATAGTAATGCGGAGCGGAGGCAAACCCCGCATTACTATTTCGTCGCAATTCTCAGCGACTCGTCAGACCGACTTGTCTGTATATAATAACGGTAGGAGGAACCCGTTATTTGCGCGTTATTACTTTTTTAACTTTACGTCTTTAACTATATAAGAAATCGGCAAAGCAGAACGCAAAGCGTCTTGCCCCGTAAATCTATGAAAAGACAAAATAGCGTCAAGACGATTAATTAAGCTGTTTTTTCTTGAACAGCTATAATAATCAACTCTTTCACCAAGAACTTTTGCGGTATATTTTTTAGCTTTTTTCATTTTTCATTACTTCCTTTAATTTTTTTTTGTGATTTGCGCGTGTTATCGTTTTCAAATAATTCGTAATAGAATTCGCCGTAAATGTCTTTAAGCATTTTTTTACTAATTTTACGTCTATGTATTTTTTTATCGCCTTTCATAGCCGTTACTCCTTTTCCTCTTGCATAATTTCATTGCAAATTTTTATATTGTCGGAGCTTGTCCAAAATTTTTCGCCGTCATCTATAACAATTCCGACTCGGGTTAAAAAACCAAAATGATAGCTTTTCCCATAGTGTTTGCGGCTTAAATAAAAAACCGTACCTTTGATTCCAATCGGACATTTTCGACCCTTGAAAACTTCAACGCGCTTACCAAAAAATTTTTGGTGTTCCTTAACTTCGCACATTGCTTGTTCATTATCAACTTTCGCGGCGAATAATAACATAGATAAATATTCATCGTCCGAATATCTTTTTTGCGCTAACATATGATTCTACTCCTTTTCCTCTTGCATAACTTTATCGCAATCGCCGCAAATTACGTTTACTTCCTTTGTCGCTCTTACGCTTTGCCCGCATACGGGACATACATACTTACGGGTGATAGAACTCTTTATTTTCATTCCTTTTGTTTCCTCAATACGATAAAAATTTAGGGAATTATCGTTATTCAAAAACTTTTCTATCTTTGCCTTGCTATCGTCCGTCAAAGACGTTTGCGACCAACCGCTTTTCTTGACTAACTCAACGGATAGTCCGTGCTTTTCGGCAATCTGCTTAAAACACTTGTTATGGTAAACGCAGGAACGCGAACAGTCTTGTATGTTATGGACGCTAGCGTAATAGTGGCACATTTCGTGAATAATCGTTTCGCATATATCGACTAGCGGACGGTTTAAGAAATTAGCAGATATATTTATCTCGTGTTCGCCCTCGTCAAGCTCGTTCTCTTTCCATACCTTTTTAAGAGTAAACCAACCCTTTGCCTTATTCCGCACGTCGGGCGATATGGCAATAACGGGTTTGTCCAACTCGGAATTGAAAAATTCCTTGTTGATAAAGTCATACAGCTTGCCCAACGTCCGCACCGTTTCTATGTACTTGTCGCTCCCGCTAGTCATTTCCTTTTACGCTCCTTTACTTTTTAGTTTTTTTCAAATAATCAGGCTTTTTATAGTCTTTATTTGAAACAACGCTATAAACAGAAACTTTTTACCCAAACTTTCCGACACTTTTTCATTTATAAATCTAGCCATATCTTTTGCGTCATCTAAACTAGAAAAAGTCATTGCCCTTGAAAAATCACTAGCAAAATTTACATATGAACGATTTATTCCTCTAACCAAAATTCCGTCATTATGAACCACAGCAAATTTACCTTTTGATTTCACAATTTGTTTTTTCATTTTAATAACTCCCTTAAATTAAAAATACTTGCATAAAACAGTTTAATTTACTGTTCTATACAAGTATAAAACTTTACCCGCGCTGAAATTTTATAATTTTTCGCGTCTTTTTTGTTGACATTCGGATAGATTTATAGTATAGTATTTAAGTCGGACTCGTTCCGGCATATTATTTTTTTCGGCGTATCGCTTTTTAGGGCCTTTAGCTCAGTTGGTTAGAGCAGCCGGCTCATAACCGGCTTGTCCGGGGTTCAAGTCCCTGAAGGCCCACCACCGCCCCCCCCGAAGAAAACTTCGGACAAGCGGAGCGGCTTAAAGTCGACTAAACTTGTCGGAGTTTTCCGAAGCGATACTCGTAAAAGCGGCGCCAAAAATGTCCCCACTCCCTTGCGCCTCAAGTGGACACGGCGCAAAAAAACAGCAAAAAATATTGGCCTGGTAGTTCAGATGGTTAGAACGCTAGCCTGTCACGCTAGAGGTCGAGGGTTCGAGTCCCTTCCAGGTCGCCATTTTTTTTGCCTCGATAGCTCAGTAGGTAGAGCAGAGGACTGAAAATCCTCGTGTCGGTGGTTCAATTCCGCCTCGAGGCACCACATCGCACGCTCGAGTAGCTCAATCGGTAGAGCAACTGATTTGTAATCAGTAGGTTGCGGGTTCAAGTCCCATCTCGAGCTCCATCACCCTCGTACTATGTCTGACATACTACCCCAATTTGCCCCTTTTATGGCATGTTCAAGGGCTAAATCGCCAATATTATCACGTCGCGTGGCAACGACAATCCGCCAAGTCCGCCAAAGCGGCGCTAAGCAATTCCTCGAAACCCGTCATGACGGCGACAATCCCCCTCACAAAAACTTAATAAATTATACGGGCGGGTTCCCGAGTGGCCAAAGGGAACAGACTGTAAATCTGTCAGCTCCGCTTTCGGTGGTTCGAATCCACCCCCGCCCACCATATAAGGACGGTCGTTCGGATAAAAATTCCGCTCTGACCGTCCTTTATTCTTTATTGCGGGGGCGTTTTAAGCTTTTTTCGGGGTTCGCTGTTTCGGTTTTCCGTCCGTCAAAATAACTTCAAAAAAGCGTTGCCGCAAATTTCGTATAGCGGGGGTTGAACCTCCGCTATTTTTATGCCCTGCGTGAAAGCGGGATTTGAATGTTTTGTGCGCCTCCGCTCTCTTTTTTGACCCGTTTCCCGCCGTTATACACTATACTTTATTTATATATGCGGCTCTTACGCCGCGCAAGGAGAACTAATGACCGAGCGAAAAATCAATGAAATACGCAAATCTTACTTCGAGGACAAGGTTGCCGTCGAGGTAATCGCCGCTCGTAAGGGCTATTGCGTGAATACAATTTATAGGTACCTCAAACCCGAATATGCGACCCCGCAAGAGGCGGAAATGAAAAAGCCCATTTCTAAACTTGCGCCGTTCGAGGATATTATTCGCGGGTGGCTCGCCGAGGACAAAGCCCGCTTTTACAAGCAACGCCATACCGGCAGGCGCGTGTATGACCGCCTTGTCGCCGAGTGTCCCGACTTCAAAGCGTCGCCCCGCGCCACGCAAATCGTGTATAAACGCCTGCTGACCGAGGTCTACGGCAAAGCCGCGAGAGCCGAGAAGCCTACGCCGATTGCGGGTCTTGCCGAGGTCGGGTGCTCCGCTATCGAATTTACATACAAATCGAAGCCTCATAAGGGCTTTGTTTTAATGCTCGCCTTTCCGCATAGCAACGCCGCCTATATGCAAATTCTTTTGGGAACGAATACCGAATGCGTATTGTCCGCGCTTCAACGAATGTTTGCCTATATCGGCGGCGTGCCGCAAAGTATCAAATTTTCCGCGTCCACAAAACTGTTCAAGCATTTTCTTCACGACCCGAGCGATATTGAAAACGAATTGCTCCTCCGCTTTATCCTGTTTTACGGCTTCAACGACGAATACTTTATCCCCGTATGCGACGGCACGAATACCGTCGTTACAAGCCTGTCAAAATATTATCGCCGCTCTATTATCCCGCTTCGGCAGGAAATCTCCGACCTTGCCGCTTTTAACGAAACCCTGCTTGTTTCCTGCGACAAACTGCTTGACCGCAAAACTACGGCATCTAAAACCCTGACCTCTCGCGAATTGTTCTTTGAGGACAAAGCCGCCCTGCTCGCTCTGCCCGATAATCCGTTCGTCGTTATGTCGTGGCAACGGCGGAAAATAAACGGTCGCGGCGACCTCGTCCTCGATAGCAAGCATTGCTACTATCTGCCGCAAACGCTAATAAACCGCTCCGTCTATGTATGCCTGACCGAGGACAAGGTTTATATAAGAAACCTCGACAACGAGCCCGTCTACGAATTTAAGCGGCTGTATTCCGACGCGCCCGAAAACGTTCAGGACGTTGCCGACCTTTTGCGCGTGCTCCGCTCCCGTCCCCGCGCCCTCTTGTATTCCACCGTTAAGTCCGCGCTAAGTGCTCCCGTCGTCGAATTCCTGCGCGAAAACCGCGCCGCGCTTTCCGATTATACAAGCGCGTTATATGAACTTACCAAAACCGCCGACTTCGATTCCGCCGTGAAAATTATCGAAATCGCCGTGTCGCAAAACCTGAAAAAGCAAGCGGATATTCTTGCGCTGCACAAAGGCGGTAACGAGTGAAGCCGTATATAACCCGCGCCTACAAGGCAAAAAAATTTAAAACCGATAAAAACCTGCCCGCGCACCGTCTTTGTAAGGTTATGCATTGCGCGCACGGCTCCGTCTTTACCTATCTAAATTCAAACGCCCGCCTGCAACTCAAACTCCCGTGGCGCAGGGTCGGCGTTGTGCCGTTGTCGCTCCGCCCCGTTATCGACGAATGGATAAAAGCGCGGCTCAAGTTCCGTAAAAATAAGCGACAATTTATGAAGCATTATTATAGCGAGCTTTGCGCCGCTTATCCCGACGAAATGGCGGGCGTTCAATGTTGCGTCTTTACCGCCTATATAAAAAAGAAAGAGCAAATCTTTCAATCGGTACACGGCTATTTCCTTACGCTGTCCCACGAACCCGACGAGTGTCAAGCCGATTTCGGGCGGTTCTTTTATCTTGACGCGGGCGGCGCCGAGCGCGTCGGTCAAATCGTCGCGCTGTCTTTCCCGTATGCGGGCGTGTCATACGCGCAGGTTCTGCCCGGCAAAAGCACCGAGGGATTCCTCGTGTGTATGCAAAATATCTTTCGCCACATCGGCGGTGCGCCCCGTGAATTATGGCTCGATAACGATTCCGCTTATGTTTCTATCCTCTATCACGGCAAAAAATATGAGCGTTTTCTCACGCCGTTTTTCGATTCGTTCTGCCGTCATTTTGAAATGAAGCCCGTGTTTATGACCGCTTTTCAAGGTCACGAGAAAGGCTCGGTTGAAAACTCCGCCAGCTATTTGCGGCGCAATCTGCTTGTACCTTACC
>JAISMM010000007.1 GCA_031276725.1 Clostridiales bacterium | reverse complement strand
TGGGGGATAATGAACCCGTATATGCTGGCGTGGGGCTGGAACTTCGTGCTTATAGGGCTTATAAAGACGGTGGTAACGGGCGGACTGTCAATGGCGATATTCTTCCCGATATTCCTCATCATTTTCCCGGACTACAACGCCGTGCAAAAGCGCGCCGCCAAAAAGCTCGAAAGGCTAAGGGCGTCGAACGCAAGCGCCGACAAGCTCGGCGCGGCGCAGCTTGCGTATAACTCGGCGGCCGCAAAGGCGGAGCTTTCTAACGCCGAAAAAGCCAAGCTAAAGGCGGCGACGCTCGCCGCGGCAAAAGCGCTCGCCTACTTTGCCGCCGTCAAAAACGCCCAAAGCGACGCCGACCCCAAAATCTCCGCCGCTTTCTCCGCCGCCGCCGCCGCTCTCACCGCCAAAACCGCCGCTATCGAGGCGCACAAAGCTCTTACCGATTCCCCCGTCGCGGGCTAAATTACGCATTTTGCGCCAAATTACATAGTATTTACGGCTAAATCGGTCAAAACCGTACGGGAATATTTGACATAATCGCGATTTTGTTGTATTATTAGTTCATTATGTACGATTATTTAATAGTAGGGGCGGGGTTTTACGGCGCCGTGTTCGCGGCAGAGGCGGTAAAAGCCGGCAAAAAAGTATTGGTCATAGACAAGCGGCCGCACGCGGGCGGCAATTGCCGCACGGAAGACCGGGACGGAATAACGTTGCACGTTTACGGGCCGCATATTTTTCACACGTCCTCTAAACGCGTATGGGACTACGTGAATAAGCTCGCGGAGTTTAATAACTTTGTCAACTCGCCGCTCGCCGTCTATAACGGCGAGGTGTATAATCTGCCGTTCAATATGAACACGTTTTCGCGGCTGTGGGGCGTGCGCGAGCCCAAAGCCGCCGAGGAAATTATAAAGGCGCAAATCGCAAAGGAGAATATAACGGCGCCGTCGAATTTAGAGGAGCAGGCGCTTATGCTTGTGGGACGCGACGTCTATGAAAAGCTCATAAAGGGCTATACCGAAAAGCAATGGGGGACGGACTGCAAAAATTTGCCGCCGTCCGTAATAAAGCGCTTGCCCGTCCGCTTCACCTACGACAACAATTATTTTAACGACAGGTATCAGGGAATCCCGACGGGCGGCTACTCGCGGATTTTCGACAAGCTCTTAAAGGGCGCGGAGGTTCGGCTCAACACCGACTACTTTTCCGACCGCGCCCGCTTTTATTCCTGCGCCGAAAGGATAGTGTTCACCGGGCGGATCGACGAGTTTTACGGCTTTTCGCTCGGCAGGCTCGCTTACCGCAGTTTAAGGTTCAAAACCGAAACGCTAAAAACGCCCAACTTTCAGGGTAACGCCGTCGTCAATTACACGTCCGCCGCCGTTCCCTACACAAGGATAGTGGAGCATAAGCACTTCGAGCCTTGGGAGCGGCAAAACAGCGCCGCCGACGCGGATAAAACGGTTATAACCTACGAGTATCCGCAAAAGTACGGCGAGGGAGCGGAGCCGTTTTACCCCGTTCCCGATAATGAAAACACCGCGCTTTACGAACGCTACCGCGAATTATCCCAAAAAGAGGATAAGGTTATATTCGGCGGCCGTCTTGGGCAGTATAGGTATTCGGATATGGATAAAATTATCGAGCAAGCGCTTATTGCGGGCGACAGGGAGTTAAGGAAAAATGTCTAACGAACCGATAAAAAAACCGCGCGTCGTTTTCGCCTTCGTCGAGGCGGGAATGGGTCATATTATGCCGCTTAGGGCGGCTATGGACGCGTTCGCGCAAAGGTACGGCGACAAGGCGGAAATAGTCCCCGTTAACTTTTTCCGCGACTCGGGCGATCCCGATATGCGCTTTATCGAGGACGATCTTATAAAAGAGGTCAAGCTGCACAACAAGTACAGGATTCGCGGAACGCTGCAATTTTTGTTGATGCGGCTTGTCGGCGGGGCGTACAGCATACGGTTTTTGCACAAGGTCATCTACAAGCGCGGACTTGCTAAGTCGCTCGAATACTTAAAGGATTTAAAGCCGGACATTGTTGTCAACACGCACTTTTCCACGCTCTGGTACGCGTGCGAGGCGCGTGCTCGCGGAATGATAAACGCGAAGGTGGTCGCCTATTGCCCCGACCCCGTACTCGGTATGCAGTGGGACGCCCGCGCCGATTTGATAGCGTTAAGTAGCCGCGCGGGGCGCGAAAAGGCGCGCGGGTCAAAACAGTTTTCCGCTACGCCGCTTTTGAACGTGCCGTTCTTTTTGCGCGGCGAAATAAAGAACTGCGCCGAATCAAAAGAGTACTATCGCCGCGAACTGGGACTTCCGGAGGATAATTTTACGATTCTGTTGTGCGACGGCGCGTACGGCGCGGGCAAGCTGGAAAAAACGGTTTATAAGCTGTTCGACCGCGGCGGCGAATCGGGCAAAAAGCTAACCGTCATAGCCGTTTGCGGCAAAAACGAGCCGCTTTACAAACGGTTCCAAGGGCTTACCCCGCCGCAAAATATTACGTTCGCTCCCTACGGCTTTACCGACAAAATGGCCGTCCTCACCGCCGCCGCCGACCTCTATATGGGCAAGTCCGGCGCGAGCAATCTTGCCGAGGCCGAGGCTCTGGGCGTTCCGTCCGTAATCACCTTTTGCGCCACCCCCATCGAAAAATGGATAGCCGCCCGCTACACCGACGAGCTCAAATGCGCCCTCAAAATAACGAATATCGACCGCGCCGTCCGCCTCGCCCTCGCGTGGGCGGCCGATCCCGAGCGGGCGGAAAAATATATCCCGAAGCGTTCCCTCGGTCAAACGCCCTCCGGCCCCGACCTTTTCGCCGACGCGGTAATGAGCGGCTTGTAACAAGCCGGTTTTATACGGCGCAAAAAAAAACTCCGGAAAGCTCCGGAGTTTTTACGGGTTTTTCGCGCGGTTAAAGCATAGCGGAACCGCCGGCGAAAATTCCGAATAAGCGCGCCGGCCTAAATTCGCTTAAACTTATTCAAAGACTTTTAGTTAAAGTACCTGTTCAGCAAGCCGGCAAAAGCGCAACCGTGCCGGGCTTCGTCCTTGCACATTTCGTGAACCGTGTCGTGAATGGCGTCGTAACCGAGCTGCTTGGCCTTTGTCGCCAAATCCTTTTTGCCGGCCGTCGCGCCGTTTTCGGCCTCTACGCGCAGTTGCAGGTTCTTTTTGGTGTCGGCAAAAACGACCTCGCCCAAAAGCTCGGCAAACTTCGCCGCGTGTTCCGCTTCCTCGATAGCGATGCGCTTATACGCCTCCGCCACCTCCGGGAAGCCCTCGCGGTCGGCCTGGCGGCTCATGGCAAGATACATACCCACCTCGGTGCATTCGCCCATAAAGTTGGCGCGAAGCCCCTCCAAAACCTCCGGATCGACGTCCCTTGCTACGCCGATACGGTGTTCGTCCGCCCACGCGAGTACGCCGGACTTCCGCTCGGCAAACTTCGCCTTGGGCGCTTTGCATTGCGGACACCTGTCCGGGGCGTCGTCGCCCTCGTGCACATAGCCGCAAACGCTGCAAACAAACTTTTTCATAATTGATACCTCCGTTAATATAATTTTTTTGGTTTTTTTAGAACTCCTATTAGGAGTTTTTTGTTCCCTCGCGGGAAACACAATGATTACATACTCCCCATACAAACACGTCGCGTTTTTCCGCCTTAAAGCCGTCCAAGTCGGCCGGAAGGGCGGGCGGCTCCGTATCGAAGTCGAACACCTTGCCGCACACGCGGCACTTAAAATGCCCGTGCTCGCGGGTTTCGGCGTCGAACCGCGCCTCGCCGTCGTCGATATTGAGCCGCCGCGCCAGCCCCGCGCTCTCCAACGCGTTCAGCGCGTTGTACACCGAGGTGCGCGACAGCGTGGGCAGGTCGTCGGCGCACGCGCTGTAAACGGCGTCCGCGGTAGGGTGCGTGCGGTGTCCGGCCAAATACTCCAACACGCGAACCCGGATCGTCGAGGGGCGCAGCCCCGCCCCGCGTAAAGCCCCGACGGCTTGTTTTTGGAATAATGTAATCATTACAATAATAATATTACTATAAATTTGTATGTATGTCAAGCATTTTAGCGCGGTTTTTCAAAAAATTTTTCTAATTTTTTTACAAAAACCTCCGGACAAGCTTAGGCGGCTTTAAGGCTCGTCTTTTTTGCTATAAATTGCCTTCTTTTTTGGCAACGGCACCGCTATTGCCTGTAAAAGCAAGACAAGTTCTATCTAAAAAAATACACCGGCTTAAAACCGCCCCACTTATCCGGAGGTTTCTACGGCGCGGCAAAATTTTTTATAACGCGCCGTTTTTCAAACAATAAAATTCCGCAAACACGCAAAAACCGTCGCTTGCGCAAAAGGCAAACGCCAAAACGCTTTTAGCGGCGGCTAAAAGTTAATTGCCGCGCGCGCTCCAAAAATTCCGGAACAAGCTTCAACAACCTTCCAGATGCATACGCAGGTGCTGTGTAAGCAGCAGTATAAGGGACGTAGCGGTGGGGTAATTGTCGTCGTCAACAAGAACCGTATTGAACAGCTCGTTGGCTTTGTGCAGATTACCCGTGTTGTGCGCGTAGCGTATGGCGTTGCGAACGTTGCGCCCTACGCTTTCCTGCGTGCGCTCGTGGAGCTTCGCGACCTTTTCGTAAATCTTTTGTTGCTTGTCGTACGGCGATTCTTCAAGGCCCAGCAACACAGCGTTCACTATATGAAAATGCCCGCTCTTGTCGGGAAAAATTCCGATCAAGTTTAGCGCGCCTTTCAGCCAAACGACTGCGCGGCGGTGTTCCTCGTCGCCGACTTTCCACTCGCCGTGTTTGTTCATCAGGTCTTCCATCATTATTTTGCCCTCCCGCTCTTTATAATTATAACCTAAAAGTTGGAATTTGTCAATAGCTTACTTTAAGTAATTTTTAAAAGGAAAATTTTAACGCCCGCAAAGCCGATAAAAAACAATTTATATAGTTTTTATATGCGATTATTATTGACGGCGGGTGATTAAGAGAGTATAATATAAAAAGCGATATCAAAATCGCGACTAAAAAATACGGCATAAGGAGAAATTCAAAATGAGCAACAAGAAAAAGGCGAAGATTGTCGTCATGGTTAAACCGAAGGCGGCGAAAATCAAAACGGCGGAACCCGAAAGTACGGTTACGCCCGCGCCCGTAGCGGACAATTCCGAACAGCCCAAAAAGACGGCTAAGGAACGGGCGTTAAGCAAAAAGACCGGCGCAAAAAGAATCGGCGTCAAATCCACCATCGCCATAAACGACGACGTCGCCGTTACCTCGTTCGGCAAGGGCAACGCGGCAAGCTTAGCGTATCGCGCCTCGAAGGACGGCAAAGCCGTTAAGCTGAATTCGACCAAAATGTTTACGACGGCGGCGAACGAGTCCGAGGTAACTTTTTCAAAACGGGAGCTATCCGCCGTTACGCCTAACCCCGCAAACGTTTCTGCAAGAGCGGTGGGTCAGGATTATCTGGGGGTAAAGGACGAGTTAGAAAACGAGTTTTTCGGCAGAACCTTCCCTAACGATAATATTCGCATACAAATAGCTCACCAAATTTTGGATATCCGCAAAATTTTCGGACTGTACGTCAACGACATCGTTTATTCGGTCAACAATCTTCAACGGGTCGAGCAGGAGGACGGCGAGCCTTACGACCTGATCGGAACGGTTTTCGCTAACGAGTCGCTCGATGATGTAGAGAGAAAGGCGGGGAACGGCAACGAAAAGCGGGTAAAAAAAAGCGAGGACATTCATAACGCGCTTGCAAAAATGGCTCCGTACTTCGGCTATTTCGGCGACGCGTTTAAGTCGCTTAAAAAGCCGGTCGGCAAAAACGCCAAGCCGGACGACGCGCAAGCGCGCAAAATATTCGAACACAACTATAACGTTTTAAGGATTCTGTCGTTTACGCGCCAATTCGCGATACACGGTAAATACGAGGCGGATTTATTTGATATCAAAAAAAACTTGCGGGATAAATACGATGTCGGCTTGTTTCAAATGCTCGAGGATAATTTTGCGGCGCATATCGACGGAATAAATAAGAATTTTGTCGAAAATTCGTCGTTGAATTTAAGCATTATTTTTAAGCTCCTCGATATTGGCGACGAACGGCGCCCGCAAGTATGCCGGGAGTTTTACCGTTACGCCATTTGCAAGGACGGCAAGAATCTCGGGATAAACGTTACAAAATTACGCGAGCTCGCCTTAAAAAAATATTTTGCCGCCGCATATGACTCCGACCACGACACCTATCGCAAAAAAATCAATAATATCGCCGACTTTATTATAGGCAAAACGCTTTCCGACAACCCCGACACGCTGAACGGCATTATAGCGCGGTTAAGGTTCGCGCAAACCGACGCGGACAAGGACGCCGTATATAACGCCGCCGCCGATCAATTGTGGAAAGACTTGGGCAAAACGCTTGAACGCATTCCCGACGCCGTCGCGCGTTCGATTAAGAACGATGTAAAAAACGGAAGGTACGCGGGCGCGGCGTTTCCGCCGAATTGGATCGACGACGTAAAGGTCAAGCCCTCGGGGGTAAGTCCGTTTTCGCTGTTGATCTCGTACGTATGCAATTTCCTCGAAGGCAAGGAAATCAACGAGCTTCTAAGCGGCTATATCTCGTATTTTGAAAATATCCGGTCGTTTTGCCAAACGCTGACGGATTTGGGCGAGCGGGCGAAATTCGCGGAAAAATACGAAATGTTCAACCCCGAAAATTTGATTCCGGTTATAGACGAGCTTAGGCTGATACACAGCGTAGGAAAAATGAAGCCCGATATGGCCGACGCTAAACGCCAACTCTATAAGGACGCCATCGACGTTTTAGGTATCGACGCGGAGCTGCCCGACGACTGGTTCGAGGACAACCTTTGGGTCAAAAATAAAGAGAAGAACGCGCACCCTTTTAGGAATTTTATCGCGAACAACGTAATAGAGTCGAACAGATTTTGGTACGTCATTCGCTATACCAACCCCAAAACCTGCAAAGCGGTCATAAAAAATATCAAGGTTATCGAGTTTGTGCTGTCAAAATTACCAAAGGAACAAATCGACAGATATTACGCGGGAGTTATCGCTTCGGGAGACGAGGACACAAAAACAAAAACAAAAATTAAGGAGCTTGCCAAAAAGCTGGAAGGCTTTTCGTTCCAAACCGTGCTGAACGAGCGCAACGCCATAATCAACAAGAGCAACGTCGAAAGATTAAAGGCGCTCGTAGGGCTGTATTTGACGGTACTCTACGTTTTAACAAAGAATATGGTCAAGACTAACGCGCGGTATTTTATAGCGTGGCAATGCGTTGAACGCGATAGTATCCTGCTTAAAAACAGAATAGGCGCGGATGTCGAGCTTTTTGACAAGGACGACAAATTGAAGGCTCACTATGCCGTTACCGAATACTACCTAAAACTTGACGCCGCGACCTTCGGCATTCCCGACGACAAAAAGACCGACAAACAAACGCTGTTCGAATACATACGCTTACAGCGAAAAAAGCGCCGCTACACAAAAAGGTGGTTCGATATTTTGTCGGATAACGTCGCGCGAATGAAGGAGCTTGAACTCGAACCCGCGTGTCTTGTCCGGCAATACCGTAACATAGTAGCCCATTTAGGCGTGCCGCACCGCATACCCGCGATAATCGGCGAATTTTTAGCCGGAACGGACGTGCCGATGACCTCTTATTTTGAGCTTTTTCACTTTGCGCTCCAAAAAATGCTCTTTGCAAAATACGCCGATCGGAATATTCCGTCAAGTCTAAAATATTTCTCCGATAAGGTCGATAATTACCGCTCGCCGAATCACGATTTTATTAAGCTGCTCAACGTTCCGTTCGCCTATAACCTTGCCCGCTACAAAAATCTTAGCGTTATGTCGCTTTTCGACGAGCGCGACGGCAATTAAGGAACGGACGGGGGGGGGAATAACGATATGCCCGACAATGCTTGGCGCACGGTGTTAATAGATAAAAATGTCGATCTTACTTATTCTACGGGCAACCTTATCGTAAAAGGCGACGTAGACAAACATATACCGCTTTGCGATATCCGAACGGTAATAATAAATTCCTTGCAAGTAACGCTAACCGCTTATTTGTTGAACGAATTGCGCAAAAACAAAATCAAGGTCATCTTTTGCGACGAAAAATATAATCCGTGCAGCGAAATCGTTTCCGCCGCGGACAATTGTCTGGCGCCGCAAAGACTTAGCGAACAATGCCGCTGGCAAAAAAAAGTAAAGCGGCTTCTTTGGTCCCGTATCGTCCGGCAAAAAATCAAAATACAAGCGGGCTTGCTCGACCGTTTGAATATTGCGCGCGACAACAAATTAGACGAATATTTGTCCGGCATAAAGCCCGGCGACAAATCTAACCGGGAGGGTCAAGCGGCGCGGATATATTTTAACGCCTTGTTCGGCGCGGCGTTCAACCGCCGTGAAGAAAGCCATATCAACAGCGCCTTAAATTACGGATACGCGATTCTTTTGTCGGAGGCTAACCGAACGATTGCGGGCCACGGATACAATCTGAGCTTAGGTATTATGCACCGCGGAGCGACAAACAATTTTAATCTGTCCTGCGACATAATAGAACCGTTCCGGCCGTTTGTCGACAGAATCGTCGTCGAAAACAATTTTTCCGCGCTCGACAAGGAATTAAAAAGAAAGCTAATTTGCGTTACCAATTCGCAGGTTAAGTACAACGGAAAAATTACCGACGTCAAAAACGCTCTCGACGGGTTTTTCCTCAGCGCGGCCGACAGCTTGAATTCCGGCAAAATCAATGTGGGCGAGGTGGAGTTTATTTAATGCGTGATTGCGTGATATTGGTTTCGTTTGATTTGCCGTCGCAGAATTCGGCGCAGCGCTCCGACAATAATTACTTTCGCCGCAATTTAATAAAATCGGGTTACAGTCTTTTGCAAAAATCGGTTTATTATAGGCATATCCGCAACTCCTCTATGCGCGAATACGAAATATTGCATATACAAAAAATTGCGCCGCGCGACGGCGAGGTTTTTGTTTTGCCCGTTCCGTTGAAAACTCTAAATAAGTGGGGCGGGTTTAAGGCGGCGTATTTTTTAGATAGAAATTGACTTGTTTTTGCAGGCAATAGCACCGCTATTGTCAAAAAAAGAAGGCAATTTATAGCAAAAAAGACGCGTCTTAAAGTTGCCTAAACTTGTTCAGAGTTTTCTGTTCAAAGTTTTTATGCAAATCGCCTTTATAAGCGGCAAAAAACTCGACTTTGACCAAATGCTTTCGCCGCTAATCGAAATATAAAAAAATAAAAAATATCGTTATTTTTCTTGACATTTTTTACATTTTAGTTTATATTAGAGGTACAATAACCTTACCGATTGGTAAGGCTCTAAGACTGTAAAGCGTGTTTAATGCGTCTAGTCTGGGTACAATAACCTTACCGATTGGTAAGGCTCTAAGACCATGGCCGGAGCCAGTACGCGGGTGGCGTGGGTACAATAACCTTACCGATTGGTAAGGCTCTAAGACATATATTCGCGCCGGTCTTGCGTTTTTTCGGTACAACAACCTTACCGATTGGTAAGGCTCTAAGACGGAACGGTTTTAATTTCCATATGGGTTTTAGGTACAACAACCTTACCGATTGGTAAGGCTCTAAGACTATGGTACTTTTTCTATCGTAGTAGAATTTTGTACAACAGCCTTAACAATCGGCAAAAACAAAAAAGCCCTCTCTTAACCGAGGGGACTTTTTGCTTAATCGTGGATAGGGGGCGATTAAATTGACTTATTTTTTGATTTGGCGTATAATATCGGGTAGACGGAGTGCAAAAAACGACGTTAAAGAGGGTTAAGTATGGCGGTTACTATTCAAAGCATATTGTCGGGCTTGCGGCGGGCGGTCGTCGATTACGGAATGATCGACGGGGGCGACCGCGTGGTTGTCGGGCTGTCGGGCGGCAAGGACAGCCTGCTGCTTGTTAAGGCGCTGCAAAACTACCGGTTGTTTTCGCCGCAAAAATTCGAGCTTGCCGCCGTAACGGTCGACCTCGGGTTGGGCGCGGATTTTAGCGGGCTTGCCGAATTTTGCCGTAGCTTAGACGTTCCGTTCTATATCGAAAAAACCCGGATAGCGCAAATCGTATTCGACGAGCGCAAGGAGAAAAACCCTTGCTCGCTATGCGCCAAAATGCGGCGCGGAGCTCTCAACGCCCGCGTCAACTCGCTTGGCGCCAACAAGCTTGCGCTAGGCCACCACGCCGACGACCTTGCCGAAACTCTGCTGCTTTCTATGTTTTACGAGGGGCGCCTTTCGACGTTCGCCCCCAAAAGTTTTATGGACAGGAGCGGCGTAACGCTTATACGTCCCCTGATTTATATATTCGAAAAAGACATAACCGCGCTCGCGAAGGACTTGCCCGTCCTCTATAATCCTTGCCCGGCTAACCACGCCACGCAGCGCGAGTATATGAAAAATCTGCTAAAATCCGTCTGCAAGGACATACCCTTCGCAAAAGACCGCCTGCATTCGGCGATCACTCACCCCGACCGCTACAATTTGTGGTAGGGGACGCGGAATTCTTTAATTTGCTATTCTTTATTCTCTTTTTTCCAATTGCGGCTGGCTTTGTCGATGGCTTCCTTTTTAAGGTTGCCGTCCTCTAAAAGGCGGGCGAGGGCGGGGGCGTCGTCGTTTTTGAGCGCGTCCCCGATTAGTTTTAGATTGGCGGAAAAGTCGGCGACGGCGCTAAGCACGTTGTCCTTGTTCATAAAAAACAGCTCCGTCCACAGCGCGGAATTCATTCGCGCCACGCGCGTCAGGTCTAAAAAACTGCCCGCCGAAAAGCCGTCGTGGCGCGGCGCGAGCGGATTTTTGACGTAGCACGACGACAGTATGTGCGGCAGCTGCGAGGTGTAAGCGATCATCTCGTCGTGTTCCTCCGCCGTCGTAACGCGGAAGTAGTCGAACCCGAGCGCCAAAAAAAGCTCCTTCAACATACTCACGGTTTTAAGCCCGGCCCTTACCGGCGTTACCAAAACGGACGCTTTTTTAAAAAGCGACGCGCTCGCCGCCGACAGCCCCGAATGCTCCCGCCCCGCCATAGGGTGCGCCGCGATAAATTCCAGGGCGGGGAATTGTTCCGCCGTTTTTTTCATCGCCTCGACTACGGGCCGCTTTACGCCGGCTACGTCGATAACGAGCGCACCCGCTTTGAGCTTGGGGGCGGCGTCGGCAAGCTCCGTTATGAACGCGGTCGGCGCGAGCGCGATAATAAGCACGTCCAAAAGCCCGAATTCGGCGTCGGTAAGCGGCTTATGAACCGCCGCCGTAAGCGACGCCCTCAAAACCGTTTCGCGCGTTAAATCGCGGCCGTAGACGGTGTGCGGCGTTTCCTTGATTACGGCGCGGCCGAACGAGCCGCCTATTAGCCCTAACCCTATAATACCTATATTCATAGTCCGCGGCGTTTGTCGGTAACGCCCAAAACGACGTCGAGTTTTTTGACGAGCGCGGCGAGCTTGTCCGGCGTAATACTCTGCGCTCCGTCGCACAGCGCGCGGGCGGGGTCGTTATGCACCTCGATAATAAGCCCGTCCGCTCCCGCCGCCGCCGAGGCGAGGCTCATAGGTTCGACAAGCCGCGCAAGCCCCGAGGCGTGCGAGGGGTCGACTATAACGGGCAGGTGCGTCAGCTCCTTGACGAGCGGAATCGCGGACAAGTCGAGCGTGTTGCGCGTGTACGGCTCGAACGTGCGTATGCCGCGCTCGCACAGTATAACGTTTTCGTTGCCGCCGCTCATAACGTATTCGGCGCTCATAAGCCATTCCTCGATCGTCGCGGCGAATCCGCGTTTCAAGAGTACCGGCTTAGCTTGCGCCCCCAGCTTTTTTAGCAGCTCAAAGTTTTGCATATTACGCGCGCCGACCTGAATTATGTCCACGTCCGCGAACAAATCTAATTGCGACGAATCCATAATTTCGGTAACCACCGCAAGCCCCGTCGCCGCCTTCGCTTTAATTAGCAACTTTAAGCCGTCGGCTCCCAAGCCCTGAAACGAGTAGGGCGACGTGCGCGGCTTAAACGCGCCCCCGCGCAAAAAGTGCGCCCCCGCTTTTTTGACGGCCTCCGCGACCTCTATAATCTGCTTTTCGCTCTCGACCGAACACGGCCCCGCTATAAGCGTAAAATTGCCGCCGCCTATCCTTTGCCCCGCGACCTCGATAACGGTGTCGTCGGGTCGGAACTTTCGGTTGACCTTTTTATACGGCTCGCTTACGCGCAAAATATCCTTCACTATGTCGAGCGAGCGCAAAACGTCCGTATCGACGCGCGACGTGTCGCCCACAAGACCCATTACGGTCGTGCTTTCGCCCTTCGACAAATGAATCTTTAAGCCGAGCTCCTCTATCCACTCGGTCAGCTTTTCGTATTGACGCGCGTCCGCGCCGTTTTTTATTATCAGTATCATAATTTAAGTGTTTGCCGCCGTGTAATTTTCGCCGCGTCCGCCCTCCGATTGACTATATACTTTTAGTATAACATATCTAATATAAAAAAGCAACTTAATTTATTGTTTTTCGTTTCCGGTCGGCTTGTCCGCGTCGGATAAATTCCCCTCTATGGAGTGCCTCGCCTCTTGAACGGGACGCGCTCCGGTAGTCGCTTGCCCTTGCAAACGGCAAGCCGTTTGACGGCTCGGTTCGTGCCGCCGTACGGCGGCGGGGTGGTTGCCGATTGCGTCGCCGTGGCAGTCGTCCGCTTGCCCCAAATTCCCCTCCGCGGAGGGGTGCCGCCGAACGGCGGCGGGGTGGTTGTCGATCGCCTCGGCGGCGCGGTCGTCCGTCGCGCTCTCCGCGTCGCCGTTCCCGCTATCCAAACTCCCGCGCGACTTCTTGATATTTTCCGCCGCGAACGAAATTGTCAAAAGAACGCCGAATCCGATTAACAGCGAAACGGCGCAGTAAAGAATCGTAATTCCGGACGGCGCCGCGCGCAGGGCAAGCTCCGCGACCGCGCCCAAAAGGAAGCCGAAAATCACAAGGTAGGTGCCGCGGTTGAATTTTTTGAACAGCTTGTCGAGCGCCTTTGCCGAAATAATTATGCCGCCTATAACGCCGATTCCGAACGGCAAAAGATACGCAAAGCTCGCGCCGAACCCCGTCAAAAGTCCGCTCACCGCCGCGTTGACGCTCTCGTAAAGCCCGAGCACAATCAAAAATTGCGAGCCGCTCACGCCCGGCAGAACCAAAGCGATCGCCGCCAAAACCCCCGCCAAAATTCTAAAAAAGAAGCCGCCCGCGCCGCTAAGCTCGTTCATAGCCGCGATATTGCCCTGCATAACGATTAGCCCCGCCACAATCCCGACCCCTACGCCGACAAGCGCGACATCCAAAATTATCCGCAGCGCCTTGTTCCGCGCCCCCGTAGCGGACGACGGCAATTTTGTGTAGCTAATGCCCGATTCCCTGATTACTATCGGGAAGCCGCCGATTATAACGCCGATAAACAAAAAGTTCGTAACCGCCAAATGATTTTCGAGCGCCCACTTAATAACGTAGCTAAGCGATAAAATCCCGACGGCCGCCCCCGCCAGCACCGCCGCCAAAAACGGCGCGCACTCCCTAAACTTTCTAAAAAGATTGTTGACCGCCGCCAACAGCTTATGGTAAATGCCCATAATTATCGCCATAGTGCCGCCCGAAACCCCCGGTACAATCACCGACAGCCCGATTCCGATACCCTTAACAAAATTGACGGCGTGCCGTCCCAAAAACCGCCTCGCCGAAACCAAAAACTCCTTCATACCCTATAATATGCCACATCTTGTCCTTTTTTGCAAGCGATTTAACGGGTAACGCGGCACATATTTTTGCAAAGAATTTTTTGCGGCGGGGCAAAATTCGGGCAAAGAGGAGGTGTTTTTGCGTCCGTTTCGGCCGTTTTTGAACCGCACCTACATATAACGACAAAATCGCACGAAAGACTACAAGTAGCGACAAAAGACGACACTCGGAATTGCTTACAAGTCGGTTATTGTATGTTACAATATAGGTAAGATCACAAATAAAGGAAGAATAATGTTATGAAAACAAGAATTATGCTGGTTGACGACAACGCCGAATTCACAAAAGAGCTGTCCGACTTTTTGTCCTCGTCGGACAATTACGAGGTGGTCGGCGCGGCAAGCGACGGAATGAAGGGCTTGGAGCTTTTCAACAGGCTTAAACCCGACGTTATGATTCTGGATCTTGTAATGCCGCAGATGGACGGCTTTTCGGTTTTGGAGCGGGTGGTAAAGGGCGGCTCCAAAATCATAGTCGTTTCGGCGTTAAGTCAGGATACGTTCGTAGCCAAGGCTATGAGCTTGGGCGCGGACTACTATATGATGAAGCCCGTTTCGCTGTCGAACCTTAAAGAACGTATCGACGAAACGCTCGCGCCCAAAACGGTAAAGCCGGTTACCGTTACCAAATTGGTGCGCAACAACAGCCTTGAAGAAAAGATTACGAATATTTTTATTACGGTCGGAATTCCCGCGCACATTAAGGGCTACCACTTTTTGCGCGAGGCGATTAAAATGGCGATCGACAACCCCGAAATCATCAACAGCATAACAAAGCGCCTCTACCCCGAGGTGGCGGGCCGCTTCGACACAAGCCCCAGCAAGGTCGAACGCGCCATCCGCCATGCGATCGAGGTCGCTTGGAACCGCGGCAAAATCGAAAACATAAACTCACTTTTCGGCGTCCGCGTTTACAACCGCAACGAAAAGCCCACTAACGGCGAGTTTATCGCGTTGGTGGCGGATAAGATGTTATTAGAAAGCGTATAGCAAACCGGCAAAAAGGGTCGTGATAGCGGACAAACGCGGAACATTGCCTTGCTTGCGTGCCTAAAAGTACGCGCGCGGCGGCAAAAACCCGCCGTTGCCGCTCCGGCAACACTTTTGACCGGTTTGTTTATTGCGCGGGGGGCGGCAGAATTATCAATCACGCCTTCACGTCAAAAACGTCGGTACAAACGTCGGCGGCAAAATCTTTTTCGTGGCTGACAAGAACTATACAGCCGCCGTAGGCGATAAGGGCGGCTTTCAGGGCGGCCTTGGCGCGGACGTCGAGGTGGTTCGTCGGCTCGTCGAGCAATAGAATATTGGTTTGCTTTTGCCCGAGCGCGCAAAGAAAAATGCGCACCTGTTCGCCGCCCGAAAGGTCCGAAACGGCTTTTGTGGCGAGGGTGTTTTTTATACCGGCCTTGGCGAGGGCGGCGCGGACGTTCTTAATATTCATTTTGGGGAACAGATTGCAAAAATAGCCGACCGCGTTGTTGTTCGGCTCGTCTATCAAAAGGTCTTGTTCAAGGTAGCCGATAGCGGCGGCGGGGTGAAAGGCAAAGCCGCCGCCCAAGGGCCGCAACAGCCCCGTAAGAGTTTTTATAAGGGTCGTTTTGCCGATGCCGTTCGTGCCGCGAATCCACAGCTTCGCCTCGGAACTAAGGCGCAGCGATACAGGGGGCAAAAGCGGCTCGCCGTAGCCGATTTTAAGGTTGTCGACTCTCAGCATATCGCGCGTGTGAACGGCGATAAGCGGGAACGAAAATTCCGCGTCGTAGATAACGGACGGTTTATTTATAATCTCCATTCGGTCGAGCATTTTTTGCCGCGACGCCGCCATTCCCGCCGTCGCCGCCCGCGCCTTATTGCGGGCTATATAGTCCTCCATACGCTCGATTTCGCGCTGCTGACGCTCGTAGCTTTCGCCGTACTGCTTGGCGTTCTGCTCGGCCTGCACAATGTACTGCGAATAATTTCCGCCGTACTTGCGTATGCCGCCGTTCTCGATGCTCACAATAAATTTGCACGTCTTGTCCAAAAAATCGGTGTCGTGCGATATAAGCATAAACGTTTTTTCAAACCCGTTAAGATATTCGGCAAGCCACGCCACGTGCTCGGCGTCCAAAAAGTTTGTCGGCTCGTCAAGCAACATAACGTCCGGCTTTTCTAAGAGTAGCTTCGACAGCATTAGCTTAGCCCGCCCGCCGCCGCTCAAATTCGCCACGGGCGTATCGTAACCCAGGTTATTGACCCCGAGCCCGTTCGCGACCTTCCTTATGGTCGCGTCCAAATCAAAAAAGCCCTCGCGCGTAAGCGTGTCGAGTATGTTGTTCGCCTTGTTGATTTTTTGCTCCAAGGCGTTCTCGTCGGCGCCCGGTTCGGACATCTCCGCGTAAAGCGACTCCATTTTGGACTCCAATTCGTACAGCCCGGCAAAACCGCTTTTAAGGTACTCCATAACGGTAAGCGAGCGGTCTATGTCGGCGTGCTGGTCAAGATAGCCGCGTCGGGGGTTGCCCGTCCACCTAACCTCGCCCGAATCCTGATTAAGAATGCCCGCTATAATGTTCATAAACGTGGACTTGCCCGCGCCGTTTAAGCCCACGATCCCTATATGCTCGCCGTTGTTTATCGACAAATTTGCGTTTTCAAAAAGCGGCTTGGCGTCGAATATATGCGACAGGTTTTTAATTTCCAAAATACTCATAATTTACTCTCTTTTTGCGGCGAGTTTGTTTTTGACGGAGGCTTCGTAGCAGAGGACGGTGGCGGCGACGCCGACGTTCAGGGAGTCGCATTTGCCGAACATGGGGATAGAGAGGGCGGAATAATCGCCGTCGTACCATTCGCGGGATATTCCGTAGCGCTCGCTGCCCATAACGAGGGCGGTTTTTTTGCCGAAAGGCTCGTCGTAGTAGGAACGCGCCGCGCGGGTGTCGGCAAGGTAGACGCAAAAATTATTTTCGGTCAGCCACTCGCGGCAGGCGGCGACGGAATCGAATTCAAAAAACGGAACGGTAAGAACGGCGCCCATACTGCCCTTGATTAGTTTTGGGTGCGTTATGCGCGCGCGCTTGTTGCAGATAAACACGCCGTCTAGCCCCGCGCCGTCCGCCATTCGCAGCATAGTGCCCACGTTGCCGGGAATCTCGATGCCGTCAAGGACGAGTATTATGCCCTTGTCGCCCGGCTTAAAACCGGCGAGATTTCTTTGCGGCAGAGCGGCGAGCGCCAAAAGTCCGTCGGGGGCGTCGCGCTCCGAAATTTTTTGGAATGTCCTTTGCGAAACGGTGAAGCGCTCGCACGCCGGAGTCGCCGCCGTGATTTCGGCGAGCGCTTTAAGGGCTTCGGGCGTGCGTATAAAGTCGGGGCAGATTATAAGCGCCTTAACGGGCGTTTTGCACTCGTTGAGCCGCCAAAAAAACCAAAGCCCCTCGGCGGCGAACAGCCTTTGGGGATTCGGTTTTGTGTTGGCTATTATGCCGCCCGCGCGCTTTATTACCGCGTGCTGCGCGCCTATCGCGCAAAAGCCGTTTTGCGCCGCAAATTCAACCGCCGTTTCCATACCGCTATTATAGCCGTTTTGGGGGCGGCTTGTCAAGGAAAGAGGGGACTATGCCTTTTTCTCGAATGGGATATATTTTATATCGTTTATACTTGTTCCCCATTGGAACGTCGCTAAATGGCTGAATACCTCCGCGATAGGCTTGGACGCGTAGCGCGTATTCGCGCCGCTGTAACCGAGTTGCACGTTGCCGATGGGGGATATTTTGCCGCCGTCGGTATTTTTGAGCGTCGCGGTAAGGGTCATATCGAAGAGCGACATTAATTTAAGGTCGGCGCTTATCTTGTGCAGGTAGCGTTTGCCGTCTATTTCGGTATCGTCAAGACCGACGTTCATTATGCCGACCATATCGCCCGCGAGCGGTTTAAGGTCGAGCGTTAAGCGCCACGCGCCGTCGTATGAGTACGCTTTTAGAATATCGGACGGTTGAATCGTACCGCCTCCCTCGCCCGCGGGAGTTTCGGTATTCAAAATCGCGTCCTTAACGTAGCTTTTGAAGGGAATCAAGAACAGCAAATAATCGGTAAAGTTTGCGAGGAATTCTTCTTGTGTTACGGCTATTCGTTCCACGGTATATTTTTTTGAAATAAGACCAACCGTATCTTTTTCTAAGTACAATTTATCGCCGTCAAAGTATAGGTACGATTCAAACGGGTCGATTACAAAAGCCGACGCTATACTAAACGCAAGACTTAATTTCATACCCACAAGGGTTTTGCCGTTTTCGTCTACGCTGACTTTCAGGTCGAGCGGCATTTTTGAGGCTAAAAACTCTATATCGCCGCCGATTTCAAACTCGCGCAAATTGGCGGTATTGACGAGCGTGCAAAGCAAGTCGTAAATCGAATTAAAGTCCATTTCGCCGCCAAAGTCGGACTCGGTCGCGGGGTCGGGAATAAAGTCCCCGGCGGAGTCGGGAACGTTAAGCGTCAGGGTAAAGCCCGCCGTTTTGCCGTCGAGTTTTACGTCGCGGACGGTCAACCGCGACAGATACTTTTCGCCCTTTTGCAGGATAATTTTTGCGCCGTCGTAATCGATCACAAGAGTATCGTCGCCGTCGAGCGCGACGCTAAGATTTTTTAGCGCGCCGTCGATAACGCCGCCTAAAATTTCTTCCGCGCTAAAACCGCCGCCGACGGCGAACAAGTCGTTGACGGACTTTATAGAGTCGGTAAGCCCGGCAAAATTCGCCGTCTTGAATATGGCGGTATCGAGTTCGGAGGGGTCGTATACGCCGGAGGTCAGCGCGTCGAGGGCGGGAATTCGCAGGCCCAAAATATCGCTCACCGCTCCGACTATTTTAAGCGCCTCGGTGTAGCCGAGCTTGATTTTTAGTCCGTTATAATTGACGTGGCAAACGAGCGCGCCGCTCCCGTCCTTGGCTGTCAAAAGCCGCAGCGAATGCTCGGGCAACGCCAAATCCTTGCCGATAGACAGTTTTAGGTCAAGCTCGGGGAACGACGCCTCGGTAATAGAGGTAAGCGTCGCTACTTTAAGATAACCCGCAACGGCAAGTTTGTCGTTTTCGCCGCCCTCGATCGCGCCCTCGAACGTCAGGTGAAACGCCTTTTGATTCACGGTGTCGATCGCCGGTTCTATAAATTCCGCCAGTTTTTCCACCGCCACATACTTATCCTTATCGGGAACGGTTATGGGCGTGTTGTCCGCGCTTACGTTTTTGAGCGTAATATTAATAGTCCCGTCTACGGGATTATCGCCGTTCGCGTAGTTAAAGGCAAGACGCGCTTTAAGTTTGCCGTCCTCGGGCGTGTATAGCGTGAACACGAGCGTTACGCCGTCGATCACGTATTCGAGCGAAACGGACGAGTCCGTAACCGAAACGCCGTTAATAAGACCGCCTATAAGCCCGATCGCGGTTTGCAGGTCGAACGACGGTATAAGCGCGTTAATGTCGGGCAGGGCAAAGCTTGTAACCGACTCGGGAACCGCGCCGGGGATAGCCTTGCCGATACGTTCCAATATATCGGGGACGGACGCAGGGTCGAGCGAAAGCATAAGTTTGCCGTTGAGCGTAACATACGCAAGGTTATCCGCATAGTGAACAAGCGCGTTATGCCCGAGCAACGAAACGTTCGCGCGGACGTCCGCGCCGCCGTTGGTAAGGTTGACCGCCGCGCTCCCCGTCGCCGTAACGTTCGCGACCGTCGCGTCAAAGTCTAGTTCAAAATATTTTGCGGCGGCGAGCGTTTTAACGGGTTCTATAAAGTCGAATAGCACGTCGAAATTCGCGAAAGATTCGTTCGCTTTTATGTCGTCGACCGTCGGGAACGTAACCGAATCGGTAAACTTTAAGTCGGCGGAGATTTGCGTGCCCGCTATATCGATAACCGCCGAAATGCCGTCCGCCTTGTACGAGCCGCCGTCCTTAACGAGGGCGATATCCACGTTAAAGCCGACGTCGAAAAGCGTGAACGGCATTAAAATATGTACCTTGCCGCCGCTTTCGGTAAGCTCGCAGTTTTCAAACAGCGCGGCGGTAAGATCGTCGGCGGCAAGAGCTTCGAGCGCGGAGGTATCGATTTGCAGCCCTAATTCCCCGAGCGCGGCGAGGGCTTTTTCGACCGTAACGTAACCTTTTTTGCCGTATAAATCGAACCAAATCCTTTGCGTGTCGGTAACGAGGGTCAGACCGTCGCCCACGCGGAATTTGAATTCGTTGCGGTTAAGATCCACCGACGCCTCGATTTTCGCGCTTATGCCGGCCGCCGCGACGTCGGCGGTAAGGTTGACGGGGCCGCCGCTAAGGAAGGGCGCGAACGCCTCGGCAAGATAGTCGGCCGCGCTTTTGGGAGCCTCCGGGGGAGCGTCGTCCGCCGCGCCCGCGGGAACGTATTTAAGAAAGTCGTCCGCGGCGGCGGGCAGGGTTCCGCTTGAATCGCCCACGCCCGTAAACGTTTGGGTAATAACGGCGTCGCACGCCGCGTCGCCCAAGCCGCCTATGGCGATCTTGTAGGACTCCCGCACTTTAAGAGTTTGAACGACCCAATTTTCGTCGATCGTGAACGAGAGCCGTATGGACGAAAATTCGGGATAGTCCGATGCGCCGCCCATATTGCGCATTTCGTACTTGTAGTATTCGGCGGCCTTCGCGGGATTCAGAACAAGGTAATATTCGCCGTCGGCGACGCCGTAGTCGGTTACGGTGTCGTCGCTTACGGCGTAGTTGCAAATCTCGAACGGCGCGATTCCGTAAAGCGAGTTAAAGCCGCGCTCGGTCAGCTCCGTTACGGCGCCCCACGAAACCGAGTCCTTTTTGACCGCGCCCACGCGGTTCAGGCGCACGTTGCCCGAAACGAATTTTTGAACCGCCACGCTTTTAAGCGCGGACGAGGACAACGCCTCGTGGAACACCGCGGAGTCCTTTTTGACGCGCAGTCCCGACACATTTTGCTTGTACGCGATAAGGGCGACCTTCGCCGTTACCGTACCCGCCGTCGAGGACGAAAAGTAGGGCGCGTCGTTTATCACTCCCGCCGCTATATAAAAGTTTTGCTTGGCGTCGTAATCCGACGGCGCGGAGCCGTCGTCGGGCTTTGGTGCCGACGTTACGATCTTCATACCGGCCGGGATTTCCGGCGGCACTACCGGCGCGGTCTTGTCGGACAGCATTCCCCACAAAACAAACGTCGCTATTACGGCGGCAACGACCGCCAACGCGGTCAGCGCGGTAGATTTTTTATGCGCGAAAGAGCCGGTTTTAGTTACGGATGCGAATTTCATCGTATAACACCTCTTAGTTAGTTCCTATTGAATTATGTATATTATACCATAAATCGGGACTCATTACAAGACGATTAACCTTAACGGGACGTTTTTTTGAACAAAAAAGGCAATTTTGTTGTAAAATTTACAAAAAAAGACGATTTATCAAATAAAGCAAACGCGAATTCTCGTTTGCTTTAATCAATTTATTATTCGCGTTTGCTTACCGCAAGGTTTTAACTCGAACAAAACTCCGTATATACGGCGGGCGAATAGGGGCGTTCAGATTATTGCCCGCACGACCAAAGCCGCAGTATAGGCGACGTAAGCCGCCAGCATAATCGCGCCCTGCCAACGGTAGGTCTTCGCCTTTATGAATGTGCTCAGCGCAACCGTTACGGTTAAGGCGAGCGCGCCCGCGATTCCCGCTATAAGCGAAAACGGGTCGGCGACGGCAAGTCCGCCCTTACCCGCCATAATACCGCAAACGCCCAAAATAAGCGTGCCGTTGATTATGTTCGCGCCGATAATGTTGCCGAACGAAAGACTTCCGCTTTTTTTGCGCAACGACGTCAACGCCGTTATAAACTCGGGCAGGCTTGTGCCGAACGCCACCACCGTGTAGCCGACGACCTCGACCGACACGCGCAGATAGTTTATCGCCAACTTGCTTACGTTGTCTACAAGTATATTCGCCCCGAACGCTATCGCCGCCGCGCCCGCAAAAAACAGAATTATCATAACGGCGGGATACCTTGAATAGCGTTCCTTTAACGTCGGCTTTTTTACCGGCGGCGTCGGAACGGCAACGCCTTCGCTCGCCTCCGCCGGCCCGGATTCGGTAACAGCGTTAAGGGGCGCCGCTTTAATGTAGTCATAAACGGCCGTTTCGGTTTTGACGGCCGCGTTCGCGGCTATATCCCCGGGCGGCGAAACGGGCTTTTTGTTTTGCCGCGCTTGCTTTACCGCGTCGGCTACGTTTACCGCCATAAAGGCTATAAAGCCCGCGACCAATATTACGGACTCCCACGGCGCAAGGTTGTCGTCAAGGATAAATATAAGCAAGACCGCGCAGAGGGCGATAAGCGCGATTATGCGCTTAGAGTATTCTTTTTTGCTTATGACGGACGGCGCGATCGCTATCCCCAGCCCCAAAATCAGCGCGAAGTTGCAAAAGATACTGCCCACGGCGTTGCCCAACGCCAAGCCCGCCTCGCCCTTAAACGCCGCCGTAAGCGACACCATAACCTCCGGGAGTGTGGTGCCTATGCTCACGATAGTCGCGCCTATAAGCACCTCGGGCATTTTAGTCTTTTTGGCTATCCACACCGCCGAGTCCACAAACAAATCGCCGCCCTTTATTATAAGGGCAAACCCGACGACGACAAGCACAATTATTACAAACAGCTCCATTCTACTTCCTTTATTATTTCCGTATTTTAAAACGACATCTCAACATTATACAGTATATTCCGCTTTTTGTAAACTCATTTATGCGACATTTTCGTCAATTTCGGCTTCTGCCAACACCACATCGTTATCCGCCAGGCCTATGCGCAAAACGGACGCGCCGTCCCCGCGTTCGACGCGCAGAGGCATTTCGCGCAGCGCCGAGGCCGCCGCGATTTCGTCCGCTTGACCGGGCAGCAAGGTTTCCGGGGCGCCCATCGCCCGCCAATAGGCCAGCGGGTTGCCGTTATTGCGGTCGATACGGCGGCAAACCGCATTTTTGAGGGGCATATCCACGCGCAACTCGACTTCTTCTTCGGCGGCGGTACCCTCGCAATAGTTTTGGCGGTAGAGTAAAAATTGAAGAGTACCGCCTTTCTTGAAGGCCGCCATTTCGATCGGCTCGTGGGTAACGGGCAGAGCGAACCGCTCGTCGCCCAAACGGCCGAGCAAGGCGAACGCGTGATAGGCGGGTTTAGGGATTCCGTGCACCGTTTGAAGACCGAATGTACCGCTAAAAGGCCTCGCGAAAAAGGTCAACTCCTCATAAATGTCCGAAAACGTCCAAAAGGAACAGCCGTCGATCAGGCCTTGACCGTCCATAGCGTGCTTAACTATAAACGCCGCCGCGCCCGCCGTGTCGTGTGAGGGCGCGGTGCAAACGGGGTTGTCGCTCCACTCCGTATACAACAGCGGCAACGGCCCCGCCTTAACGCGGGCGGCCTCTAATTGTTTGCGCATAGAATCGCGCTTGACGAGCGGCAAAAGCTCCGGGCGGTTAAGCATTTTGCGTATCACCCGGTCGACCGAATCGCCGGGATTGCGCAGAGCCGTAAGTCCCATACGCAGCATATTCCGGAGCGTGAACATCGGAAGTCCGACATCGTCCCCGGGGTAGTGGTGTGTTGACAAAAAATCCAGCGGCACATTGTTTTTTTCGCAGAAACTACGGGTTTCCGACAACCAAGCATTCTCGGACGTTGCGGGGCCGCCCACCCTTAAACCCTCGTCCGCACTTTTGACGGCTCGCGCCGTAGCGGCGTAAAACCGAAAATAATCCCTTTGGCTGCCTTTGAAAAAAAACGGCAAATTAGGCTCGTTCCAAACCTCAAAATACCATTTGCGAACCTCCTCGCGGCCGTAACGTTCAAAGCAAAACGTCAAAAAATCCTTTACGAATTGTTCCCAATCGCCCATATTTTTAGGACGGGTTATATTGCCCTTGTAATAAAAAGCGGTGCGCTTGCCGCTTGCCAGCGCGGTAGGCATAAAGCCGAGCTCCACAAACGGACGCATCCCGATCGAAAGCAAAAAGTCGAACACCAGCGCTATATGATAAAACGATTGGGTTTTCACCTTTTTTGCGCCGGGCATAAGCGGAATGTAATCGGAAAGTCTTGTGATTACCTTCATATCGTCGTTAAAAAGCCCGTGAAAACGCACCCGTTCAAAGCCCAGCTCCTCACGGGTTTTTTTTAGTTGCGCCTGATAATCCGCGCGAAGCGCCAAGGCGGCGTGGCAGCTACCCACGCAAAAGGTCCAATAACGGTCGTTGTGGAATCTGTTCGTATTTACCGAAAAATCGAATTTTGTCATTTTGGCGCCTCGTAAGCAATTTTTTCAAGGTCGGTTCCCTTTGTTTCCTTGCATTTGCTTAGCGTAACGATTCCGCCCGCGATAACGCCGGGCAGGCCGACGGCGGCCATCATCGCGCCCAGCGGCATAAACGAGAGCAAGACCATACAAAGTATAAGCGAAACCGCCGTGCCGATCCCCATCAAAATAGTTTGGACTCCCATAACGGAGCCACGGATTTCCGTGGGCGAGGACTCCGCGAACATCATACCGTTTAGGTCGGTAATATTCCAAAATCCGCCGATATAGCACCCCAAAAGTAATCCCGGAATTACGGGACTCACGCCGCTCCGGGTCAGCAGTAAGAATCCGATAAAGCCCGCGACGGTTACAAAAACAAAAACGACCGTCGTTTTTTTGCGGCCAATCGAATCCGCCAAAAATCCGCTAATCAAATAAAGCCCCGCCATAGTAAAGGGTTGCGCGTATAGGGCCGCGGTTACTTCCTTAGTGGCGTATACCGTCGAAAGAAAGGATTCGTAGTAAAAAATCAGCGCGTACATCGAACAGCAGGTTACGGGTAGCGCGACCGCCAGCCACTTTAATTGCTTTTGCCGGAATATATACCTAAAAGCGGAACCTATACCGGATTTTTTGTCCTTTGTTTTTTCGGGCGCGGAGCTTTTGCTTTGAAGCGCGGCCAGACGGCTGCGGGCAAAAACGTCGGATTCCCGGAGCAGCGGAATAGCCGACAAAAAAATGGCCAGCCCGACCAAGCTCGGGAGCAGAAACACGCCCCGCCAACCCGAGCCGTCCGGACGCACAAATCGATCCCGCAGCAGAGGAATCGTGAGCGTGCCGAAAACTCCCAAAAATTTGCACAAAAAATACAACGTGGAACGCCACCTCGGCGGAGCGCCCTCGTGGACGTAAATCATTTGCATATCGTGCATAGTAAAAAACATAATGCACATTTGTCCCGCCGCGAAAACGTAAAAATTAGGCGAAACAAAACACAGAAGCATTCCCGCCGCCATTCCCGCCACATTGATCAAAAAAATAGGTCTGCGCCCGACCTTGTCCATTAACGCCTTATAAAACGGCCCGATCGCCATAAACGAATAGCCGATAGTCGAAATGAGCGTCGCCTTTTGCAGTCCGGTTTCGAATGGAACGTCGCCGCGCACAAAAAATTCGCCGACGTAAAGCGACTGCACCTTTGCGCAAACGTCCGTAGCGTAGCTGTCCAGCAGGTGTACCAGGGCGATGAGCGCTACCAAAGCGGCGGGAACCCAGCGGAGCGCGGGCGCCGCGAGCCGTTTTTGAAGTTTTTGCATTTGACGGCTGTCTTTCGACGGACGAAGCATAATTTTAGCCCCCTTTGTAAAATTCTTGCAAAGCCGGACTAAATCCGTCCCGGCCTGTCCGAAATTTTTACAAAATCTTACGGAAATATAATACAGTATTGTTTTATATTTGTCAATAGTTTTTTCACTGCGGACAATCCGCGTTCACCGCGCGCATATTTGATTCTTACAAAAACATCGACAAATAAAGCGGCAGAGTTATTTTGCCGTCCGGATCCGCGCCGACGTTGCCCGCTATAAATTTTAGTCCGTAGGGAGGCTTGAACGATTTAAGAAACTCGTTTAAGGAATACGTTTGACCGTTGCCGGACTTGACCTCGACGGGTATCGCGGCGGCGCCGTCGTGAATCAAAAATTCGATTTCTTGACCGCTGTTGTCGGGCTTGTAATAGTAAAGCGGCCGCTTTTTTTTGAACAGAACGTCGGCGATAAGGTTCTCGTAAATACCGCCCTTCGCGGGGCCCGTAAGGGTGTTACTCAATACGGCGTCTTTCATCTCGAAGCCGTACATAGCGTTAAGAAGTCCGGGATCCGACAGATATATTTTGAATTGGTCTTTTTTTTCGTAGCCCGCCAACGGAAAAACCGGGTTGCTTACGTTAAAGCAAAATTTAACGAGTCCCGCGTCGTGTAGCCACTCTAACGAGGAATCGAATTTTCGGCTCGCGCCGCCCTTTTCCACAACCGAATATTGGAACTTGGTGTATTCCTTGGCGAGCTGGCGCGGCGCGGACAGGTAGCAGGCGCGGGCCTTGGGGCGTTCCGCCGCGGGGGCGTATTTGGCGATGTCGTCGAGGTAGCTTTTAAGAATTTTGGTTTGCTCGTCAAAAACAAGCCCGTAGTTTTTGGTTTCGATAAATCTGTTTACAACCTCGGGCATGCCGCCCACAACCATATATTCGCGCAGAACCGCGAGCATCGCGCCGTTTACGTCGGGCGGAACCTTTTCTTTTTTTACAAAGTAGTCTTTGAGCGCGGCGATTTGGTCGGCGGTATAGCCCTTCGCCCACAAAAATTCCTCAAAATCGAGCGAGAACATTTCGACCTTGCGTTCGTACCCCACCGGAACGGAGGCGACGTTTTTGTAGGCTATGCCGAGCATAGAGCCCGACGCCACGCAGTCTATGCCGTTTTGCTCGGCTATGAATTTTAGGGCGGTGCGCGCGGGGCCGCACTCCTGAATTTCGTCGATAAAGAGCAGAGTTTTACCGGGTATAAAGCGGATAGCGGGGTCTTGCAGCGTCAAGCGCGAAAAAAGCGCGGAGAACGAATTGTCGAGGCCGCCTTCGAAAACTTTTTTGAAATATTCCTGCTTTAACAAATTGATTTCGATAAAATTTCCGTAATTGCGGCGGCCGAACTCGCGTATTATAAAGGTCTTGCCTATTTGCCGCGCGCCCTCGACAAGCAGACATTCCGTCTTTTTTGTGTTTTTCCATTCCTCTAATTCGGCGGTAAATTTTCGTTTAAGCATAACCGATACGCTCCTTTAACACCATATATTATACTCGCAAAAACGGAAATGTCAAGCGTTATGCATAGAATTCGACGCTCAAAAATAAAAAAATGCATATTTTCGGACGGTCAAAAATAAAAAATTGCATATTTTCAGACGGTCGGGGGCTTGTCGCGGTCGGAATAACAACGTTAAAAATATATTAAAACATTATAATTAGGTTAGAATCGGTCAAAATGCGCAAAACGGCATTGACTTTTAAAATAATTTGCTATATAATGGGTTTATCACAAAAAGAGGAGCGGTGATTAAAAATGGGTCTTTTGAAAAACATTTACTGGGAAGATAACGGGAGCGACCTTATCGTTCACAAGTACGACCTTAAAAACGACTTTGTCGGAAAGGGGTCCGTACTTACCGTGCGCGAGAGTCAGGTCGCGGTTTTCTGCGACAAGGGACGGCTTGCCGACGTATTTTTGCCGGGCTATTACAAGCTCGACACGTCGAGCGTGCCGATTTTGACAAAGCTGATGAGCTGGAAGTACGGCTTCGACACGCCGTTCCGCTCGGATATCTACTTTGTCAACACAAAGCAGTTCACGAACGAAAAGTGGGGTACCGTTACCCCGATTATTCTGCGCGACAAGGATTACGGCGCCATACGCGTGCGCGGCTACGGCACGTATTCGTTCAAGGTGGACGACGCGTTCGTCTTTATGAAAGAACTGTTCGGAACGAATTCGACGTTTAAGCGTCAGGATATTTCGGAATATCTGCGCAGTATGGTCATAATGGGCATAACCGACGCGCTCGGCGAAAGCAAGGTTCCGCTTTTGGATATGGCGCAAAACCTTATGGAGCTTTCAAAGGAAGTCGAAACCAAGCTGCAAGGCGACTTTAACAACATAGGACTGCGGCTTGTTAAATTCAACTTTCAAAACTTCTCGCTGCCCGAGGAGCTCGAAAAGATGTTCGATAAGAGCGCGGGCTTGGGTATGATGAAAAATCAGATGGGCACCTATATGCAAATGGCGCAGGCCGACGCGCTCGTCGAGGCCGCCAAAAACCCGGGCGCGGCGGGGTCGGCTATGGGCGCGGGACTCGGGTTCGGTATGGGCGCGGGAATGGGTCAGGCGTTCGGCGCTATGTATAACGGCGGCGCGGGCGCTATGGGCGCGGCGGCGGCAAGCGGCGCGGGCGCGGCTACGCCCTGCCCCAAATGCGGCGCGGCAATAAAGGCGGGCGTCAAATTCTGCCCCGAATGCGGAAGTCCGTCGGGCGCGGTTTGCCCCAAGTGCAAGGCGGCGTTAGCCCCCGGCGCTAAATTCTGCCCCGAATGCGGCGCGTCGCTCGTGTCGAAATGCCCCAAGTGCGGAGCGGATACGGCGGCGGGCGCCAAGTTTTGCCCCGAGTGCGGCGAACGCGTTTAAGGAGTAACGGCGATGGCAAGGAAAATCGAGGAAACGGAAGAGGAAGAACAAATCGTCCTGACGGGCGTCGAAAAGGAAAAGGCGACCGATACCGCCAAGTGCCCTAGTTGCGGCGCGAATATGACGTTCGACCCCGAAAAGCAGCTGTTGAAGTGCGATCACTGCGGCAGCGAAAAATCGTTCGAGTCCTCGAAAAACGAGGAGCTGCAATTCGAGGAGCTTTTTAAGGTAACGGAAAAGTGGTCGGACGAAACTCACGTGTACACCTGCGCCAACTGCGGAGCTAAGGAAGTCGTATCCAACAAGGAAATCGCCAAAAACTGTTCCTTTTGCGGAACGTCCAACATAGTAAAAACGGACGAACTGTCCGGAATGAAGCCGAACGCCCTTGTGCCGTTCAAAATAACGCTGGCGGATGCGGCGGCAAGGGCCGTCGCGTGGGCTAAAAAAAGATTTTTTGCGCCGCGCAGGTTCAAAAAAAGCGTAAGGACGGACGAGATAAAGGGCGCGTACAACCCGGCGTTTACCTTCGACGCCGCGACGCTGTCGTCGTATTCGGGGCGTTTGGGAAAATATCATTACAAGACCGTCCGCGTCAACGGCAGGACGGAAACGCGGCGCGAAATAAGGTATTTTTCGATAAGCGGTATTTACAACTTTGATTTTGACGACATTCTGATTCAAGCCTCGACCGTGATAAAGCAAAAAACGATCGACAAGCTGCAACCGTTCGACACGAACGACAGCAAAAAATATGCGGAGGAATTTCTGTTCGGTTACACCGCCAACCAATACACAAAGGACGGCAAGGAGTGTTGGGGCGAGGCGCGCAAGGTGATGGACAGGCGAATCCGCGCGGGTATTTTGGCAAAGTACGCCTACGACGTGGTGGACTACCTCAACGTAAGCACGCGGTGCGAAAACGTTACGTACAAGTATCTGCTGTTGCCGCTCTACATAGGGCATTTCAACTACGGCAAAAAGCTGTTCAACTATTTTGTAAACGGCTTTAACGGCAAGGTAACGGGGCGTATGCCCGTCTCGCCGCTTAAAGTGTTGGGGGTGGTCGCGCTCGGCTTAGCGGCAATCGCGGGAATCGCCCTCTTAGTAATATACGTTCTGTAAGGAGGATAAAATATGGATACGTGGCAGATAATATTAATAGCCGTCGCGGGGGCGCTGGGCCTTATAGTTTTGATTTTGCTCGGCGTAATTTTGGCGGGACGCGCCTCGCGGCATAAGGACAAGGTCGGCAAGGTCAAGGTTATCGACGGCGTGCGTTACACCCCCGACGAAAACGTTACCGACGGGTCGGGCGCCGTTAAGGCGACGTTCACGCGCGAGGACGTAATGCTCGCCCGGGGCAAGGAGTACCTTGTTCAAAGGAACGGCAGGGTTATGCCCGGCAAGTACACCGTTTTGATGGCCGACGAAACGGTTACCGAGGCGAACATACGCGTGGGCGGCTTCGTGCGGCCCTACAAGCACAAGGCGTCGATAGTTTTGGCCGAGGGCGACAAGGTGTGCGCGACCTCGCACGCCGTAGTGTTGCGGTAACCGTCAAAACGGGTTAATAACAATAAAAAAACAAAATTAAAAGGAGTTAACAACAATGAGCAAGAAATTTTTGAAGAGTTTTATAATCTACGGCACGCTTGTGGCGTGCGCGATACTGTGGATTTTAAGCGCCGCGGGTACAATCGACTGGTTTAATCCGTCGGCCGCCGTCGCCATATTCGCGGGCGTAACGGGCGTGGTGTTTATTCTTAGCGGGCTGTTCGGTCAAACAAAGGCTTTGCCGCTCAAAAAGCTAAGCATCTACTTCGGCGCGGGGCTGCTTGTAGTCGCTTTGTTTTCCGCAATCAACGCGTTTGACGTGTTTCGAATCGAAAACAAGCTGATACTGCCCATAATCGCCACCATAGCGGCGGGCGCCCTGTTTTTGGGTATGCTCGCCGTCGGCGGCAAAAAGTGGGATGGCGGCGACAATCAAAACGTAGGCTACAAAAATTACTACGAGCGCAAGGCCGAAGAAGATAAGGAACGCGGCAAAAAAGACTGAGTACTTTATAACGCCCGCCCCGCCGCCAACGCGCTCCGCTCCCTTAATCGGATTAGAACGGGCAACCACCCCGCCGCCGTTCGGCGGCACCCCTCCATAGAGGGGAATTACCGTTGCAAAAATTCCCCTCTGTGGAGTGCCTCGCCTTGTTGACGGGCTTGGCTCGCAAGCTCGCACGCCCTACAAACGGCTTCGCCGTTTGACGGCTCGGTTCGTGGCGCCGTAGGTGCCGGGGTGGTTCACCGTTAAGGTAAAGCCGTCGCAAAAATTCCCCTCCGTAGAGAGGAATCGCCATCGCAAAAAATTCCCCTCCGGGGAGGGGTGGCGGCGAATGCCGCCGGGGTGGTTCACTGTTAAGGTGAAGCCGCCCAAAAATTCCCCTCTATGGAGTGCCTCGCCTTGTTGACGGGCTTAGCCCGCAAGCTCGCACGCCCTACAAACGGCTTTGCCGTTTGACGGCTCGGTTCGTGGCACCGTAGGTGCCGGGGTGGTTGATTGTTTTATGCACTCGGCTATTCTCCAAAATTCCCCTCTGCGGAGGGGTGGCGCGTAGCGCCGGGGTGGTTGCCCGCTGATACGGCGTGTCGCGCTAGCATCGGGGCGGTTGCCGCTAGTCGGTTGCGGCGTCCATCGCGGCGGCCAAAAGTTCCGCCTTTTCAAACCCGGGTTTTAGCGCGAGCGCCTCGCCCAATTTAATCCTTGCCTCGTCCGCGCGTTTTAGTCCTATAAGCGCGAGCGCGTTGTAGTAGAGGAAGTATTCGCGGCGCTTTAAGTCCTTACTCAGCGCCGCGTCCAAAAATTCAAGCGCGTCCGAAAGCTCTTTTTGGCGCTCCGCGTCGGTTTTCGCTCCGTCGAGCGACGTCCGCGCGGCTAAATTCAACAGCATAATTTCCTCCGCGTCGGGGAAAATTTCAAGCAGCCTGCCGCTTAGCCGTTTCGCGTCGGAATACCTGCCGCCGCTCAAAAGTTTTTTGAGGTTCGTTTCGGCGTCTTTAAGCAATCGGTCGTTCATACATATATTATAGCAGGAAAATCGGGCGGCGTCAATTTTATTACATTACCTATTATACCACATAACGGCCGTTAAGGCGTGTCGGTCAAAAAATCCGTCAAAGCGGCCAAGGCGGGTTCGCGCCCTCGCCCGCGTATACGGGTTGTGCTCCGGCGGGCGTCCGTCCTGCAAAACGGCAAGCCGTTTGGCGGCTCGGTACGCCGCGCGCGTATATCCGGCACGGTAAGCAAGGCGCGGTTCCGCCTTAGCCGCTATCACGGGCTTTTTCACCGGCCCAAAGGAAAATTCATATGGCAACTATCCTCATCGTCGACGACGAAACCAAAATCCGCGAGGTACTGCGCGAGTACGCCGAGTTCGAGGGCTACAAGACTATCGAAGCCGAAAACGGTATGGAAGCGATAAAGGCGGCAAAGGAAAACGACGTCGACCTAATCATTATCGACGTTATGATGCCGAAGCTCGACGGGTTTTCGGCGGTTAAGGAGATACGCAAAAGCAAGGATTTGCCCGTGCTTATGCTTTCGGCGCGCGTGGAGGAATACGACAAACTGTTCGGGTTCGAGATCGGCGCGGACGACTACGTTACAAAGCCGTTCTCGCCGAAGGAGGTTATGGCAAGGGCGGCCGCCATTCTTAAACGCGCGGCAAAGCCCGCGGGCAAGCGCATAGTGAGCGGCGGACTCGAAATCGATATGGCGGGCCGCAACGTGTTTGTGGACGGCAAAAAGGCGTATATGACGCCCAAGGAATACGAGCTGTTATTTTACCTTGTCAAGAACGAGGGAATAGCCGTCAGCCGCGAAAAGCTGTTGACCGAGGTTTGGGGTTACGACTTTTTCGGCGACGACCGCACCGTGGACACGCACGTTAAAATGCTGCGCTCGTCGCTCGGGCCGTACAGGGACAAGGTCGTAACGCTGCGGGGGCTTGGGTATAAAGTCGAATTGTAACAATCCGAATATCTATGAATAATAACAATACGCGACAAGAAAATCCTACGTTCAACTTTAAGGGTATACGTTTTAAGACGTGGCTCTATTTTTTTTCGATGACGGTCATTTTGCTGGTAATATTGCTGTTTGTGCAAATCGCGTTTTTTGCGATCTACTACCAAAACATCAAGCGGCGCGATATGGAGCGCATCGGCGAAAGTATGATCGCGCTTTACGGCGAGCGCGGCGCCATCGAAGAATTTAAGGACAGGGTAAAGTCAACCGCTATGACGACGGGAACGAACATTCTGTTTTTTAGGGTGCGGCTCAACAAAAACGAGCAGGGTAAGCCCGTCCCCGACCCCGATTCGTTCGAAAATATTCTTACCGAAACGGGCGACGCGGCGGCGTTATCCGACACGGCGATAGACCCGGACTTTTTTGCGCGGATGGAGGCGGGCGGCTGGCAAAATACGGTGTACGCGGTGCCGAGTCCCTCGGGCGGTTACGTGGTGTTCGGCGCGCGGCTCGACGACGGAACCGACAGACCCGCGCTGTTGCATATGACGACTCCCCTCACGCTGTCGCACTTTACGTCCACCATAATGCGGCGGCAGGCGTTTTATTGCGCCCTCATCTGCGCCGCGCTCTCGCTGCTTTTGTCGTTGTTCATATCCGACCGCATAGCCCGTCCCGTAACGGAATTTTCCAAGGTCGCCAAAAAGCTCGGCAAGGGCGATTTTTCGGTCAAATTTTTGGGCAACGGACTGTCGGAAATCGAGGACCTTGCCGACACGCTTAACTACGCGACGGCCGAAATGGGCAAGACGGAGGCGTTGCGCCGCGAGCTTTTGGCGAACGTGTCGCATGATTTAAGAACGCCGCTGACCATGGTCAAGGCCTACGCCGAAATGATACGCGACATATCCGGCGCCGACCCGCAAAAGCGCGCCGCGCACAGCCAGGTCATAATCGACGAGGCCGACCGCCTTGCGAACCTTGTAAACGACATACAGAACCTTTCTAAGCTGCAATCGGGAACCGAAACGCTCGAAAAGAGTCCCTTAAAGCTGTCGGAACTCGCAAAAAGCGTCCTCGAACGGTTCAATATTTATTCGTCGAAGGACGGCTACATTTTTAACGCCGAAATCGAACCCGATTGTCAAACCGTCGCCGACGGCCCGAAAATCGAGCAGGTGCTTTATAACCTTATCGGCAACGCGCTCAACTATACCGGCGCCGATAAAACCGTTTCGGTTTTCGTCAAAAAAAGCGGCGGCGACGTGGTGTTCGGCGTGCGCGACACGGGCAAGGGCATCGCGCCCGACGAAATCGACGCCGTTTGGGAACGCTACTACCGCTCGGGCCAATCTAAGCGCAAGCGCGTAGGCACGGGCTTGGGGCTGTCGATAGTCAAGAATATTTTAGAGATGCACGGCGCGCGCTACGGCGTGGACTCGACTCCCGGCGCGGGCAGTACGTTCTGGTTCGCGATGCCCTCGCGCGAGAGTCTGCAACGGCGCGAAAGAGAGCAGGAACAAAAAAAGAAAAAACGCTCCGACGGCGGCGCGGACGAAAGCGATTCCTACAATTTGTTTACAAAGTAGTCGGCGAACCTTGCTTCACACGCCGCATTCACAGAGCTTTTTACTTCTTTTCCCTAATCTATCATTAAACTATCATAAAAAAATAGTATTATAAGAGTAACCTCATTAGTTTCCTATCTTTGCAATAAGAGCGTCCGCGCCTCACGGTGCGAATGCTCTTATTGTTGCTAAAAACCCCGCGGCAAGCGGAACGCCTTTAAGGTACGCCTCTTTTGCCGTCCCGTCGCGGAATTTTTGCTTAACTCCGCGACAAGTCCGCGCGGAGTCGTATTATGTTTTACCGCGGTTTCGGGACGCGCTCACACAACGCGCCCTAGCTTTTTGTGAACAGCGGGGTGGATAGGTAGCGCTCGCCCGTGTCGGGCAGAAGGACTACCACGTTTTTGCCCGCGAATTCGGGGCGCAGGGCGACTTGTGTCGCGGCGTAAAGGGCGGCGCCGGAGGATATTCCCACAAGCAGACCCTCGGACGCGGCTACCGTGCGCGACGTCTCGAACGCGTCCTCGTTGGCGACCTGAATAATTTCGTCCACGGCGTTCTTATCGAACACGCGCGGAACAAAGCCCGCGCCGATGCCCTGAATCTTGTGCGGGCCGGGGTTGCCGCCCGACAGCACGGGGGACGCGGCCGGTTCCACGGCGAAAATCCTTATGCCCTTAACCTCGGCTTTAAGCACCTGTCCCACGCCCGTAACCGTACCGCCCGTGCCTACGCCCGCTACAAACGCGTCGATTTTTCCGTCGGTGTCGGCAAGAATCTCGCGCGCGGTGGTTTCGCGGTGAATCTTGGGGTTAGAGGGGTTTTCGAACTGCTGCGGAATAAACGAATCGGCGTGCTGAGCCGCAAGCTCCTTCGCCTTCTCTATGGCGCCCTTCATACCCGCCGCGCCCGGCGTAAGTACGACCTCCGCCCCGAGCGCCGCCACCAAAGACCGTCGCTCCACGCTCATCGTTTCGGGCATCGTAAGTATCAGCTTATAGCCCTTCGCCGCCGCCACAAACGCCAACCCTATGCCGGTGTTGCCGCTCGTCGGCTCGATTATGACCGCGCCCTTTTTGAGCGCGCCGCTCTTTTCCGCGTCGGTAATCATAGCGTAAGCTATGCGGTCCTTAACGCTTCCCAAGGGGTTAAAGTACTCCAACTTCGCGATTATCGCGCCCTTGGCCTTTGCTTGCCCGCCGTATTTATTAAGGCGCAGCAGCGGAGTGCGGCCGATTAAGTCGGTCAGGCTCTGGTAGATTTTTGACATTGTTCTATGTCCTCCTTTTAATTATCATATAATACATATATGACTGATATGTTTTATTATATTCCAAAAACTTTTATTTGTCAAGCGTTTTTTCAAATTTTTTCAAAATATTTTTCGGAATATTTTTGGAACCGTAAAAAGGTTTTGGGGTGCGGGAGCGCACAGAAAAATACGGCGGCTGTTGCCGCCGGGGAAAGAGTGCATTGACGGTTGAAACAGTTAGAGAGATTCGGAGAAAGGAATATTTTTAGAAAGGACGGCAAAAATGACGCGGGTTAGTTTTTTCATACCGTGGCTCACAGCGGTGCAGAAATGTTTGCCCTCGGAACGTTTTTTGTTTATGTAAGAGTAGGGACGATCGACGACCGAATAGAATGGCTTGAAAAACTAAAAGACTTTTCATAAAAAACAATCCGAACCAATCGCTTGTTACGGTTATGCGGTTCGGATTGCATGGACTTGGTGCCGGTGGTCGGGGTCGAACCGACACGGTATTACTACCGCGGGATTTTGAGTCCCGTGCGTCTGCCAATTTCACCACACCGGCATATCGGGAAACTTTGAATAAGCGGCGCGGCTTAAAGGCGCATAAACTTATTCGTAGTTTTCATCGAGGGGGGGGAGGAGTAGGGGGTTCGGGAGCCGTCGAACTGTCGCCGCGCCAAAAGCGTTTGGGTATAAGCCGCGCGGGATCGGGGCTTTGGATTAAACGCCGCGCGGGGGCGGGGAGCGGAAAATAAAGCCCACAACAATATAATATCATAAAGTTTATTAAATGACAAGAAAAAAATTGTAGTTTTTTTGAAAATGTTGTATAATGGGGGTATGAAGAAGTTTGTAATAATCGACGGCAACAGCTTGGCGAACAGAGCGTTCTACGCGTTGCCGCCTCTTTCGGACAAAAACGGGACGCCCACGCAGGCGGTGTACGGGTTTGCGACTATGCTCGTCAAGGCGATAGGCGACATAAAGCCGGACTACATCGCGGCGGCGTTCGACCTTGCCGAGCCCACGTTCCGCCACAAGCTGTACGACGGATACAAGGCAAAGCGCAAGAAGATGCCGGACGAATTGGCGGTACAGATGCCGATTCTTAAAGAAATGCTGCGGATTATGGGCATAAAAACGGTCGAAAAGGCGGGGTACGAGGCGGACGACGTTATCGGCACGCTCGCCAAGCGTTCCGGGGCGCAGAATTACATTCTGACGGGCGACCGCGACGCCTTGCAGCTTATCGACGGGGCTACGCGCGTGCTGTTGACCAAGCGCGGGTTGAGCGACATTCACGTCCTTACCGAGGCGACGCTCAAAAGCGACTACGGGCTTACGCCGCCGCAGATTATCGACTACAAGGCGATATGCGGCGACCAGTCCGACAACATTCCGGGCGTGCCGGGTATAGGCGACAAGGGCGCGATGAATCTTTTGAACGAGTACGGCACGCTCGACGGAGTTTACGCCGCGATCGATTCCGTTCCCGCCCGCGTCGGGGCAAAGCTGAGGGAGTTCCGCGATTCGGCGTACCTGTCGCGGACGCTCGCGACAATCGACACCGCCGTTCCGATCGACGCCGCGATAGAGGAATGCGGCTATACGTTTCCGTTTTCGGCGGACGTCAAAAATTTCTTTTTCGGGCTGGAATTTAAGTCGCTCGCCCGCAGAGCAGACATTTTTGCGGACGCGGGCGCGCAGGCGAATCCCGCGCAAAAGCCGCCCTGTACCGTCAAGACGCTGTTCGATCTTCCGTCCGTCGCGGCGGCGGCAAGCGAGGGGGGCAAGCGCCTCGCGGTATTTATCGGCGACACGGTCAATCTTGCCGGCGGCTTTGCGACGGAGTATTCGGTCGGAACGTCCTATTCGCTCCTCGATCCGGGGCTTGTTTTCGCCGACATAATCGCCGCGCTAAAGCCCGTCCTCGAAAGTAAGGAAACGCTCAAAATCGTCTACGATGCCAAGTCGCTAAAAAAGCGGCTCGACCGCTTCGGTTGCGGACTCGAAAATTATTCGGACGTAAAGCTACTGCGCTATCTCGTCGAGGACGGCGCCGACTACGACGGCGCGGCGGAGTTTCTTAACGGCTTCGGCGTGCCGCAACCGGAGCCCGCCACGGGACTCTTGTTTATCGAAAACGAGCTGTCGGCGGCGCTCGAAGGCTCGGGAATGCACAAACTCTACTACGATTTGGAGCTGCCTCTTATAGAGGTGCTTTACGATATGGAAAGAGCGGGCTTTAAGGTCGACCTTAAAAAGCTGACGGAGCTCGGGGATAATTTTGCCAAGCGCCTGAACGCGCTGCGCGACGAAATTTACGCTTTGAGCGGCTTTGAATTCAACATAAATTCCCCCAAGCAGCTCCATAAGGCGCTGTTCGAGGATATGCGCCTGCCGTACCCCAAGCGCGGCAAAGCAAACTCGACGAGCGCCGACATTTTAGAGCCGCTTGCGGACAATTTCCCCATAGTGCGCAAGGTGCTCGATTACCGTTTTTACTACAAGCTGTCGGCGACCTACGTCGACGGACTCAAAAAGGCGGCGGACGATAGCGGCGTGGTGCGCACGGAGTTTCGCCAAACGCTCACAAGCACGGGGCGGCTTTCGAGCGCCGAGCCGAACCTGCAAAACATACCCGTCCGCCGCGACGAGGGCAAGCTTTTGCGCGCGGCGTTCGTTTCGCGCGAGGGCAACCTTTTGGTGTCGGCGGACTACTCGCAAATCGAGCTGCGCTTACTCGCGCATATGTCGCGCGACGAAAAGATGACGCGCATATTCAACGAGGGCGGCGACATCCATATTTCGACGGCGGCGGAGGTCTTCGGAATCGACCCGTCCGAGGTAACCGCGTCGCAGCGCCGCGCCGCCAAGGCTGTCAACTTCGGCATAATCTACGGTATGAGCGACTTCGGACTTTCGACCGACCTCGGCATTCCGCTCTATAAGGCAAAGGACTATATCGAAAAGTATTTCGAGCGTTTCCCCGGCGTAAAGCGCTATCAGGAGGACAGCGTCAAGGCGGCGAAGGAGAGCGGCGGCTACGCCAAAACGATTATGGGCAGAACGCGCCGCATTCACGAGCTGTTTTCGCCGTCCTATAATATGCGGCAGTTCGGCGAGCGCGCCGCCATGAATATGCCGCTCCAAGGCAGTGCCGCCGACCTTATCAAAATCGCGATGCTCGACGTTTTTAACGCGCTCAAAGGTATGGATTCAAGGCTGATTCTGCAAATTCACGACGAGCTTATTATCGACGCGCCCGAACGCGAGGTCGAACGCGTCAAAACGATTTTGCGCACAAAAATGGAGGGCGCCGTCAAGCTGTCCGTGCCGCTCGCGGTCGATATAGGAGTCGGCAAAAGCTGGTTCGATTGCAAATAAACAGACCGATAAAAAGTTCGTTATAGCGCCGGGGGCGGAACGCCCGGGACTCGGCCGCGTACTCAAAATACACTCCGCTTCGCCGGGCAACCGCTCCCCCCCCGGAAAACTCCGGACAAGTTTAGACAATTTTAAGGCGCGTCTTTTTTGCCGTAAATTTTCTTCTTTTTTTGCCGATAGCGGTGCTATTGCCTGCAAAAACAAGTCAATTTACGTCTAAAAAATCCGTTGCCTTAAATCCGCCCCGCTTATCCGGAGTTTTCCCCGACGCTCTGACGAGCCTTTTGATCGGTCTGTGTCTTCCCGCATATACGTTGTTTCGGTTTAAAATCACGGTTCATTTTCGGCGAACGCCAAATAATTCGGAGGCATAATGAATAAACTTGTTATAGGGCTTACGGGCGGGATAGGCGCGGGCAAAACTACCGCCGCCAACGGGCTTGCCGCCCTCGGTTGCGGCATAGTCGACGCGGACGTTTTAAGCCGCGGGGTAACGGGCGCGGGCGGCGCCGCCGAACCCGCGCTAAGACGGCTTTTTCCGTCCGTTTACGTTAGCGGAACGCTCGATCGCGCCGCGCTGAAACGCCTCGTTTTTTCCGACCCCGACAAGCTCAAAAAGCTGAACGCCGCCGTCTGGCCGCATATCGAGGCGCTCGTTCCGCAAAGAATCGCCCAAAACGACAAGTCCGTCGTTATACTCGTCGCGCCCCTCTTATTCGAATCGGGCCTGCAAAAGTACACCCACGCCGTCGTTACGGTAAGCCGTCCGCGCGCCGAACGTATAAACGCCGTCCGCATAAGGGATAATATTAACGCGGAGCAAGCCGACCTTATCGCGTCGGCGCAATTGTCCGACCTTGCCCGCGAGGCCCTTTCCGACGCGGTCGTAACGAACGACTGCTCCCTCGACGAGTTTTTGCAAAGGGTGCGGGCGGCGTATGAGGATATTATAAAGAAGCTGGGAGCGGGCAAATAGCGGCGTCGATCCGGCGAACGGCGGCGGGGTAATAACGGTTATTGCGGGCGGCGCATACGAACCGTCGCGCGGCGGACAATCAACCACCCCGTCGCTAACGCGCCGCCCCTCCGCGGAGGGGAATTCAAGGGACGCGCCGAGAGGGTAACGGCTATTGCGGGCGGCTCATATGAACCGCCGCGCGGCGGACAATCAACCACCCCGTCGGCATTCGCCGCCACCCCTCCCCGGAGGGGAATTCAAGGGACGCGCCGAGAGG
>JAISMM010000053.1 GCA_031276725.1 Clostridiales bacterium | reverse complement strand
TGCCTATGAGCAGCGAGATTACCGTCGGCTTTAATTCCTTGATTTCGCCCGCGATACGCGCCAAAAGGTCGCGCGTTCTGTCGCCGCTTACGCCGCGGTTAAAGACCTCGATTTGCTTTTCGGGGCAAAACGCGGCGAGCGCGTCCGCCACGACCTTGTTGTAGCCCGTGAGTCCGTGAAAATCGTTTCGGTCGCGGTCGCAATCGGTAACCGAATCGCCGTTGAATAAAATTACGTCGTTTCTTTTAAGCTCCATTTTTTGCCGTCCTCTTAGCCGTCGACGCGTTTTAGCCATTCGCGTGCAAGAACGACGTTCCCGGCGTCGGTAAGATGAACGCCGTCGGGCGAATAGAGCGCCGCGCCGTTTTTGACGGCAAGCTCGGCGAATATGCCGTCCGCCGGAATAAATTCGGTTTTATATTCGGCGGCGAGAGCGCGGATTACCGTGCTTGCAATATCGAGCTGCGGACGCACCCCGACCGCGTCGGGCGTGGACGGAATTATGAACGGCTCGATTATAACGATTCGGTCGGCCGCTTTTTTGCAAATGTCCAACACCGCGCGGTATTCCTTTTGGAACGCGGCGGCGGGGGTTTCGCTGTTTTCGCCGAACCCGCGCCACACGTTGTTGACGCCGATTAGCAGCGAGATTACCGTCGGCTTTACCTCGGCGACCTCGTTTTTGATACGCGCCAAAAGCTCGCGCGTTCTGTCGCCGTTGACGCCGCGGTTAAAAACCTCGATTTGCTTTTCGGGGCAGAACGCCGCGAGCGCGGCCGCGACGATTTTGTTGTAGCCCGAAACGCTGTGAAAGTCGTTTTTGTCGCGCCCGCAATCGGTGATAGAATCGCCGTTGAAGAGTATTACGTCGCCTTTTTTAAGTTCCATTTTTAGTTAACTCCTTGTTGTTTATATTCTATTTGCCGTCGGCTTAAAGCCGCCGCGCTTGTCGGGAGTTTTTTATTCGATAATCACCCTTATAATGTGTTCCTTTTGACCGTCGAGAGTAAAGCGGTTGCCCTTATGGGGCGCGCCGTCGAGGTAAATTTCCTTAATGACGGCGCCCGCGCCCTCGTTTTGAATTTCGACGCGGTAAGTGGCGCCGCGAAAACGCCTTGTGAGCTTGCAGGACTTCCATTCGGGCGGTATGCAGGGGTCGAGCGAAAAGCCGTCGTAGTCGGCCTTGAAACCGAAAACGTATTCGTGGAAAAGTCGGTACATCCACCCGGCGGTGCCCGTAACCCACGCGAACATAACCTCGCCCGCCTTGGGATTCGTGTCGCCGTAGTACATATTGGTCAAAACGTAGGGTTCGCAGCCGCTATGCCGTACGGGGTTTTGAACGTGGTCGGGCATAATGCGCGACACGGTGTCTAACAGCTCGTCCCCCCTTTTGAGGCAGGCGTCCGCCACGGTTTTGAACGTGCCGCCGTGGCAGTAGGGCGTGCCGTTTTCCCATATGCCGGGACGGAAAGCGGTAAGGCGCCCGATGTTCTGATTCAGCGCGGTGTAGGGCGGGTAAAGCGTAAAAGCTCCGTAGCGGCTTTTGAGACGCTTGTCGACGCTTTTCATAGCTTGCGCGGCGCGTTCGGGCGTAGTTATGCCCGAAAAAACCGCCCACGTTTGCGGATTGAGGTAGATTTTGCCTTCCTTTTCGGCGGAGCAGCCGACCTTTTGCCCGAGGTCGTTGTAGCCCGCCAAAAACCATTCGCCGTCCCAACCGTATTCGTTAACGGCGGAGCGCAAAGCGGCGGCGTATTCGGCGCACTTGTCGGCGGTTTTTTGGTCGTTTTTTAGCCGCCGCGCGATTTCGGCAAGCTCGTTAAGCGCGTAAAACAGCGCGATCGACGTCCATACGCTTTCGCCTTTTTCGCCGAATTCCTTGCGGCACAAAAAGTTTAACGAGTCGTTCCAATCGCCGTCGCGCGCTTTGACGAGTCCGTGCGCGCCGAGATCCTGCGCCGAATGAAACGTCGCCGTTATAATATGGCCGTAAACGGTGTCGGTTCCGCCGTCCAAATAGGGAATAACGTCGTCCAAAACCGTCGCGTCGCCGCTTTCCTTAATATAGGCGTTTACGGCGGGAGCGATCCACACGGGGCCGTCGGAATAGATATGCGGGTCGAGCGGATTAAAGCCGCGCGGACAGCGGCCGTCGGAATAGATATGCTCTAAAACCTCGGTAAGCTTGCCGCGGGCGAGCGGCGCGTCGAGCGAAACCGCGCCCCACGAGTCCTGCAATTGGTCGCGGAAGCCCTGCATCCACGCGCGCCCCGCCTGAATGCACAGCATAACCTGCTTTTTTAGGAACACGTTATAAATGCCGTTTATGCGTTCGTCCGGCGTTTCGATTCGCACGGCGGACAGCATATCGGCGTTTTTCTTGCGCAGGGCGTTGAACTGCCTTTCGATTTCGCCGTCCTTAAAAAGCGAATTTTTGACCTTGACGGCGAACTCCTCGGAATCCGCGCTGCCGATAAGCAGATTGAACGACGCCTCGCCGCCGGGTTTAAGATAGAAATCGTGCTGTAAAGCGCCGATAAAAACGCTTTCGCAGTCCGCCTCCTTATTGTTGCATTTGCCCGCCGAAACGGCGTCCGGCATAGAGGCATCCGAAAACGCGCCGACAAAGCTCTTGCGCTCGCAGTCGAAGCCCGACGGAACGGTATCGGAACAGATATAGCCGTTATAGAACGGATGAGGCTTTTCGGTGGCGCGGTTTAGGGCGAGCACCATATTGTGCTTTTTTAGGTACTTGGCGAGCGAATACGCCTGCATACCGCAATATTGGTAGTAGCCGACGAGCGAAAATTCGACGTAGCTAAAAAATTGAACGCGGCGGGCTTTGCCGTCGGTGTTTTTTAAGCGCACAGTCCAGATTTCGGCGGGGTCGGAGTCGTTGACAAACATTCTGATTTGCGCCGATATGCCGTCCTTAGCGCCCTCGATAACGCTGTAATTTAGCCCCACGCGGCAATTGTAGGCGTCCAGATCGTTCCTTACCGGGAACCATCCGGGCGAAAAAATTTCGTTTTCGGTTTTAACGTAAAAGTAGCGCGCGCCGCCGTTTATCAAAAACGAATGACCGCGCCGCTCGGGGTCGTTGTACTTTGCGGCGTTGCCGATATAGTTGCCCTCGCCGCTGCCGAAGTGGTTCGCCGACGTAAAAAAGCGGTCGTTCCACATATAGTTGAGCCACGTGCGCGGCGTTTTGTAGTCGGTGATTACGTATTCGCCTTGGGCGTTATCAAAATAGCCGTATTCCTTCATATGTTGCTCCTGAAATTTGATTGAATTACAAGCGGCACTATACCGCGGATATTGCCCCCGCGGTATAGCATCCGTTTGTTGTTTATGGCGTAGCCTTGAATTCCACTCCATAGAGGGGAATTTGGGGAATGGCGAGAGCGGAAAACAGTCAACCACCCCGGCACTACGTGCCACCCCTCCATAGAGGGGAATTTGGGGTGATAAAGGTTTGCCCGACGCACTCGGCACAGCCCTTGAATTCCCCTCCGTGGAGGGGTGGCGCGTTAGCGACGGGGTGGTTGGGCGTCGGACACGCGGCGGTTTGTATATGCCGCCTGCAAAAACCCTTACCACCCCGGCGGCGTTCGCCGCCACCCCTCCCCGGAGGGGAATTTTGGGGAAATGGCGAGGCACTCCATAGAGGGGAATTTGGGGAATGGCAAGAGCGGAAAACGGTCAACCACCCCGGCACTACGTGCCACCCCTCCACGGAGGGGAATTTGTGGGAATGGCGAGGCACTCCATAGAGGGGAATTTGGGAGAATGGCGAGGCACTCCATAGAGGGGAATTTGGGAGAATGGCGAGAGCGGAAAACAGTCAACCAC
>JAISMM010000040.1 GCA_031276725.1 Clostridiales bacterium | reverse complement strand
AGGCGGTGGGCTATAACTATTACGGTGCGGCCCTCGCTAAGCGCTTCGAGCTCGGACTGAATTTCGGATTCGGTAACGTTGTCGAGCGAGCTGGTCGCCTCGTCAAGAACCAATATCGGCGGGTTTTTTAAGAAGGCTCGGGCGATGCTGATGCGTTGGCGCTGACCGCCGGACAGCTTTACGCCCCGCTCGCCCGTAACGCTGTCGTAGCCGTCGGGCAGCGAGGTTATAAAGTCGTGGATTTTGGCGCGGCGCGCGCTTTGCTCGATTTCGGCCGCCGTCGCGTCAAGTCTGCCGTAGGCGATGTTTTCGGCTACGGTGCCGTCAAAAATAAAGACGTCTTGGGCGACGATTCCGATTTTGTCGCGCAGGCTCGAACGGGTAAACGCGCTTATGTCGCGGCCGCCCAACGTAACGGAGCCGCCGCTAACGTCGTAAAAACGCATAAGCAGATGGCAAACCGTCGTTTTGCCGCCGCCGGATTCTCCGACGATAGCGGTAGTTTTGCCGGATTCGGCGGTAAAGCTCAAACCCTTTAAGACCTCGGCCGCGCCGCCGTAACCAAAACGCACGTCGTTAAAGACGACGTCGCCCGCGCCGTCCGTTAATTCCGCCGCGCCGTCGTTTTCCTCCTCGGGAACCTCGCGCATAATCTCGCGAAAGCGGGCGTAGCCGGTCATACCGTTTTGAATCTGCTCGAAAACGCCCACGAGCGTCCTAATCGGGTTAATCAGAATGACGACGTACAGAATGAACGCCGCAAGCTCGCCCGTGTCGATAAGATTGTAAAAAAAGAAGACGCCGCCCGCCGCAAGCACAATCAAATACATAAGGTCGCTTATAAGACCCATTCCGGAATTAAAAATGCCCATGGCCTTATAAGCCGCCCCGCGCGAACGCTTGAAGTCCTCGTTTATGCCCTCGAACTTTTCCTGCTCGTGAGATTCGCCCGCGTAGGCGCGGGTAACGCGTATGCCCGAAAGCGACGTTTCGATGCCGGCGTTGATTTTGGCGGTTTCCTCGCGCATTTTTTTGAAGGCGCGCTTCATTCCCACGCGTCCCTTGACGGCGAACACAGCGATAAGCGGCAAAAAGGCGAACACCGCCAGCGTAAGGTAGACGTTGACGAACGCGAGCATAACGAACGCGCCGCATATCGTCGCGAACGACAACAGCAAATCCTCGGGCGCGTGATGGGCAAGCTCGGCTATGTCCTGCAAATCGTTTACCATACGGCTCATTATTACGCCGGTTTTGTTCGAGTCGAAGTAGGAGAACGGCAGCCTTTGAATGTGGCGGAACATATCGCGCCGCATATCGCCCTGAATGCGCACGCCCAAAACGTGGCCCTGATGCTGAATGAAGTAGTTGAGGAACGCTTTAAGGACGTATATGAGCACGAGCGCGGCGCACCAAATCAGAAGCGGCGTGAGGAGCTTGTTGGGTACGTAGTCGTTGATGATGCTCTTTGCGACGGTAGGATAAAAGAGATTGCACAGCGCGACAAGCAGGGCAAATATTAAATCGGCCGCCAAAAGCCCGCGGTAGGGCTTGTAGTACCTTGCGAAACTTTTGACCGTTTCGACGGCCTTTGCTATGCTCTTGCTCATTAGTTCACCTGCCTTTCGGAAATTAGCGTCTTATGCGCCGTATAATATATTATACCACATTTATTATGAGTCCGACAAGCTCGTCGATGATATTATTTCCAAAAAATAAGCCGTCCCTCGTAAGACGGACGCCGCTTCGCCCGATTTGCACAAGCCCCCCGTCCGCCATTTCGCCGAGCGCGGAGCCCAACAGGGCGTTAAGGTCAAGTTTTAGACGGCGCGAATACGCCGACAAATCCACCGCCGTCTTTTGCAGTTCGTTGATAAATTCGTCGATTATCATATAATCGTCGCTAACAACTCTGCCGCGCGACGAGATTTTTATGTCGGCGCCGATATTTTCCGCTCCGGGCGAATTAGAGTAGACGTAGTTCCCGATATTACCGCCCGCGCCGCTGCCCACGGCAAGACAGCTGCCGCCGCCGTGGCGCACCCGCATATAGTCGTAGCGGTCGAGTCCGTCGCGTATAAGCTTTGTAAGCTCGAACACCTTAAAGCCCGCCGCGGATAAGCCGTCCAATATTTGAAAGAAAAAGCCGCGCTCGCGTTCAAGGTCGGCCATAACCGCTTTTTCGGTCTGCGTAAGACGCTTATAAAGCGGCGTTCCCTCGTGCAGCATAAGCGAATAAAAGCTCACTCCGGCAAGGTTAAGCGACTTGATCGTATCTATGTCGCGCTCTAAAAGCTCCGGCGTTTGATCCGGATAGTTATAAATAAGGTCTATGCCCGTATTGACGAAGCCGAACGATATTGCCCGCCGTATCCTTTCGGCGGCAGCGGCGCCGGAACCGCGCCTGTTAAGCAGTCTGCGCGAGGCGTCGTCGAACGTCTGCACTCCCACCGAAAGACGGTTTACGCCGCCCTCTTTGAGCGCGGACAGCATTTCGTCGGTCAATTCGGTTACGGAGGTTTCGACGCTGATTTCCGTACCGGGCGGAATATCGAACGAATTGTGAAGCTCCGCCAGCACCCGCGCCATTTGAGCGGGCGAAAGCGCCGTGGGCGTTCCGCCGCCGAAGTTTACGGCGTTGACGGGCGCGCGCGAATACTCGTATGCGGCAAGCTCGCGGATTCCGCCGATTAAATATTTATCGTATTCGCGGCGGGAAAACGAGTCGGGACGGTGAAAGGGGCAAAAGCCGCAAACCTTGTTGCAAAAGGGCACGTGCAGATATACTACGCGCGGACGGTCGGCGGGACCGTTTAACAGTCCCGCCAAATATTCCGCTTTGTCGGTGCCGGCGGCGAACCGCCGCTTTAATTTGCGCGAGGCGTCGTGATGCGATTTGTAGCGTTCACAATATCTCATTCGTCAAAGTTAACGCCCGGATAAAGCTTTTGAGCCATTAATTTATAAGCCTCGGCAAACTTGCGGTTAGGCTTGTTGTGAAAAAGAGTCTTGGGCAGATAGTAAACCTTGTTATTTTTAACGGCGTCCAAGGCGTTCCAAACCGGATTGTCGCCGTACGTGGTTTGAATAAGCGCGGTAGTTACCTCGTCGGCGTCGTGGCACTGAACCAAAATGCAGGCGGGGGCGGCGTCAAGCACCGATTCAAGGTTTATGGGCAGACGGTCCGCGCCCGCGTCGTTTTGCCACGAATCGGCGATATTTGTCGCGCCCAACTGCTTTGCCATAGCTCCCACAACCGTGCCCGAAGTGTTCGCTTCGAGCGAATTCGTTCCCTTGAACATCGAAAATACCACGGGGCGGTTGTCGGCGGGAACCTTCATTATTACGTCGAGAACCTCTTCGAGCGCGGCGAGGGCTACGCTCTCGTAAAGCTCGGGATGTCCGCTTAAATTGCTGAACACCTTAAACCACTTCAAATAGTCCGAAAAGTCGTTATAGTCGACGGCGATTACGGGAATATTCGCGGCGGCGGCGGGTCCGGATATGGTCGAATAGCCGCTCATCGCCGTAGAGCATATAATCAACTGCGGCTGTTTGGCGATAATGTTTTCGGGACTCCAATTCTTGGCGGACGACGACGTGGCGGCGACCCAAACGCCCGGATCCTTTGTTATGTCGCGGCCGATATACTCGTTATAAAGCTCTATCGATGCGGCGCCGCCTATTACTCCCGCGGCGGTGCCGCCCGCCTCGTACCACAGCGTGGTGAAGCTGGCGTAAAGGTTCATAACATTGCCGGGATTCTTTTGTACGGTTACGGATTCGGCGTCCGAGGCGTCCTTAAACGTAACGGACGTTTCGGCGACGGTAACCCCGTTCGCGGCGGCTAAAAATTCCGCTTTGAGCGCCTCGCGCGTGGCGGCGGTTCCGTCGCCGTCCTTCTTGCCGCAGGCGGTAAAGGCGAACGCCGAAACCGACAGCACGGCGGCTAACAGTATTCTTACAATTTTTTTCATTTTATTTGCTCCTCAAAATTATTGTTATTTTTATAGGGTATAAAGTACGGACAGTCGTTTTTTTCGTCGCGGTGAATTTCGGCCTCGACCCGAAAAATTTCCGCAAGTTCTCGCTTTGTTACGATCTCGGATGGAGTTCCTCCCGCGCATACCGAGTCGCTCTTTATGGCGTACAGATAGTCCGAGTATCTGGCCGCCATATTGATGTCGTGCAGCACCATTACTATGGTTATTCCCAAGTCGCGGTTAAGCCGCTTGACAAGTTCGAGAACGTCTAACTGACAGCTGATGTCGAGGTATGTGGTCGGCTCGTCGAGCACGAGCATTTCGGGTTCCTGACATATGGTCATAGCGATTCTTACGCGCTGGCGTTCGCCGCCCGAAAGCGTCGATATTACGCGCCGCTCCATTCCCGTAAGCCCCGTAAGCCGTACGCACCGCTCTATAACGTCGGCGTCGGCGCGGGTTAAGCCGCGGGCAAAGCGCGAATGCGGATAGCGCCCGTAGGACACCATCGTGTAGACGTCGATGTCCGGCGGAACGAAGTAGACCTGCGGCAAATAGGCGATTCGGCGCGCCAATACCTTGGGCTTGTAGGCGGAGATCGGTCTGCCGTCAAAAACCGCGCGTCCGGAAAGCGGCGTAACCGCGCCGAAAACCGCTTTGAGCAGACTGGATTTTCCGCAGCCGTTGCGGCCGATGACGGTCGTTATTTTGCCCCTCGGAAAATCTACGCTTAAACCGCTTATGACGCGCTTTTTGCCGAATTGAATCGTTATGTCCTCGAATCCGAAATACATATGCCTCCTTGTTTGCAACCTTCGCCGACGTAAAAATTTACTAGCTTGTATCTTCCATATTCTCTTATCCCCTATTCGCCCCGGCGTGTCCGCAACAGGTACAAAAAGAACGGCGCGCCGATGAACGCTAATATTATGCTGACGGGAACCTCGCCCGGCGGCAACACGACCCGCCCGACGGTGTCGCAAACGACGACGAGTAAAACGCCCAAAAATATGGACGCGGGGAACAAAAATTTGTAGTTCGACCCCACCAAAAGCCTTGCGATATGCGGCACTATCAATCCGACAAAGCTTATTAGACCCGCGACGGCGATAGCCGCGCCCGCAAGTAAGGACGATACCGCTATAAGGAAAAAGCGAAACCGCTCTGTGCGCAGTCCCAACGAATTAGCCGTTTCGTCGCCGAGCATAAGCACGTTCATTTTGGCGGGCAAAAACGCGCAAACGAATATTCCGGCCAGGGCGTACGGCAGTATCAGCTTGAACTTGTCCCACGTAACGCCCGTCAGTCCGCCCACCAAAAAACCGGACGCGTTGCTTATCCGCTCGGAGAAAAACGTGCGGATAACGTCATTGAACGCCCCGAACAGCGCGGATACCGCAAGCCCCGACAGGATCATCCGTACGGAGCTCACCCCCTTTTTGTAGGCGAGCATATAGATGAGCATAGTGGTTACGAACGCGCCGATAATAGAACCCGCCGGCAACAAAAAGTAGTAGGACGGAAAAACGACGAGCGTCATATAGCCGATAAAGCTCGACCCGCCCGTTACCCCTATCGTGGAGGGCGAGGCGAGATTGTTGCGCATAACGCCCTGCAAAATGCAGCCGGAGAGCGACAAGCAGACGCCTACGAACGCGGCGGACAGTACCCGCGGCAGACGCAGGTTCCAAACGATCAGTCTGGCGGTGCTGTCGTCGGCGACGAAGAGCGCTTTAAGAGATTCGCCGGGCGTGAAGCGTATGGTGCCGATCCCCACGCAGACGATTACCGAAAGAACGCTCGCCGCCGCCAATACGGCTATTACCGTCATTTTTTTTATGTGCGGACCCTTCGGTCTTGAATCAAGAGCCGGCCGCGCCGCGCCCGCGGCGGAAATATCGGTCATAGTCGCAACCTCGCCAAAGCCTCCGTAACGACGCGTTTGGCTTCCGCCAAGTCGGCGGCGTCGGGATGACCCTGCGATTCAAGATGGCGGGCGTAACCCTTTTCGTCAAGACTGCCCTTTTGCCCCGCCGGAACAAGCCGCTTGTTATCCGACCGGTAAAGGTCTACGCTCCCCCGGCAAAGATAATGCGCGAGAACCGTATTGTTCCGCGACGCGGCCGCCTCGACGTTTTCGCGCACCTTAACCGCGTGCGCGCCGTCGGCCGGCGCGCCCAACGTCCCCAAAAGAATCAGCTTTTTGCCGTTCAGGCGCGAAAGCAAAGCCAGGGTGTCCTCGTCCGCGCTGCCCAAATCGCACCAATACGTCAAAATAAATACGTCGTATTTTACAACGATTTCGTCGGTAACGTAATTGACGGCGCGCAAACCGTCCTTGCCCGTTATGTAACGGATATTGTACGGCCCTATGCGTTCGGGCGTAACCTCCGCCGCGGCGGCCGCCAGCTTGTAGGCGTTGCCCGTTACGGTCGAAAATATTACGGGTATTCTCATATACGGTCTCCTTTCGGTCGGCATTAGCCGACGATTATAACATTAGCATTGGATTATCTTATTAGTTAACGATAATAACGTTATCTATCGCTAACTATATAACACTATACCAAAAATCATCCGCCTTGTCAACCGTTTTAACGCAAATAATTCCGATTATCCGAATAAAAAATCGGGCCGGCATTAAAAGCGCATTAGAATATTAAGTTTTTTATAACAAAAAGTTGACTTGCGCAAGAATCGGGTGTACAATAACCGTATAAAACCGAACGGAGGCGAAAAATGGCCGCATACAGACAATGCGAATACTGCGGTACGCGAAGCCCGAGCGACGCGACCGTTTGTCCCCATTGCAACGCGCAGCTTAACGGCAAGGTGTTTACCGACAACACGGACATAAAGGAAACCCTTTCGCTGGCGGTGGGAAGCGTCCTTCAAAAAATTAACGACGGCATAAACGGCGCGCGCGACAAAGCGTCCGCACCCGGCGAGCGGTCGGCGGCGCCGCAAAAACGCGCGGCAAACGGTAAGCGGACGGTCAACAAATATATCGCGCTGCTGCTGTTCATATTCTTGTGGTTCGTCGCCGCGCACAAATTTTACGAGGGCAAAACCGTGCGCGGAGTATTGTATTTGTTTACCTTCGGCTTGTTTTTCGTAGGCTATATCGTCGACTTTTTTGCTCTGCTGCAAAAGCCCCGCGAATATCCCGCCGCGCGTTAAAAAGCTCCGGATAATCGCCGCGAACCGGGCTATACGCCCGTCGACTACAAAAAGAAATTCAAAGGGAGCACGTTATGAAAAGTATATTTTTATGTAACGGCGATAAAATCGGAACCGTTTCACACATGGACAGCCTCGAGCAATGCAAGTCTAATCTTGAATTCGTTATTCTCTCGTTATCGGAACAATTCCGCACCCAACTCGACCTTATTATGACCGTTCCGGGCATCCAACTCTTTTCCGCGATTGCAGTCTCGTCGGAAATCGGCGTGGATATGTCCGTGTTTTCTACGGTCAAACATCTCTGCTCTTGGGCGGGGCTTGTTCCTCAAAACAACGAGAGCGCCGGCAAGAAAAAGACTACTCGCATTTCCCATGCGGGTGCTTATCTTAAACCGCTTCTCGTTCATTGCGCTCTTTTCGTTTGCAATTCCGACAAACACCCCGAGATTAAAAACCGCTATCTTGCGCTCAAAAAGCGTCGCGGGCACAAGAAAGCAATTATCGCTTTTTGCAGGATGTTGCTTGTCGCAATCTTCTCCATCCTCAAAAAGTCCGAACCCGATAACCCGTCTTTACCGCAAAGAGGTTTCCGTTCCCGCTAACCGTAGCCTTACCGCAGAGCAACTTCTATCTTTTGCCAAACATAACGGTTACGTTCTCATCGACCCGTACGGCATTGTAGCTTATTAACTTCTTGCGCCCGTCATCTTTTTTAAGCGGTGTTTTCGCGCGGCTTTTTTGTCGTGCCGTTATGACGTGTCTTCTTTTCTTTGTTTCAAACTCGACTCCTTCTCAACTTTAAATTTTTCAAGCCGCTCGTTCCGCTCAATGCGCTTGTATCACTCGTTGTACCGCTGACGGTATTTTATCAAAAATAACCATAAAAGTCAATGCAAATACTATCGAAAAGCGAAAGCTAATAAAATCGTTATGTTGCGATTAAAAAACTTTTTTGAAAACATAACTCCCGTTCAAGCACTTGAAGCCCATAGTCTTGGATTTTTTTATGGGAGTTCTAAATCTTTGTGATAAAAAGCCATACCAGTCAAGCAAAATCATCACACAAACTTAGAACTGTCTTTTTTATTACGATTTTCGATTATTTACCCCATCTTTTGATTTCCCAGCCCCGATTTTTGATTTACTCCTCATTCCCGTCATATCGACCGATGAGCGTTTTTGATTTAGAAAATCAAAGCGGAATTCAAAACTCGCCCGACATATAGACCGTTCTTGTCATCAAGACACAACAAAACGGACGTACGTTTATGCGCCCGTTTTGTTGTGTCTTGAAAACTTCGGAGAAGTTTAGGCGACTTTTAGGACACATCTTTTTTGCCGTTTTTTAGGCGTTTCCGCATCACTTTTTATGCGGACGGATTGTCGCATTAATTTTATATGGGTTTAATTTTTTCCTAAGAATGGCAATATTGTTAAAGCGCAGCATAATTCAAGCGTAAAGAAAATGTGAAATTAAAAATATCAAGGATATTTCTATATGTATCTAAAAACAAAGATAAACGGCGATAGGGCGGGCGCAATGAGTAACGTCGGCAGCACCCTCGCCGCGACCACGTTCGGGTCCGATATTAATTTGCGCTCGCCGTCTCTTTCCTCCATCGGCGACGACTCCGCCTTTATAACCGGCGCGAACTCGGCTTGCGTCGGACTTTTCCCGTCGCTTTCCGCCGCCCGCGCCGATGCCGCATCCTCTCTCGCCGCACGCAATCTTTACGCCCGCGCCCAACCGACTCTCCCCCTCGGCATAGAAATCCCCGATCGCAACTTTTGGCGGCTGTTGACGATTTTTGGACAGAAAACTATGAATAAGCGGGGCCGGCGTTAAGGCGGCGGCTACAAAATAAATTAAAGTTTTAGCGACATAGGGATGAGGGAGGACATATTTTCGGGCGGGTGATCCTCGTAGACGAGGGGGGAAACGCGGTCGGTGGGGACAAAGCCCTCGCGCTCGTAAAAGCGGACGGCGCCGGAATTGGTGTTTAGAACGACAAGCCAAAGGTCGTCGGAGTTTGCGGCGGCGGCGAGTCGTTTAAGGCGTTCCATAGCGACGCGGCCGAGCCCGAGACCGCGGAATTCCTTTCTGAAATACAGCTTAGACAGGAGCGCTCTGCCGTCGCCGAATTTTAGCACGGTGTAGCCGGCGAGGCGCTTTTTGTAAAAAATCAAAAAACAGCGCGCGCGTTTTTCGCCGATGGCGGTCAAAAATTTTTCGACGGAAAATTTTTCCTCGATTAGGGCTTCGACGCCCTCGACCCCGCCAAAATCGCCGTAAAGCTCCGAATATATTTCGAGCGCGAGCGAGCGCAATTTCAGGATGCCGCCGCCGTCGGTAATTTCAATAAATTTTGCGTTTTTGGTTACGTCTTTCATAGCGTTAAATCACGTCCTTTCATAGCGTTAAATTATGTATTCTATATTGCGGTTGATATTGAAGCGCGACAAAAATTGCGCCGTGCGTTCGGTCTTGGGATTGTCGAAAACCTCTTTTGGGGTGCCGTCCTCGACAATCTCGCCCTCGTCCATAAAGATCACGCGTGTGGCGACGTCGTAGGCGAACTGCATTTCGTGCGTAACGATAATAGCCGTCGCGCCGGAGGCGACGACGCAAATAACGTCTAAGATTTCGTTGACCTTTTCGGGGTCGAGCGCGCTTGTCGGCTCGTCGAAAAGTATCACCTTGGGGTTAAGGGCGAGCGCGCGGGCTATGCCGACCCGCTGTTGCTGACCGCCCGAAAGCTCGAAGGGCTTTGCGTCGTACTTGTCGGTAAGCCCGACCTTTTTAAGGTATTCCTCCGCGAGCGTCCGCGCCTCGGCTTTCTTCATTTTTTTAGAGACGATAAGCCCCTCCGTAACGTTCTCCCTCGCCGTTTTATTCAAAAACAGGGCGTAGTTTTGAAAGACCATCGCCGTTTTGCGGCGCAAGGCGAGCCGCTGTTTTGCGGTCGTCTTTTTTAGATCCGCCGAAAGTCCGTCGATAGTCAAAACGCCCTCGTCGGCGCGCTCCAAAAAGTTAAGACAGCGCAAAAGCGTAGTCTTGCCCGAGCCGCTCGGGCCGATAATCGCGACGACCTCGCCCTCGTTGACGGTAAGGTCGATATTTTTTAGAACCCGCAGCTTGCCGAAAGATTTGCTTATGTTCTTAACCTCCAACATAACCGAACCCTTATGCGGTTCGGCGTCCCGCGCGGCGGAGCTTTTCGGTTCGGACTCCGACGCAACGGAATTCTTATCCGGTTCGGTAGTCGGTTCAATCGAATTGTCGTCTAGCATACCCTAGCCTTCCTTATTCTTTTATTAAAACTTCTTTCAACGGCCTTGAACGCCTGTTCCATAAGAATACACAGCGCCCAATAGATTATAGCGGCGGCAAAGTACGCCTCTAAATAGCGGTAGTTTAGCGACGCTTTCAGCACGGCGGTATTCATAATATCCACTATGCCGATAAGCGAGCCGAGCGCGACGGCCTTAATCATACCTATGCAGACGTTGCACAGCATAGGAATCGATACGGGAACTATTTGGGGCAGAACGACCCTTAAAAGAGTCGGCGCGGTGGTGTGGCCCACGGAGTACGCCGCGTCGAATTGGCTTTTATCGATCGAGTTTAACGCGCCGCGAAAAATCTCGGACATTCCGGTCGTAGACATAATCGACAGCGCGATAACCGTAACGGCTTCGGACGAGATTTTTAGTTTTAGGTTGCTTATTAAAAGCAGATAGAGCGTGAGCATCATAAGAACCGCCGGAATACCCTTGATAATCGTTACGAACCATTTGAACGCTTGATCGGCGACCCTTATGCGGTAAAAGCGGACAAGGGCGACGGGCAGCCCGAAAACGATACCTATCGCGACCGAAACGACCGCGAGGAAAACCGTTTTAGGAACCGCCCCGAGGGCGGCCAAAAAAACCTCGAACATAAATTGAAAGCTGAAATTCATTTTTTGACCCTCCGTGTGTCGCCCGTACGCTTTTTTTACCGCAACTTATCGGTGTGCGGCGTAGAAAACTCTGAATAAGCGGGGCGGCTTTAAGCCGGCGAATTTTTTAGATAGAAATCGACTTGTTTTTGCAGACAATAGCGGCGCTATCGTCAAAAAAAAGAAGGAAATTTACGGCAAAAAAGACGCGTCTTAAAGTCGCCTAAACTTGTTAAGAGTTTGCATAGTAATCGGTAACCTGTTCCTTGTAGATTCTGTCGTATGTGCCGTCGGCTTTGATCGCCTTGATAGCGCCGTCTACCGCGTCGCGCAACGCCTCGTTCGTCTTTTGGAAAAGATAGAACGCGCCGGATTCGATAGTATGCTTAGGGCTGTTGATTTTGGTATACTGTATCGTTCCTTGGCTGTACTGACTAAAAAGCGGATTGTAAAGAGCCGCTAAATCCGCCGGTGTAGAAAGAAAAGCGTCGAACGTGCCGTCGAGGAGTCCGCCGAGCGTAGCCTCGTTAAGCTGAACGGACTTATAATTGAGCTGATTTGTGTGCGTCGCGTTGTAGTTAGAAACAAAACGCTCGTAATTCGACCCGGGCGATACCAATATAACCGGCCCGTTGCCGCTAGGCGTAGCAAAATCGTCTATCGACGTATACGCGGCGTAATCACTCCCGACCCTAACGTTTACGTAGCTGTTGTAGGTGTTGTAGCTTTCGGTTCCGTAAAGGTACGCTTCGGCGCGTTGCGTGTTGTACTCGTACTCGTGCGCGCCTATATCGATTTTGTTAGCTTGAAGCGAGGTAAGTATTTGCTCGAACGCATACTTTTCGTACTTGAATTCGTACTGTTCTAACCTGCGGTCGACCTCGTACAAAATTTCAAGGTCGAGCCCCGTAAGCGAGCCGTCCTCTTTTTGATAGATAAACGGACGGTAGTCCGAATTTCCCGTTCCTACGATAATGACCGTAGCGCCCTTTTTGCAGCCGGCGAACCCGAGCGAAAATACCGCAGTTAACGCCGCCGCGATTAATATTCTGAATACTTTTTTCATAAAAATTGTTTCTCCTTTTAATTTTGTTTATTTTTTATTTTGATTATGGGTTTGTAAGGTGGCTTCCGCAATAAACGAACTATGATTAAATACCAAAGCGAAACGCCGACCGGTTTTGCGCCGTTCTTTTACGTTCTTTAATTTAACTTTCAACATCGTTTATTCATTGTCTATCCTCTCCGGTTTGTCGTTTATATAAGGTATTTAATCTGCTTGTGAGTAGTGGCGGTCTGTGCCGGGCATCCCTCTTTGCCGCTCCTAATCAGCCCTTAAAGATCTTGCCCTGCGTATTAAGCCGCTTGGCGAGGAGCGCGAACCCTTTTTCGATAAGGATCGAAAAGGTTATGAATATGATCGCCGCCACAAAATAGCCCTCCATGGTGTGGAATATGCGGCCGCCCAAAAGCTGAGCCTTGCCGATTACGTCCACCACGCCCATAGCGAAGGTGAGCGAGGTATCTTGGAACAGCATTATAAAGGTGTAGGACAGGCTCGGTATGGCTATTACGGCGGCTTGGGGAACTATGACGCTTAGGTAAGCGCGCGCCTTGCCGTGGCCGACCATAGCGGCGGCGTCCCACTGCGAGCTAGGTACGCTCAGTATGGACGAGCGGAACACCTCCGATAAAAACGCGCCCACGTTAAGCCCGAACGTTATATAGATGAACAGCATTTTGTCCCAACGCATTATGTCGATGCCGACTCCCAAAAGCAGGAGCGGCAATCCGTAATAGACGACGAACATTTGAATGAGTATGGGAGTGCCGCGAAAAAACGAAACCGCGACGGCGCAAATTTGGCGGAGTACGGGTATTTTTTCGACTCTGATTATCGCGATGACCGCCCCTATTATTACCCCTAAAACCGCCGAAACCAACACCAAAAGCAGCGTAGTGGGCAACACGCTTATTATGGGTACAAAAAATTTAATTATGTAGCTAAAATTAAACATATCGCGTTCCTTTCCGTGTGATTTTAGTCGTTTACTGTTCTAACATATATGATTACTATGTTTTTTGGGTAAAAAACATTGTCGTACTACCCCGCTCTCGGCGCGTCCCTTGAATTCCCCTCCGTGGAGGGGTGGCGGCGAACGCCGACGGGGTGGTCGTGGGTCGCGCGCACCGCCGCCCGACACACCGCCTGCAAATACAATCAACCACCCCGCCGCTAACGCGGCACCCCTCCCCGGAGGGGAATTTTTTGGCGGCTTGTCGGCGAACAGTTTGCCGTTTGCAGGACAGGCAAACAACCATCCCGCCGCTAACGCGGCACACCTCCACAGAGGGGAATTTTTGGCGGTTGGTCGGCGAACCGCTTAACAATCCTTCCCGATAGCTAGTCCGCCGCTATCGGCGCGTCCCTTGAATTCCCCTCCGTGGAGGGGTGGCGGCGAACGCCGACGGGGTGGTTGGGGGTCGGACGCGCCGCCGCCAGACACACCGCCTGCAAATACAATCAACCAC
>JAISMM010000010.1 GCA_031276725.1 Clostridiales bacterium | reverse complement strand
ACTGCCGTTCGAGGTCAAGCTACCCGCTATGTCGAAAGCCGAAGCCCAAAATATCCTTTTTGAAAAGATACGCGAGGCGGATGAATCTTTCAAAAATGAGCCGCATATGACGATCGAAGAGCTTCGACAAGAACTTGGAGTGTAATCGATGAGATATTTTTTAGATATTCCCGCTATCGTATACCGCGACATAAGCGGTATACGCGATTACATAGCGTCGGACAATCCGTCGGCGGCGAATAGAACGGCGGAAAAGCTGTTTCGCGCCGTCGAGGGCTTAGCCGATAATCCGCTCGCATACGGCGAGTTAAAAAAGAAATTCGGGATTGAAACCGATTTGCGCGCGCGCCTTCAAAAGCCCTATGTCGTGCTGTTTAGAATCGACGGCGACACGGTTAAAGTCTACCGCGTTCTTGACGGCAGGAGCGATTATTTGGCGGCGTTGAATTTGCTGAATACGCCAAGGGAGGACGGTGAGGAATGAAGGACGTTAAGTTCGGCAAGGACGGGCTTGTGCCTGTTATTACCGCGGACGCTTATACGGGGCGGGTGCTTATGCAGGCGTATATGAACGCCGAGGCGCTCGATAAGACGCTCGCGACGCGCGAGGCGCACTATTTTAGCCGCAGCCGCAACGCTCTTTGGCGCAAGGGCGAAACGAGCGGACATTTTCAGCGCGTGGTTTCGCTCTGCACCGATTGCGACAACGACTGCGTTTTGATGCGCGTCGTTCAAACCGGGGCGGCGTGCCACACGGGGGCGTACTCGTGCTTTTTTAATAACGAAACGGTGTTCGAGGATATTGCCGACCCGGACGTTTTGCGCGAGCTTGAAAGCACGATCGAATCGCGCCGCAACAAGCCCGTCGATGGCTCGTATACGAATTATCTTTTGCAAAAAGGCCGCGAAAAAATTTGTAAAAAGGTGGGGGAGGAAAGCTCCGAAGTCATTATCGCCGCAATGAAGGACGATAAGGACGAGCTTTTGAACGAGCTTGCGGATTTATATTATCACACGTTCGTTTTGATGAACGACAGAGGCGTTACGTTCAATCAAGTTTTGCGGGTTCTTAAAGACAGGCATAGTACCGATAAGCATAAAAAAGATTGATTCCTAATTAGTCGGGGGCGTCGCATATGCAAAACGTCGCGTTAAACGGGAGGGGGAACGTCCCCGCGAGAATTATTAATTTCCGCGCGGCGCTCGTTACGGCGGTTTGCGTTACGGTCGCGGTACTCGCGGCGAGGCTGACGCTGTCGTCGCCCGCGCTCGGTTTAACCCTGTTTTTGGCGGTTTTGGCGCTGATTTCCATACTATGTCTGACAAAGTACTCACCAAAACGGTGTCCGTTCGAGTTTGCCGCTTTGATTATAGCGGGAGTTTTGTCGGCGGTATCGTTCCGGGTCTTTACGCTCACGGTGAACGCGTGGCACGACGAAACGCTTACGGACGGCGAACGCCATTTTATTAGCGGCATAGTCGACGACGTCGAGCGCTACGGCGACGGCGCCTGCCGCGTCGTCATAGGCGCCGTAATCGCGGACAACAAAAGGGGCGGTACGCGCGGCAAAATCGCGGTGAATATCTACGACGGCGTTTCGGAGCTTACCGAATACGCCGCGCCCGGCGACGTTCTTACGTTCACCTCGCGGGTGGAGGCGTATCCGCTTTATAATAAGGACGAAAACAAAATGAACGCTTACGCGTTCCGCTCCAAAATCCGCCATACCGTAACGTTAAAGAAGGGCGAAACGGTCGTGTTCACGCCGAGGGCGGCGACGGGGCTTAAAGGCTTTTCCGAAAAATTAAAGGCCGCCTTAATAGCGAATATGGGCCCCGATTACGGCGCGACGGCGTTCGGTATGCTCACTGGCGGCAAAAGCGCGATAGGCGACGAAATCCGCGACTACTATTCGGCGGCGGGACTCGGACACCTGCTTGCGGTGTCGGGTCTGCACGTCGGATTTTTCGCCGCGCTCGTCGCCGTTATTATGAAAAAAATGCGCCTGCACAGAGTTGCGGCGTTTTTTATTACCGCCGTATTTTTGGGACTGTACGCCGCGATCGCGGAATTTTCGCCGTCGGTAATGCGCGCGGCGGCTATGTGTTTAATCGGTCTGCTTGCGCGAATTTTGGGGTACAACCGCGACGCGCCGAGCGTTTTGGCGTTCGCCTACTGCGCCGTGCTGATACCGCTGCCCGTCTATTTGTTCGAGATCGGATTTTTAATGAGCGTGGGCGCGGTATTCGGCATAATTCTGTTTAGCCGCCCCGTAAAAAATTTTTTGTGCCGGAGCGAATTTATGAATCGGCGTTTTACAAGGCCGATAGCGGAGTCCGCCGCCGTTATCGTTTCGGCGCAAATAGGCGTTCTGCCCGCTATGACGGCCGCGATAGGCGAATTTCAGCCGTATTCGCTTTTGACCAACCTGTTGGTAATGCCGCTTATATCGTTAGCGTTTTCCGCCGTGCTTTTATGCTCGCTTTTTGCCGTCGCCTTTCCGAAAGCGGGCGTCGTACTGACGGTCGGCGGCGTCGGCATAGTCGTCGTCGATTTTATAGCCGAAAATATCGCCAAGTTGCCGTACTCCGTTCTTATCGCCGGAACGGGCTGGATAGCGTTTTTGTGCTATCCGCTCTACTTTACGGTGAGCCGCTTCGTAATGCTGCGCGGCAAAACGGCGGTTATAAAACCGTTCCTTTCGCTCGCCTGCGTCGGCGCGTTCGTAACGTGCGTCCTTTTGCAGAACGCGCCGCCCGCCTCGGGGGTTATTATCGCGGTGAGCGGCTACGGCGGGGTTACGAGCGTAGTCGAAAGCGGCGGCGGCTGGTACGTGGTGGGCGATTTGGAGGACTACCGCAACGTGAGCCGCGCTTTAAGGCGCAACAACGTTACGGTGATCGACGCCGTTTACGCCTCCCGCACGGACGGGCGCGCCGCTAAAAGCATCGCGCGTCTTGCCGCCCGCTTTAAGATACGGCGGATTTATTCGCCCGATACCGAAACTATCGGGGGACTGACGGCGCTGCCCGACGCCGTTCGCGGCGCGTTCCGCTTGTTCGGCGAGGGCGATACGCTCCCGGGCGGCTTTTTCGGAGTCTACGCGGACGGTAAATTCGCCGCCTACAAAATGAGCTTTACCGCCGACGGCGCCGAAAATTCCGCGCTGTTTTTTAGCTACAAGGCGCGGACGCCGCCCGATTCCGCGCTTTTTGACGGCGCGGCGTTGATTCGCTCGGCGACGTACCTCGAACCTGTGAACGACAGAATATATTTAAGCAACTTCTTTATTCACGACGAGGCGTTGCGCCCTAAAAATTTTATTATGCCCGGCGGCTATCCCTATATTATATTTAATTTTGCGACCGGCGAATACTTTTTTTGATTTTTTTCAAAAAATGGTAAAACTTTCCTTGTTAAGCACCCGAAGTTATGTTAAAATATAATAAGAGAGTGCCCGAGGGCGCGACCGAAATTTTTAGAGGAGGCGCGATATGGCTAACGCTGAAAGAAAAAGACTTTTCGACGTCGACGCGGACGACGGCAATCCCGACGATATCGTTTGGAATTGGTCGGGCTGCGGTTCGTTTATAGGCGAACGCGACGTGGTTCTGTCGTTTAACGACGACTACAACGTCGACGTGTCCGTAATGGACTTTTTGAACAAGCTGGGGTTCAACACGGCGGACCGCGGCCATACGTACCTTTACGGTATTTTGACGTACTGTGTAAAGAACGAAAAGCTGCCGCCGACGGTAAAAATTCTTTACGAAATGTGCGCCGACAAATTTAACGTTACCCCGAAGGCGGTCGAGCTTTCGATAGCGTCCGCGATACGGTCGGCGTACAAAACGCTGCGCCTTAAAGACGCGGATAATCTGTTCCCGTCCTCGCTTATCGTCGACGGCAAAATCAGCAACGCCGTGTTTATAACCTCGATTCTAAAAAGATTTTTGCTGGCGCGAAAGTATAAGCATGAAATATATTTGTGTTTATAGGGACGATTCTTGTCCGTCATAATCCGGTGAAATCGGACATATTTTAATATGTGCTAAGAATCGGCTTGCGCTCCGCATTTTACGATTTTTCCGACTTTGTAAGGAACAACAGGGGGCGGCTGATTTTGCTTTTTGCCGCCGGAATTTTGGCGGCGGCGGCGGGCGTGCGCAGCGCCTATCTTCTTGACGGAGCGGAGGCGCTCGACACCGTAAAACGCTATAATATCTATCGGCTTATAGTCGGCTCTAAGGGTTTTTTCGGCTATTTTTTTCCGCGCCTTTTGTCGGTAACGGCGGTATGCGCCGTTATGCTGCTGCTCTCGCACCGAATCTATACCGCCGTTTTGAATATTTTGCCGTACCTGTTCTTTTGCTTTATGAACGCGCGCGCGGCGTTCGTTTGCGCGGCGGTTCTAAAAACCGCCTTTCTGCCCGTCGCCGCCGTCTGTACCGTTCCGTGCCTGCTCGCGTATATGTTCGTGTTCGCCTGTCTTTGCGTCGACACTCTTTCAAAAAGCCGTTTCCGCCGCCGCCGGTCGGACTCCTACGCCGTCGCGCTCGCCGACGGCTTTGCCGCCGCCCTTTCCGCCGCCCTCGCCGCCGCCGCCGTTTGTTTAACCGAGTCGGCGCTGGCGGCGCTGCTGGTCTTGGGCATTACGTTATAGAAAACTCCGGATAAGCGGCTCCTCTTAAAGGCGCATAAACTTGTTCGGAGTTTTTTGGCAAAAAAAAGTTATGGCGCGGGGCGGCTAGTCGGCGGTTCCGTCCGCGCCGTTTATTTGCTTGCGCGTTTCGCTTTCAAGCTCCTTAACGCTTTTATCGGGCGTAGGAAGGTTTTCCGGCATTGTGCCGCCGAGCTCCTTTATTGTCTTACGGACGGATTCCCCGACCTGCTTGTGCGTCGCGTTCGCGTCGGCGGGCGTTTTTACGTCGTCGCGCTTGATTTTGGCTTCCGTCTGCGTTATGCGGAACAGATTTGCCGCAAGCTCCTCGCTTCCCATATGGTCAAGGATTTCCGCGCCGCTCGGCAAGCCCTTTCGGGCGGCAATAATTTTTGCCGTTTCGCCGCCGTAAAGCCCTATGTAGCCGTAGTCTTGAAATACCGCGTATTCCCTTTGCGTCGATATTCCGGCGGTTTGCGCGGCGGCAAACAACAGCATATTCTTTTGCTTAATATCGCCGCGAATAAACAGCCGGCGTTCGTCCTCGTTTAAGAGGTGGTAAAGCTCCTGTAATTCCTGCTGACGCGTTTTTACCGCAAAATACGTCTGCCCGAGCGCAATAACTTTTATGAAAACTCCGGACAAGTTTAGGCGGCTTTAAGACGCGTCTTTTTTGCCGTAAATTTCCCTCTTTTTTTGACAATAGCGGTGCTATTGCCTACAAAAACAAGTCAATTTCCGTCTAAAAAATCCGTTGCCTTAAACCCGCCCCACTTATCCGGAGTTTTCCTTTGCGCGGGTCGCCGTTCATTACTATAAGGTAGCAGGCGTAGCGGCTAAGGCGGTAGTCTTTGATATTTTCTTTTTTTCCTTTACCGCTAATTATTGGCTTGTTGACCTCAACAAAACAATCGAAAACATTGACTTGACTTATCTTGCAAGCGATTTTTGCCGTATCGATGACCTTGCTGAAATTACGCCATTCCTTATATTGTAAAACCTCTTGCAATTCCCTTGCGAGCCAAAATTCCGCGCCGTTTTCGTCCGTGTGTTTAATGTCGTCGAATGTCATATCTAAACCTCTGTTAAAAATATTATAGAGTTTTTAAGGATATTTGTCAACGAATTTGCAAAAGATACCACTAATAATATAATCACATTGGGGGAAGGGTCTATGATAAGGTTCAAAAGGGTAACAATGCTGTGCGTCGCGGGGCTTTTGGGGGCGGCGGTCTGCCTTGCCGCCGCGTTAAAAAGCGCCTTGCCGGTTAAGGCGGCCGCGGACGCGCTTTCGGTCGACGCCGAATCGGGGCTTTTGATGGACGCCCAAAGCGGTACGGTCGTATTTGAACAGAACGCGCGCAAGCGTTTGCCGATCGCGAGTATGGTCAAGATAATGACCCTGCTTATAACGTTCGAGGAGATCGAAAACGGCAAAATGAACGTCGACGCCGATATAGTCGCGAGCGAAACGGCCGCGTCTATGGGCGGCTCGCAGGCGTTTTTGGACGCGAACGCCGCGTACAAAACGGGCGAGCTGATAAAGTCGATAATAGTCGCGTCCGCGAACGATTCGTGCGTGGCCGTCGCCGAGGCTGTCTGCGGGAGCGTAAGCGGCTTTGTGGACAGAATGAACGAAAAAGCCGCCGCGCTCGCGCTCGCGGACACGCGGTTTGTAAACTGTACGGGACTGCCCGCGCCGGATCAATATTCTTGCGCTTACGACGTGGGCGTTATGAGCCGCGAAATGTTGAAGCACCCGCTGTTTTTTGATTATTCCGCGATATGGATGTTCGACTTTAAGCACCCGTCCGGCCGCGTAACCGCCCTTACGAATACCAACAAGCTGATCCGCGCCTACGAGGGGTGCGACGGCGGCAAAACGGGCTTTACGAACGAGGCTAAATATTGCTTGTCCGCCACCGCCAAGCGCGGAGCCACAAGACTTATAAGCGTGGTTATGGGCGCGGAGTCCTCTAAAATACGCAACGCACAAAACGCCAAACTGTTTAATTACGGATTCGCGAATTACGAAACGCGCCGCCTTGTCGAAAACGGCGTGGGCAGCGGCGCGGATCACGCGGTTTTGCGCGGCAAGCAGGCGACGGTCAAGGGCGTTCCGGCGTCGGACTTGTCGGTATTTGTCAAAAAGAATACGCCCGCCGAGCTTAGTATAAGCGAGGATGTGGGGGAGTTAACCGCGCCCGTCGCCGAGGGGCAGGTTATAGGCAAGCTCCGTGTGTTTTTGGGCGGCGAGCCGGTGGGCGAGGCGGACTTAATCGCCGCGAACGCCGTCGGACGCCTGACGTATCTCGATATTGTCGACGGCTTTATCGATAAATGGTAGCGTGGCACCGAAACAATCCCGTGACGGCGGCAAATATTATGTTGAAATAATCGTAAAAGTCGTATTATGTCTGACATAGTACGGCTTTTCGGCTGTTTTTTTGATGATTATAATAGGAAACGTAAACTCGCCAATAGGGTCATAACGGTTGACTGTAAGATAAAAATATGTTATGATATTCTTATGAAAATTACGGATACTATGAATATCAATTCCGAGGGGCGGCTGCAAATAGGCGGCTGCGACGCGGTAACGCTCGCGCATAAATTCGGCACGCCGCTCTACGTCCTCGACGAGGAGCGCGTCCGCGCCGTGTGCCGCGACTTTTACGCGGTGTTAAAGGACAAGTACCCCGACAGCCTGGTGTGCTACGCCTCGAAGGCGCTCTCGTGTAAGGCCGTATATAAGATTGTGGCAAGCGAGGGCTTGGGGGCGGACGTAGTGTCGGAGGGCGAGCTTTTGACGGCGCTCGGCGCCGGCTTTAACGCGGATACGATATATTTTCACGGCAACAACAAGTCGGATTCCGAGCTTAAATTAGCGGTCGGTTCGGGCGTCCACGCCGTGGTTGTCGACAGCCTTTACGAGGCGGGGCGGCTCGACGCGGTTTGCGCCGCCGCCGGAAAGCGTATGCGCGTTTTGGTTCGCGTTAACCCCGGCATCGACGCGCACACGCACCGCTTTATTCAGACCACGCGGGTAGACAGCAAGTTCGGCTTTGCTATCGCGGACGGCTCGGCGCTCGCCGCTATCGGGGCTATACTTAAAACAGACAATCTGGACTTTACCGGACTGCACTGCCATATAGGGTCGCAAATCTTTGAATTAAAGCCCTTTAAGCTTGCGGTCGATAAAATGACCGACTTTATTAAAACGGTCGCGACGGAGCTTAACGCGGGCGTTTCGGAGCTCAATTTGGGCGGCGGCTACGGCATTACCTACACCGACGAGGACAAGCCCTTAAAGCCGTCCGAATACGTGGACGCGATAGTCGAAAAGCTGATCGACTGCATAGCGGAAAAGGCGCTTACGCCGCCGCGGCTCATATTCGAGCCGGGCCGTTCCGTCGTCGGAGAGGCGGGAACGACGCTGTACACGGTGGGCGCGGTCAAGGACATTAAAAAGGTCAAAAAATATATTTCGGTCGACGGCGGTATGTTCGAGAATCCGCGCTACGCCCTCTACGAGGCAAAGTACGAGGCTATGCTCGCAAACCGCGCGCTCGAAAAACCCGTCGAAACGGTTACGGTCGCGGGCAAGTGCTGCGAAAGCGGCGATATGCTTGTCAAGGACGCGTTTTTGCCGAAGGCCGAGCCGGGCGATATATTGGCGGTGTTTAGCACGGGCGCGTATAATTATTCGATGGCGGGCAATTATAACCGCAACAGAATACCCCCTATGGTGCTTGTTAAGGACGGCAAAGCCGACTATATAATAAGGCCGCAAACCTACGACGAGCTTTTGTCGCGCGACGTTTGCCCGGAGCGCCTTGAAGGAGATACCGATTGATTTACGAATCGTACGACATTTTACATTTTATAATCATTTTTTTATGCGTCGTCATTTCGATAACGCTGCACGAGTACGCGCACGCGCGGGTCGCGCTTTGGAACGGCGATTACACGGCTAAGGCGGCGGGCAGACTCACCCTAAACCCGCTTAAACACTTTGATCCGATAGGATTTTTTATGCTTATGATAGCGGGCTTCGGCTACGCAAAGCCCGTACCCGTCAACCCGTACAACTTTAAGCGCCGGACGCGCGGAATTTTTACGGTGGCGATCGCCGGAGTTACGGTCAATATATTGTTGGCGTTTATTTCGGCGGGATTCCTTGTTTTGATCAACAAGACGGCCGTTGGCGTCGCGGGCGGGAGCGGCGGCGCGGCGGCGGTTGCGACGTCGTTCGTCTATTTTTTCTTCTACTTTTTTTACTATATGCTCGCCATAAACGTGTCGTTGTTTTTGTTTAATCTGATTCCGCTTTACCCGCTCGACGGCTTCCGCGTCGTCGAGGCGTTCACGCGCTACTCTAACCCCGTTACAAGATTTTTGCGCGAATACGGCCGCTTTATTTTGCTCGGTCTTATCGGAATTCACATTTTGATCGACGCCCTCAATCTTATCGCATATTGGCCGGGCTTTATGTACGTCGACCTGTTCGGGCTGTATATCGGCCGTGTCGGGCTGATGATCCGCAACGGCTTTATTATGTTTTGGGGGCTGTTTTGATGACGGACAACGCCGCTTTTGACGAAAAAAAATCCGCCGCGCTCGACGAGTATATCGAAAAGCTGAGAAGCTCGGGCGAGTACGTCAACTATAACATAAAGCTTGACCGTTTCGAGGGGCCGATCGACCTGCTTTTGCACCTTGTCAAGCTGGCAAAAATCAAAATCGAGGACATATTCGTTTCGTCGATAACCGAGCAGTATCTTTCGTATATGGAGCAGCTCGGTTCCGTCGATCTTGAAAAGGCGTCGGAATTTATCGAGGTCGCCGCGATTCTTATCGAAATTAAATCTAAGTCGTTGCTGCCCGCCGACCCCGCCGACGATCAAACCGAGGGGCCCAAGCGCGAGCTTATTCAAAAGATAGAGGAGTACCGCCTTTACAAGGAGGCGTCGCAAAAGCTGAAAGAAATCGAGACGGTCGGCGTGTTTTTTAAGGAGCCGGACGACACGGTGGGCGACCCCGTGGTAGTGCTTAAAGATATGAATAAGGACGGGCTTATGCGCGCGCTACAAAAGCTGTTCTTAAAGCTGGAAAAACGCGCCCTCGCCGCGCCTCAGCGCAAAATCGAGCTTGACCGCTTTACCGTCGCCGAAAAAATCGCGCGCATAAAGGACGTTCTTTTGGTGCGCGACGAGGTCGGTTTTTTTGAACTATTCGACGCATACTATACCAAAAGCGAGATTATAACGACGTTTCAGGCGCTTTTGGAGCTTTTGAAGGCGCAGTACGCGCGGGCGGAGCAGAACGAGGTGTTCGGGGATATCCTTATAAAAAAATACTGACATACGAGCCGTTCATAAAGTCCGTTTTGTTTGAAAGTCCGTTCATAAAGTCCGTTTTTTTAGAGTATTTTAGAGTAGAGGTAGTAGAGGTATAGCATTATGAAAATCGAGCTAATCGACGAGGTTTTAGAGGCGCTGTTGTTCGTATCGGGCGACGGCATAGCGGTCGGCGACGTCGCCGAGCTTTTGGGTATGCAGACGAGCGAAATCAAAGCGTCCGTTTCGCGCCTAAAAAAGAAGTACGGCGGCAAGTGCGGCATACATCTTATTACATACGGCGGCAAAATACAGCTCGGCACAAACCCCGCCTACGCCGACGCCGTCGCGCTCGTCCTAAACCCGGTTAAGGAAAAAGAGCTGTCGACCGCCGCGCTCGAAACGGTCGCCATAATCGCCTACAAACAGCCCATAACGCGTTTAGAGGTCGAACAGATTCGCGGCGTCAATTGCGACTACGCCATCCAACTTTTGTTAAAGCATAACCTTATCGAGGTCGCGGGCCGCCGCGACGCCGTGGGCAAGCCGCTTTTATTCGGCACGACCGACGTCTTTTTGAAGCGCTTTCAAATCGACGACATAACCCAATTGCCCGACTACGAAATGTTGCTCGAAAGCATCAAAATTTTAGAGGAGAAAACCGCCAACGCCGTCCCCGCGACGGAGGTCAGCATATACAACGAATTTGAAATCCCCGACGAGGAAACTCCCGACTTTTTAGCCGACGAGGATAATCTGCAAAAAATCGAATAGCCCGGGCGGTCAAAAATCCGTTAAAAATTCCGGGGAGGGGTCGGAAACGGTTGCGCGATTTTGTGAAATGTGCTAAAATAGACGTATGAAGTTTTCCGCTCTGAAAAAGCATATCGCGGACGGACGGTTGAGGCCGTGCTATCTTTTGTTCGGCGACGACGGCTTTATATCGGAACGGGCGGCGGCGCAATTTAAGTCGCTCGTAAGGGTGTCGCCGGAGTTTAACGTGTCGTATTTTTGCGATTCGTCGGACTCGCGGGGGCTTGTCGAGGCGGCGCAGCTACTGCCGCTTATGGACGCGGTGCGCGTGGTGATAGCCGAAAATTTTTCCGGCGCGCCGGAGCCGATCGTCGAATATCTAAAAAATCCGAACCCCTCGTCGGTGCTTGTGTTCGTGCAAACGGCGCTTGCCGAAAATTTTTCCGCCGTAGTGAATTTGAGCGAGCCGGTCGACTGCGGCCGCCAAAGCGAGGACGACATTTTGACATACATAAGCGCGGCGGCGGCAAAGCGCGGGTGCTCGGCGACTAAGGACGCGGCGCGGCTTTTGATACGCTCCTGCAACGGCTATATGTTCAGGATCGCGTCGGAGCTTGAAAAGCTTTGCGCGTTTAAGGCGGGCGGCGTTATCGAAAGCGCGGACGTCGGACTTGCCGTTACGCCGGAATTAGACTTTAAGATTTACGAATTGTCCGAGGCGGTCGCGGCAAAACGCGGCGCGGCGGCGGGTCAAATTCTTAAAACCTTGCTTGCGACGGGGGCGGCTCCCGCGACGCTGTTAGGGCTTATATATTCGCATTTTAGGCGGCTTCTGTTCGCCTCGGTAAACAAGAACGACCCCGATTTGGCGCGTTTGTTGGGCGTAAAAAGCTACGCGGCGCAGAAGGCGGGCGAACAGGCGGCACGCTACACGCCGCGCCGTCTTAAAGCGGTTTGCGACCTTCTTAACCGCGCCGACTACGCCTTTAAGTCCGGAACGCTCACCGACGCGGCGGCGCTCGAGCTTTGCGTTATGAAAATTTTATCGGAGGGCGACGGCGCGTGATGCCCGTTTTAGAAAAGAAAATCGACTCGCGGATCGCGGGCTTTTGCCTCTATCTGTCGTTTTGCGCGGCGGAGCTTTTTTTGGCGCGCGGCCCGTTCGCGCGGATACTCTCGTATATGTCGCCGCCGTGGCAAAGCGTGTGGCTGTCGAATATCTTTTTCGCGTTCCTCTTCGGCGGAATTTTCCCGTGGGGGATGACCGAGCTCGTGTCGCGTTTTACGTTCCGCACGCTTACGCCGTATTTGGGCGCCGTCTGTACCGACCTTAAACGCTCGCTGCGCTTTTTTGTAATCGCCGCGAACCTCGTCATAGCGCCGCTGACTCTGCTGTACCTGATATCGCCGCTCGTAGCCGTCGCGGGCGCGGTCGTGATTCCGTTCGTCTGCTACACGGGCGCGTTTATTTTGTACCTGTTCTACGTTTGCCGACGCTACGTCGACAAGCCGCGCCGAAGCCGCGTTCTCACGCAATTGGGCGCCCTCTACGCGATCGCCTATCCGCTCGTCGCGACGTTTTTTGCGGGGTTGCCGCTATGAAAAAGACGCTCCGCGTTCTTATTGCCGCCGCGCTCGCCGTTTTTGCCTCCGCCTGCGCGAAGCCCGCCGCGTCGGGCGGGTATAATTTTGACGCGCCGCAAGAATGCCTTACGGCCGCCGCCGCCGACGAAAGACTGCGCGAATTTTTGAACGTGAGCGCGGAGTTCCCCGACGGCGACGCGGGCGCGCGGCTTTCGTATACGGAATCGGAAAAGCTTGCGGCGGAGCGCATAGAATCCAAGCTCGTTTCGTTCGGCTACGAGGTTACCGCTCAGCCGTTCGAGTTCGTCGACGGGGTTAAGACCTCGCGGAACATTATCGCCAAAAAAGCGGCGGCGGAGGGCGGCTCGGGGAGCGTCGTAATCGCCGCCAACTACGACAACTATATTCTGCCGCGCTATTCGGCGTACGGGCTTGCCGCCGACCCCGCCGATATGAAAAAGTCCGCCGGGGCTATGGACAACGGTACGGGCGTGGCCGCGCTTTTGACGCTGTGCGACTACTATAAGGATAAAAATTTGCCGTTCGGGCTCGTGTTTTTGTTCGCGGGCGCGGGGGCGGACACAACCGACGGCGCCGATAAATTCGTTTCCGAAATGAGCGCGGCGGAAAAAAAGTCCACGCTTTTGGCGGTGAATTTAAGGCGCTTCGGGGGCGACGGTATGTACCTTTATACCGACGAGGTCAAGCGGCGACACCACGGTTATATTTTAACCGCGGCGGCGGATTCGGGCGTGCCGGTAAGCTCCGTCCCCAAAAACATTCCTATGCTAAATACGCAAACGGCCAAAACTCTGCCGTACTCCACCTACGCTATGCGCGGCGTCCACGCGTCCTTTATGGCGGAAAATATTCCCGTCGCGAACATATTTTCGGGCAATCTTAACACGGCGAACCTTTCGGACGTCGAATCGAAGGACTCGCCGAATATCGCCGCCACGCCCTCCGACACCTATACGGAGCTTAAAAACGTCCGCCCGGATTACGCCCGCCAAATGAGCGCCGCCGCCGTTTTAACCGCCGCGCTTTTGGCAAGGCCGGACTTTGCCGACGCTATGACGGCGAGCCGCGCCGCCTTTAACGGTTACGGAATCGTCTCAAAAATTTGGATACTCTATTTGTGCGTGTTCGCCCTTTACCTCGCGCTCGTCGTCCTCTTGGCGTCGGTCGCCAAACGCCTCGAAAAAAAGTATCCCCCCGTCCCGCCCGCCGCTAAACGGCGGCCCCCCGTATTCGGCTCCGAATACGAGGATTCATCCGACCCCCTCGACCCTTTTTCCGACTCTGCCGACCCCCTCGACCCGTTCTCGTAAAATACCGGTCGGGAGTTTTTCTTGAAAGACCCGGGGCGGGTTTAGGCGACGTTAAGAGGCGCGTTTTTTGTCGATTCGGAATTTACGGGGGCGCTTTGTAATAGATATAGGGGGAGGAGAGTTGCGAATGGACGCATTCAGGATGAGCGCGCCGGCGGCGGCGGCGGAGCTTGGGACGGACGCCGAACGTGGTTTGAACGAGGGCGGGGTAGAGGCCGCGAGAGAGAAGTACGGAGCGAACGTTTTGACAAAGGCGAAGCGGCCGGGGCTTTTGACGCGCGTCGTCAAGGGGCTTTTTGAGCCGATGATGATAATACTGCTGGTCGCCCTCGCCATAACGCTCGCCGTGAATTTTATAAAGCTGGGGGCGCGGGAGCGGTTCGACTATACGGAGTGCGCGGGAATACTCGCCGCGATAACGCTGTCGGTCATAATAACCGTGATAATGGAGGGCCGCTCCATAAAAGCCTTCGACGCCCTTAACCGGATAGGGGCCAACGCGTCCGTTAAGGTGATTCGGAACGGCGCGGCAAGGCAAATTCCGGCGTCGGAGCTTGTGGCGGGCGACGTAATAAAATTCGGCGTGGGCGACAAAATTCCCGCCGATTGCAGGCTTTGCGAATCGACCGATTTCGAGGTGGACGAGTCGCCGCTCACGGGCGAAAGCGTCCCCGTCAAAAAGGACGCGCGGATTATCATAAATGACGCGGCCGCGCCGCTTGCCGAGCGCAAAAATATGGTGTACGGCGGCTGTTTTGTAACGGGCGGCGCCGCTACGGGGATTGTAACGGCGGTGGGCGACGCGACGGAAATAGGCGGCATAGCCAAGGAGCTGGGCGCCGTAGACCCCGATTTAACGCCGTTACAGCGCAAATTGGACAGGCTGGGCAAGATTATAGCGGTTTTGGGCGGCGCGGCGGCGGCGTTCGTCTTTGCGGCGCGGCTGATAATGCTCGCCGTTACGGGCGGGCTGTCGTTCGACTCGGTTCAAGAGATTTTTATAACGTCGATAGTCTTGATTGTGGCGTCGGTTCCCGAGGGGCTGCCGACGATCGTCGCGGTGTCGCTCGCCCTGAACGTAGTTAAAATGGCAAAGCAAAACGCGCTTGTAAAGCGGATGGCCGCGTGCGAAACGGTCGGGGCGATAAGCGTTATTTGCTCCGACAAAACGGGCACGCTTACCGAAAACCGAATGACGCTTTCGCACGTTTGCACTTTTCGGGGCGACGTCGAGCCGCAAAATATCCGCGACGCGCGGATTCTGAACAACTTTTGCCTTAATACGACCGCCGACGTATCAAAAAACGACGACGGAACCTTTGCGTTTATCGGCAGTCCCACCGAATGCGCCCTTCTTGTCGCTTACCGAAAGGCGCGGCCGGAATTGCCGTACGGCGAGGCGCGGCGGCGCGCCGGAACCGTCCGCGTTTTTCCGTTTTCGTCCGAGCTTAAACGGATGACCACGCTCGTAAGGGAGGGCGGCGAAACCGTCGCCTACGTCAAGGGCGCGCCCGAAATCGTGCTTGGTATGTGCGCGGCGGACGCGGCTCAAAAAAAGCGGCTGCTCGCCCAAATCGGCGAATACCAATCGCGGGCAAAGCGCGTTATCGCCCTCGCTCACGCCGTCAAAAGCGGCTCGGATAATCTGACCGACCGCGCCGCCGTCGAGAGCGACTTGCGGTTCGACGGGTTCGCGGTGATCTCGGATCCCGTCCGCAGGGACGTGCGCGCGGCGGTGGATAAGTGCCGGGCGGCGGGCGTAGAGGTGAAGATGCTTACCGGCGACGACGTTTTGACGGCGCGCGCCGTCGCCGAGGAGCTTTGCATAACGGTCGGCGGTTCGGGCGTCTACCACGCGAATCAAATCGAAAATATGAGCGACGCCGAGTTAAAAAGGACGATCGGCGGCGTAAAGGTAGTGGCGCGTTCTACGCCCCTCACAAAATTAAGAATCGTCAAAATATTAAAGGAGCTCGGCGGCGTGGTGGCCGTTACGGGCGACGGAATCAACGACGCGCCCGCCATAAAGCACGCGGACGTGGGCATAGCCATGGGCATAGCGGGCACGGAGGTATCGAAGGAGGCGTCCGACATTGTGCTCCTCGACGACTCGTTTTCGACTATCGTCAAGTCCGTGCATTGGGGGCGCGGCGTCTACGAAAATTTTCAGCGTTTCATAATGTTTCAGTTGTCGGTCAATCTTTCGGCGGTGCTCGTTACGGTCGTGTGCATACTTTTTGGAACGGACGCGCCGTTCAACGCGTTGCAGCTGCTTTGGATAAACCTTATTATGGACGGCCCGCCCGCGCTGACGCTGGGGTTAGAGCCGATTCACGGCGGCCTTATGAAGCGAAAGCCGTTGCCGCGCGGCGGAAGCATAGTAACCAAGCGTATGTTTATGCGGATAACCGCCAACGGCGCGTTCATCGCCGCGTTTATGATATGCCAGGCGCTGACGAACTTTTTGGGCGTGTGGGTCGAGCGCGAAAAAACGGCGCTTTTTACGCTGTTTGTCGTTTTTCAGCTGTTCAACGCGTTCAACGCCCGCGAATTGGGGTCGGCGGGCGCGTTAAGGTCGCTATGGCGCAACAAGCTTATGCTTGCGGTTATGGGCGTAACGTTCGCCCTGCAAATAGTGATAACGCAATTCGGTTCGCGCGTGTTCGACACCGTGCCGCTGTCCGCGGGCGATTGGGTAAAGCTGGCGGCGGCGGGCTTTTCGATAATTCTGTTCAACGAGCTTTATAAATACGGCTACAAGGTTTGGCGCGGTTTTAGCCGGTGCCGCGCGGCGAGTCCGAAGCTTGCGGAAAACTCCGAATAAGTATTTTGTGTTTTATGGAAAGATTTTAGAGGGATTTTGCGCGTTCTTTTTTAGCTTTACCCGCCGGCTCGTAGCCTAGCTTCCGCGCCTTCCTTGAAAATCTAAAAATCCTCAAAAAATCTTGCCGTAAAATTCGCGCGTACTTGTCCGGAGTTTTCCGCGGCGGGGAGCGCGGGCGAATAGCGGCGTTCGGCGAATCGCCGTCTTGCGCTTTTTGCCCGCCGCCGCGCTACTTTTCGGAATTTTCCGAGCTTTCCGCCGCCGGGGGAGAATCGCCTTCGGCGTCTTTTGCGTCGGCGTCGGCGGATTTTTTGCCGAATTCCGTCTTAAAGCGGTTGAATTTTTTGACGCCCGCGCGCGCGAGCAGGTAGACGCCGAAGCCTATCGCCCCGAACGGCAGTCCGAATATAAGCAGGCAGATAAGGGCTATAAGAAGCCACTTAAACGTTTCGCCCAAGGCCTTACCCGCGCCCGTCGCCGCGTCCGCCAAAAGTTGACCGTAGGGCGTTTTGGCGGCCGGCACGGGATTTTGCGAAACGTAAAGATATACCTCGCTGAACTCCTTTTTGCTGTTGTAGTAATTCATATCGGTGGTAAGCTGTCTAAGCTCCGTATCGATTTCGGTCAGCCGCTTTTTTATTAACAGCACGTCCTCGGTTTTCGTCGCGTCGGCGAGCATCTTGTCGAGCGATTCCTTCTCGGCCTCCAACGTTTCGATCCGCGCGGCGGTGTCGTAGTAGCTAAGCGATATGTCGGTCGCCGTCTTATTATAGCCCGTTACGTTCAACTTGTCGCGGATACTCTGCATAAACGCGTCGAGCCTTTCGTGCCTTACCCGCGCGTACAGTGTCGCGTAGGTGTCCGACCGGCTTTCCGACTCGAAGTAATCGTCCTCGCCCATACTTTCGCGTACGGCGCTAAGCGCGGCTTCAAGATCGTCGCACAAAACGTTCATCGACGCCGAATACACTATAACGCGTTCCTTCGTCGCCGTCTCGCCGCCGACGGCCGCCGTTTTGCCGCCGCCCTTGCCCGAGTCCTGCTCGGACGAGTACGGGGGATGATACCCGCCGTTGTTGTCGTAGTAGCCGATTTCGGGACTTCTTGCCGCGCAGCCCGTTACCGCCGCAAGCATTATCGCCGTCGCCAGCGCCGCCGCCAAAACCGCCAAAAGCCTCTTTTTCATAATAGTACCCTCCTTAAATATTGTATGATATTATATTGTTATGCTAAAATTATCGTATGCGGCTATAAATCCCGATTCTTTACATTTTTCTTCCAATTCGCCGTGCAAAAGTCCGCCGTTATGCGAAAAATGCGTCAAAATATATTTTGCGGAGTCCTTCACTATTCCGAATTTTTTCATCCGTTCGCGCTCGCCCGCGTTGTCGAGCATTCCCATATGCCGCCCGGGCCCCTTTTTAAGATAGCCGTATGTGCAGTCAAAGCTCACCGCGTCGAGCTTAACGCTCCGTCCCGCCAAAAATTCGTACACGGAGTCGGGGAGTATGCCGCTGTCGTTAAACTGCATAAACGCCGTCCCCGGCTTTTCCACAAGGTAAATAAAGCAGTTCTCGCCCTTGGTGTGAACGGCGGGCAGAGCCGTTACCGCGTAGCGTCCCGCGCGTACGGAGTCGTAAGGTTTAAGGATTTTTAGGGCGAGCGACTTTTTTGCGGCGGGCTCCAATTCGTCCGCCGTCTGCCGCTTTATGCGCTTAATCACCGTCGCGTTGCCGTAAACGTTCAAGATCGGAACGGTCATATAGTGAGCGTAGGGCGCGCCGCGCAGCACAAGCTCCATAGGGTAGCAGTGGTCCATATGCGCGTGGGTAATAAACACGTTTTCGATCCGCGACAGGTCGAGCTTGTTGGCCACCGTATGCATATACGTGTCCATAGGGAAGTCTATCAGCATAGAATCGTCTATCAAAATTTGCGAACGCGTCCTCAAATCCTTGCCCCCCGCCGCCTTCGCCCTTGTGCAAACGGAGCAGTTGCAAAACACCGCCGGCAGTCCTTCCGCCGCCGCCGTTCCCAAAAATTTAATTTTCATCGCTCCGTCCATAATAACATTATATCACTAAAACTTAAATTAGTCAACACCCTCGCGCGAGTTTTTAGCGGTGTTTAGCGGTGTTTTAAACAAACATTTTTCTAAAAACTTTCTTAAAATCGCTTGCCAAAATCGCAAAAACGGTATATAATAAACATATGGTCAAAGCGGTAATGGCACAAGAAATGAACGGCGAGTTCTGCGGGGGGGGGTACATTTAGAAGTATCCCTAGTTTACTCATAGTTTGTGTATAAGTCGAACGATAATTTTTATCGTCCGGCTTTTTTATTGCGCATATTCGATCCGCTTATCGCGGTCGGCTACTGCGTCTTTTTGCGTAAAATTTTTATAAATTCAGGGAGGTCATATTTATGAAAGGCAAGTTTATCAGAATCGTATTCGCGGTTATGGCGGCGGCGGTGTTCGCGTTCGGGGCGGTCGGTTGCGGCGGCGTTCCGAATTCCGATCAAAACGATCCCGGAACGGAACCCGAGCCCGGTCAAACGGAACAAAAGCCGTCTTACACCGTAACGTTCGACGTCGGCGCGGGCGAGGGCGGAGTTACGCCGCAGACCGTCAAGGATGGCGAAAGGGCCGTTAAGCCCGCGTCCGACCCCCGCCGCTACGGCAGCGACTTTAAGGGTTGGAGCGTTACGCCGCTAGCCCTTGTCGAGTTCGACTTCAACGCCGCGATAGTCAAGGATACAAGGCTTTACGCTTATTGGGCGAATAAGGACGAGGATTTAATCACCGTAACGTTCGATAACAACGGCGGCACAGGCGACATTCCCGCCCAAAAAAGTATGGGCGAGGGCTTTGTTTACTACGATAAATTTCCACAAAAAGAGGGCGGCGTTTTTATGGGCTGGGCAAGAAGTGATAAAAACGATTTTTCGGAAGTTATGGTTAATTATGAGGAAACCGATATGACTTTATACGCTTGTTGGGGCGACGCGGACGATGATTTGGATGTTTTAAGTTCGATAGCAATTTCAAGCATGGTCGCCGCCTCCGGTATGCGAATGACATATTCCGATACCGAAGGCGGTTATATAGATGCGGCGGATTACCTTGACGGCGCACCCGCTTTATACTACTACGACGAAACGGACGATAACGTCGTCGAGGCGAGTTGGAACTTTGCCGACGGGATCGAGTACGAGTATATTCGTGAAGGCGAAACCGTTACTTGCAAGGACAAAATGCGCACCGCGTTTGATATGAACGAGCTTTTTTATGAGGGTAGCGTATTGAAAGAGCAATTGCTTGTTATAATTGACGATATTGTCGATATTAAAGATTCGGGAAACATTGAAAAAACCGCAGACGGCTATACGTACGATATGGACGGCTATATATACGAGTTCACGGTGTCGGACGGCAAAATTACCGAAATCGCTTCCTTTGACGCGGGCGGCGACGACGGTAAATTGACTTTTACTTACGGCGGCGTAAGCTCGGTTCCCGCCCTGCCGGACGTAGAGTGGAATTATATATTTGGGGCGACGCTGGCTTTTCCTAACGGCCGCCGTACAAGCGTATCTGCCGACGCTCAAAACAAGGTTACATTTTACGGCGACGATTGGACGAGTATTTCTTATATCGCCGATACCTACGCGGGCTGGCATCAAAACGGCGCTACTGCGGAGGTTTATAGCGATATTACCCTTATTCAAAGAATTACCGCCGATTTAATTCTTACTTCCGACATCACGCTCTATATAAAATTTGTCGCCGCAGAATAAAATTTTTATTAGGCTGTTGCTAATTAATTAACCCCTCCCGTCGGCATTCGCCGCCGCCCCTCCATAGAGGGGAGTTTTTGAGATATGCCGATTGCGGCGGGCAAGCCGGGTGCAAAAACAGACTATTAAACCCCCCCCGTCGGCATTCGCCGCCACCCATCCATAGAGAGGAATTTTTGAGATATGCCGATTGCGGCGGGCAAGCCGGGTGCAAAAACAGACTATTAAACCACCCCGTCGGCATTCGCCGCCACCCCTCCATAGAGAGGAATTTTTGAGATATGCCGATTGCGGCGGGCGAGCCGAGTGTAAAAATAGAGACTATTGAATCACCCCGTCGGCGTATGTCGGCGGGGCGGTTTAATTGAAAAATTTATCCGCTTAAAAGAAGGCGGTTAGAATGTAGACGGCGGCGAGGCCGGGAACGCCGAGGAGGCCGGTTAAGAGGGCGCTTAGGGGGTTTAGGGGCAGGGCGGCGACGCGGAAGACGTTTAGTAGGATTAGGACGGCGATGCCGGCCGCCGCGTTTATAAGAATCGGGGCAAGACCTTTTGATTTAATCGAAAAGACCCACGCCAAAAGTAGGACGAGCAACAGTCCGACAATAAACGATACGGCGATTTCCAAATAGACCATACGGTATATTTTATGTGCGCCGTTTTTGAGGTATGCCAAACTTGCCGCGTCGAAAACGCGTCCCGCGCGGCGCTTGCGTTTGCGGCGCGGTTTTGGCGGGCTCCTATAATTACGATGTTTAACCTGCCGCCCGGGGCGAAAAAACGCGGGCGGCATTTTCTTTTAGCGGAATGGGGCGTATTCCGGTTGACAAAAACGGTCAAAAAATGGTATAGTAAAAGCATAAAAATTTATAAGGACGGTCGGAATGAAAAATTTACCGAAAGCGGCTGTGATTATGGGCAGCAAATCGGATTACGAGGTTGTAAAACCGTGCATCGCGGCGCTTAAAAAGTTCGGGGTCGGGGTCGAGGCGCGGGTAATGTCGGCGCACCGAACGCCCGACGCGGTTCACGCATTCGCGGCGGACGCGCGGCGCAACGGCTTCGGCGTTATCGTGGCGGCGGCGGGCAAGGCGGCGCATCTTGCGGGAGTTTTGGCGGCGGCGACTACGCTGCCCGTGATAGGACTGCCCGTTCAGACGTCGCTCGCGGGCGGGCTGGACAGCCTTTTGAGCACGGTGCAAATGCCGTCGGGCGTTCCCGTGGCGTGCGTGGGTGTAAACGCGGGCGAGAACGCGGGACTTTTGGCGGTTCAAATACTGTCGGCGGGCTTTATAGATCTTGCCGAAAAGCTCGACGCTTTTAAGGCCGATATGGCAAAGAGAATCGCCGAGGACGACGCGGAACTGCAAAAACTTTTACAGTAGCGGCGTCAAAAACGGGAACGTCAAGAGGCGGCGCTGATAGCGGCGCGATAAAATTCAAAAAAATCAAACTTAAAAAGGAGAACCGTATATGAAAAAAACCGAACTGATTTACGAGGGCAAGGCAAAAAAGGTGTGGGCGACGCCCGACCCGGACGTCGTTATAGTCGACTACAAGGACGACGCGACCGCCTTTAACGGCCTCAAAAAGGGGACTATCGCGGGCAAGGGCGTGGTCAACAACAGAATGAGTAACCATATGTTCCGCATTCTTGCAAGGGAGGGGGTTCCCACCCACTATATCGAGGAGCTTTCCGCGCGCGAAACCGCCGTTAAGCGCGTGCAAATCGTGCCGCTCGAAGTCATTATAAGGAACGTCGCGGCGGGTTCTATGAGTAAGCGGCTGGGGATAGCCGAGGGTACGGCGTTACGCTGTCCCGTGCTTGAATATTCGTACAAAAACGACGATTTGGGCGACCCGATGATTAACGATTATCACGCGCTGGCGATGGGGCTTTGCACCGGGGACGAGCTTAAAACGATCGCCGGATACGCGTTCAAGGTCAACGAAATTATGCTCGCGTACTTCAAAAAACTGAACGTCGATTTGATAGATTTTAAGATAGAATTCGGGCGCGACAAGGACGGCAAAATTATTTTGGCGGACGAAATCAGTCCCGACACGTGCCGTTTTTGGGACAGCGCCACGAAGGAAAAGCTGGACAAGGACAGGTTTAGGCGCGATATGGGCGGCGTCGAGGAGGCGTATGCCGAAATGATGAAAAGGCTGGGGATTAACTGATATGGCGGTATCGTATAAGGACGCCGGGGTCGACGTGGAGCGCGGCTACAAGGCGGTCGAGTTGATTAAAAAACACACCGCTTCGACGTTTAACAAAAACGTGCTTGGGGATTTGGGGTCGTTCGGCGGCTTTTATTCCATAGCGGATCAAGACCTTAAAGAGCCCGTTCTGGTGAGCGGCACGGACGGCGTGGGCACTAAGCTCAAATACGCCTTTTTGCGCGGCAAGCACGATACCGTGGGTATAGACTGCGTGGCTATGTGCGCCAACGACGTGGTTTGTCAGGGGGCTAAGCCGCTGTTTTTCCTCGACTATATCGCCGTGGGACGGCTCGACCCCTTTAAGGCGGAAAAAATCGTTTCGGGCGTCGCCGAGGGCTGCCGCCTGGCGGGCTGCGCGCTCATAGGCGGCGAGACCGCCGAAATGCCCGGCTTTTATAAGGACGGCGAGTACGACCTTGCCGGTTTTTGCGTCGGGATCGTCGATAAGGCGGACATTATTAACGGCGCGGATATTGCGGCGGGCGACGCGCTTATCGGGCTTGCAAGCTCCGGGCTTCACTCGAACGGCTTTTCGCTCGTGCGGAAGCTGTTGGGAGAGGACGTTAAAACGCTTGAAACGCTCGGCAAAAAAAGCGGCTTAAATCTTTTGGACGAGGTTTTGACGCCGACCAAAATATACGTCGAGACTATCCTTAATTTAGCGGCGCGCTTTAAGATTAAGGGCGCGGCGCACATTACGGGCGGCGGCTTTATCGAGAATATTCCGCGCATTTTTCCCGCCGGAACCGGCGCCGAAATCGATATTAATTCGTATCCGCGCCCGGCGGTTTTTTCGCTGTTGAAGGAGCTTTCCGCCCTCGACGACGAAAGATTTTACAACACCTTTAACGCGGGGATCGGTATGGTTCTGTGCGTCGCCGACTCTATAAAATCGGACGTAGTCAGGGCGGCGGAGGAGTGCGGCGAGCGGGCGTTCGTAATCGGCAAAACGGTAAAGGGCGGCGGTGTAAGACTTGTCCGCTGACGCTAAAAAGAATCTCGCGGTGTTGGTGTCGGGCGGCGGCACCAATTTGCAGGCGATAATCGACGGAACCGAAAGCGGTCGGATTAACGGCCGCGTCGTTTTGGTTGTATCGTCTAACGCCGACGCTTACGCCCTTGTAAGGGCGGAAAGCCGCGGCATACCGACGGCGGTTTGCGCCTTAAAGGACTTTGTTACGCGCGAAAAACGCGACGAAAAAATCACGGAATTACTTATCCGCGCTAACGCCGACTACGTAATTTTAGCCGGCTATTTGGGTATTTTGACGGCGGCGCCGCTTAGCGCGTTCGGCGGCAGAATCGTCAATATTCACCCCGCGCTTCTGCCTAAATACGGCGGCAAAAACTGCTTCGGACTCAACGTCCACAGGCAGGTTTTGGCGGCGGGAGAGGCTTTTACGGGCGCTACGGTGCATTTTGTGGATTCGGGAGTCGATACGGGGCTTATTATCGCGAGCGAAAGCATAGAGGTTTTGCCCTCCGACACGCCCGAGAGTCTGCAAAAAAGATTGTTGGAAAACGTCGAAAACAGGCTGATCGCATCCGTGACGGCGGATCTTTGCGACGGCAAAATTTCCGTCAAAGACGGCAAGGTAGTTTACAAAAAATAATTATATATAAAGGAGTACGGACACGGTGAAAAAAAGAGCGTTAGTGTCGGTCAGCGACAAAACGGGAATCGAGGAGCTTGCAAAGGGGCTAACTAAGGCGGGGTACGAAATTATCTCGACGGGCGGCACGGCGGCGGCGTTGAACAAGGCGGGCGTTAAGACGCTCAACATATCGGACGTTACGGGATTCCCCGAATGTCTTGACGGCAGAGTTAAGACCCTGCACCCGGCGGTTCACGCGGGACTGCTCGCTATGCGCGGCAATCCCGACCATATGAAAACGCTCGCCGGGCTTAACATAAACACTATCGACGTCGTTGTCGTCAATCTTTATCCGTTCAAGCAAACGATAGCAAAACCAGAGGTCGATTTTGCCGAGGCGGTCGAAAATATCGATATAGGCGGCCCGACTATGCTGCGCTCGGCGGCAAAAAATTATTCGGACGTGCTTGTGCTCGTCGATCCCGCCGACTATGCGGAGGCGTTAAGGCGCTTAGAAAACGGCGCCGCCGACACGGAATTCCGAAAATATCTTATGTATAAGGTGTTCGCGCATACGGCGGTTTACGACTCGCTCATATCGAATTTTTTGCGCGAAAAGCTGTCGATCCGCTATCCCGATACAATCACGTTCGCTTACGAAAAAAAGCAAAGCCTGCGCTACGGCGAAAATCCGCACCAAAGCGGCGCGTTCTACGGCGACGCCGCCGCAAAAAGCTATTCGCTCGCGTCGGCGGAGCAGCTCGGCGGCAAGGAACTGTCGTATAACAATATTAACGACGCGTCCGGCGCGCTCGACCTTTTGCGCGAGTTTTCCGCGCCCGCGGCGGTCGCCGTCAAGCACTCGAACCCCTGCGGCGCCGCCGTCGCCGACAACGTTTACGACGCGTATCTAAAAGCCTACGAATGCGACCCCGTAAGCATTTACGGCGGCATAGTCGCCCTTAACCGAACGGTCGACAAGCGCACGGCCGACGAGCTTGTAAAGATTTTTCTTGAAATAGTTATCGCGCCCGACTTTACCGCCGAGGCGACGGAGGTTCTTAAAACAAAGCCGAATATGCGGGTGCTGAAACTCGCCGGCCCGCCGCAAACGCCGTTCGCCCCCTCGGGCGAGTACGATATGAAAAAGCTCTACGGCGGCGTTTTGTTGCAGGACAGGGATTACGCGCTGTTCGACCCCGCCGCGCTAAAAACCGTTACAAAAACCGCGCCGACCCCCGACGACATAAAGCAACTCGAATTCGCTTACCGCGTCGTCAAGCACACAAAGTCGAACGGTATAGCCATCGCCAAGGATTTTGCGGCGGTGGGAATCGGCGGCGGGCAGACCAACCGCATTTGGGCGGCCAAGCAGGCGCTCGAACACGCGGGGGACAGGGCAAAGGGAGCGTATTTAGCCTCCGACGCGTACTTTCCCTTTTCGGACTGCGTAGAGGCCGCCGCCGCCGCCGGAATAAAGGCGATAATTCAGCCCGGCGGCAGTATCCGCGACGGCGACAGCATTGCGGCTTGCGATAAGTACGGGATTGCTATGGTGTTTGTGGGTATGCGCCACTTCAAACACTGACGGCACACAGGGGCGCCCGTACGGGCTGCGCCCGCCGAAAAATTCCCCTCCGTGGAGGGGTGGCGGCTCTGCCGCCGGGGTGGTTGATTGTCTAACGGTTACCCCCCCCGAAAAATTCCCCTCTATGGATGGGTGCCGCGTTAGCGGCGGTGCGGTTGATTGCCTAACGGCCGACCGCCGAAAAATTCCCCTCTGTGCCGTCAAAGTTGAACAGTACAAAACAGATAAAAACAAAAGGAGAATATATATTATGAAAAAGCGAAACATTTTGGTAATCGGCGGCGGCGGGCGCGAGCATGCGATCGTTCACAAGCTGTCGCAATCGAGGCGGGTCGGCAAGATTTACGCCCTGCCGGGCAACGCCGGAATCGCGGCGCTGGCGGAGTGCCATCCCGAAATCGCGGCTATAAACCTGCCCGCGATTTTGATGTTCGTCCGCTCGCATCCCGACATATATATGACGGTCGTCGCCCCCGACGATCCCCTGAGTATGGGGCTTGTGGATCGGCTTGACGACATGTGCTGCCGCGTGTTCGGCCCCAAAAAGAAGGCGGCCGAAATCGAGTCGAGCAAGGTTTTTGCCAAAAATTTGATGAAAAAGTACGGCATTCCAACCGCCGCCTACGAGGTGTTCGACGACTATCAAGCCGCCGACCGCTATCTTGAAACCTGCGCTTACCCGACCGTTATAAAGGCGGACGGGCTGGCGCTCGGCAAGGGCGTTATAATCTGCCCCGATATGGAAACCGCCAAGGCGGGCCTCAAAAATATTATGAAGGACGCGGCGTTCGGCAGCGCCGGAAGCAGCGTCGTCATCGAGGAGTTTTTGACGGGGTTCGAGGTGTCGGTGCTGGCGTTCTGCGACGGCAAAACGGTGCTTCCTATGGCGTCGAGCCAGGATCACAAGCGCGCCTTCGACGGCGACCGGGGGCCCAACACGGGCGGTATGGGCGCGTTTTGCCCGTCCGACAAGTACACCCCAGCCCTTGCCGCAAAGGCGTACGAAACGATTTTTTTGCCCACCGTGGCGGCTCTTAACGCCGAGGGCAGGGAGTTTAAGGGCGTTATCTACTTCGGGCTTATGATAAACGGCGACGACATCCGCGTTTTGGAATACAACGCCCGCTTCGGCGACCCCGAAACGCAGGCCGTTCTGCCGCGCTTAAAGAACGATTTGTTCGAGATTTTCGAGGCGTGCATCAACGGCGCTCTCGATAAAATTACGCTCGAATACGTCCCCGATTACAGCGTTTGCGTCGTCGCCGCCTCGCGCGGGTATCCGCTCGCCTACGAAAAAGGCAAGGTGATTTCGCTCGGCAATCTGGCGAGCGGCGTTCATTTGTATCACGCCGGAACAATCGTCAAGGACAACCGCCTCGTTACAAACGGCGGGCGCGTTTTCGGCGTAACGGCGCTCGGGCCGGATATGGAATCGGCGCGTCAAAAGGCTTACGACAATATGAAAGGGATTTCGTTCGAGGGAATGTTTTTTCGCACCGACATCGGGCTGAAATAGGGGAGGACTTATGGCGATCAAAAGAATTTACGTCGAAAAGCGCGCGGGCTTCCGCGTCGCCGCCGAATCGCTAAAAAACGACGTTTTTAACACGCTCGGCATAAAATTAGACTCGCTTCGCGTTATTTTGCGCTACGACGCCGACGGAATCGACGAAAAGAATTGGAAAAAGTCGGTCGAAAACGTCTTTTCGGAGCCGCCCGCCGACGACGTTTACGAGTCCGTTTTGCCCCCCTTTCCGCCCGATACGCGGCTTTTCGGCGTGGAATTTTTGCCCGGTCAATACGATCAGCGCGCCGACAGCGCCGCCCAATGCGTCCAGCTTTTAACGCGCGCGGCGCGGCCCGTTATCCGCTGCGCTACGCTCTACGCCGTTTCGGGCGCGACCGCCGAACAGTTTGACCGCATAAAAAGGTATCTTATTAACCCCGTCGAGGCGCGCGAATGCGCCTTCGGGCTGCCCGAAAGTCTATACGAACGCGTTTCGCCGCCCGAGCCGGTAACGCTCGCCGACGGCTTTGTGGATATGACCGAGCCGCAGCTGGCGGAATTTCACCGCCAAAACGGATTCGCGATGACGCTCGCCGATCTAATATTCGTTCAGGCGCACTTTAAGGCCGAGTACCGCAATCCCACGCACACGGAATTGAAGGTAATCGACACGTATTGGTCGGATCACTGCCGCCACACCACCTTTACGGCGGCGCTCGGCAAGGTAACCATAAAGTCGGATATTTCGGCTATCGATTCGACATTCCGCACGTATTTGGCGCTTTTTAACCGCCACCACAAGGGCCGCGCCGACAAGTACAAGAGCCTTATGGATATGGCGACGATAGGCGCGCGCGAGCTTAAAAGCAGGGGACTCCTCGAAAACCTCGACGAGTCCGACGAGATTAACGCCTGCTCGATCCGCGTAACGGCGCTTGTGGACGGCGAGGAGGAACCGTGGCTTGTGATGTTCAAGAACGAAACGCACAACCACCCCACCGAAATCGAGCCGTTCGGCGGCGCGGCGACGTGCCTCGGGGGCGCGATCCGCGATCCGCTTTCGGGCAGGGTCTACGTCTATCAGGCTATGCGCGTAACGGGCGCCGCCGACATAAACGCGCCGTTTTCTAAAACCCTAAAAGGCAAGCTTCCGCAGCGCGTAATTTCAAAAACGGCGGCGAAAGGCTTTTCGTCCTACGGCAACCAAATCGGGCTCGCCACGGGAATCGTAAGCGAAGTCTATCACCCCGGCTACGCCGCAAAACGCTTGGAAGCGGGCTTTGTAGTGGGCGCGGCTCCCGCAAAAAACGTCGTCCGCGCTACTCCCGCCCCCGGCGACGCGGTCGTCTTAATCGGCGGCGAAACGGGGCGCGACGGCTGCGGCGGGGCGACGGGCTCGTCTAAGGCGCACACCGTTTTATCGACCGCCGAATGCGGCGCCGAGGTGCAAAAGGGCAACCCCCTTACCGAGCGCAAAATTCAGCGGCTGTTCCGCAACCCGGATTTTACGCGCCTCGTTAAGCGCTGCAACGACTTCGGCGCGGGCGGCGTTTCGGTTGCGGTGGGCGAGCTTGCCCCGGGACTCGATATCGACCTCGACGCCGTTCCCAAAAAGTACAGCGGGCTGTCGGCTACCGAGCTTGCCATATCGGAATCTCAGGAGCGTATGGCGGTAGTCGTCGCCGCCTCCGACCTTGCCGCCGTCAAAAAGCTGTGCGCCGACGAAAATCTTAACGCGACCCCTATCGCCGCCGTTACCGACTCTAAGCGTATGCGTATGACGTTCGCCGGGCGGCTTGTAGTCGACCTTCCGCGCCGCTTCCTTGATTCTAACGGCGTCAGAGGCGAGGCGGACGCCGTAATAAAGGACCAAAACGTCAAATATTTTGCCGCCGCTCCCGTCAAGGGCGACCCCGTTTCCGCGCTAAAAAACGCACTCGCCGCCCCTAACACGGCAAGCCAAAAGGGACTGTCCGAAATGTTCGATTCCACAATCGGTGCGGGCACGGTGCTTATGCCGTTCGGCGGCGCTACTCAGCAAACCCCCGCGATCGCTATGGCGGCAAAGCTGCCCGCAAAGGGCGAAACGGACGTTTGCACCGTCGCCTCGTGGGGGTATTTGCCGGAGCTGTCGTGCCGTTCGCCGTTTTTGGGCGCCGTCTACGCCGTTGTTCTGTCGGTAGTAAAAACGGTCGTCGCGGGCGCGCCGCTATCTACCGTGCGCCTTACGTTTCAGGAATTTTTTGAAAAGCTCGCTCATGACCCCGAGCGCTGGGGCAAGCCCGTCGCCGCGCTTTTGGGAGCGCTCAACGCACAGCTGAATTTGGGTACCGCCGCTATCGGAGGCAAGGACTCCATGAGCGGCTCGTTCGAAAAGCTCGACGTGCCGCCAACGCTCATATCGTTCGCACTCGGCATAGCAAAGGCCTCCGAGGTTACCGTAAACACGTTCACCGCGCCGAATCAAAGGGTCTACCGCTATTCCGTAAAGCGCGACGCCGACAATATGCCCGACTACGCCGAACTTACCGACTTTTTGCGCCTGTTCGGCGGCGAGGCAAAACGCGGCAGAATATCCTACGCGCAGGTAGTCGAAAACGGCGGAGTCGCGGCGGCGGTCGCAAAGTCGTGCTTCGGCAATACGATCGGTTTCGATTTTGCCGACGCCGCCGCCGACATATTCGCCGAATGTCCCGCCGACGTTCTTCTTTGCCCCGCCGACCCCGCCGACTTTGTCGGCTACGGATTAGAGTTCGTAGGCGAAACCTCCGATTTGCCGCTCATACGCTTTTCGGACGGCGCCGACGCCCCGCAAATCGCGCTTGCGGACGCTCTAAACGCCTATAACGGCACCTTTTCGGCGATATATCCCACGCGCAGCCGCACGGATCGCCAAGTCGGCTTTAACGCTCAAAACGCCAAAAGAATTATTTTCGCAAAGCAAAAATTCGCCGCCCCGCGCGTCTTTATACCGGTTTTTCCCGGCACCAACTGTGAGTACGACACCGCCAAGCGTTTTAGCGCGGCGGGCGCAAAGCCCGTGATTTTCGTCGTCAAAAACCGTTCGCAGTCCGATATTAAGGAGTCCGTCGACGCTATGGCGGCTTTAATCGCCGATTCGCAAATTATCGCGTTCCCCGGCGGCTTTTCGGGCGGCGACGAGCCGGACGGCTCGGGCAAATTCATAGCGTCGATGTTCCGCAACAAAAAGCTGTCCGACGCCGTGCGCGCGCTGATACAAGGGCGCGACGGGCTTATTTTGGGCATTTGCAACGGCTTTCAGGCGCTCATAAAGCTGGGACTTTTGCCCTACGGCAAAATCGCGCCGCTAAAAAAGGATTCGCCCACGCTCACTTTTAACGACATCTCGCGCCACGTTTCTACAATAGTCAACGTCCGCGTCGCAAGCGCCCTCTCGCCGTGGTTTGCCGCCCTTACCCCCGGCGAGGTCTACGCTCAAGCCGTTTCGCACGGCGAGGGCAAATTCGTCGCATCGGACTCCGACCTTGCCGCGCTCGCGGCGGCGGGTCAAATCGCCACGCAGTACGCCGACGAGTGCGGCGCGGCGACTATGCAAAGCCCCTTTAACCCCAACGGCTCTTACGCCGCCGTCGAGGGCATAACGAGCGCCGACGGCAGAATTTTGGGTAAGATGGGCCACAGCGAGCGCATCGGGAGCAATCTTATGAAAAATATCGGCGCGCGTTTTGATATGAAGATTTTTGAAAGCGGCGTTAAATATTACAAATAGGTCGGTGAAAAGCCCGTTGATAGCGAACGGATCCGGAACGATGACGGGGCGGTCGGGTGTTGCCCGCACGGCGCGGCTTTCCAAGATTCCCCTCTACGGAAAACTCCGGACAAGTTTAGGCAACTTTAAGACGCGTCTTTTTTGCCGTAAATTTCCTTCTTTTTTTGCCGATAGCGGTGCTATTGCCTACAAAAACAAGTCAATTTCCGTCTAAAAAATCCGTTGCCTTAAACCCGCCCCACTAATCCGGAGTTTTCCCGGAGGGGAATCTACCAAAAAATAAAGGAGAATTAAACAAATGGACGAACTAAAACAAAAAATCGACAAGTTTTTAAGGTCGGACGAAGGGCGCGCGGCGGATCTTGACGGCACAACGCTGATAAAATATAGGGGCGACGCAAAAAAATTCGTCGTTCCCGGTTTTATTACGGCAATCGGGCGCGGCGCGTTTAGTTATCGCAACGAATTAGTGAGCGTTATAATAGAGAACGGCGTCAAAAAAATCGATGACGGGGCGTTCGAGTTTTGCTCTAAATTAAAAAGCGTCGTTTTTCCCGCTTCCGTTACGGAGCTTGGCGACGGTTTGTTTACTTACTGCGACGCGCTGCAAAATCTAACGGTAGACGGCGCCAACCCCGTTTTTAGGTCGGAAGCCGACTGTATTATTCGGCGCGAGAACGACGTTTTGCTGTACGGACGCAACGGCGGCGCTATTCCCGACGGCGTTAAGGCGATTGCCGAAAACGCTTTTTACACCGCCGCGGCCGTAAAGAACGTCGTTATTCCGGCGTCCGTTACCTCGATCGAATATGACGCGTTCAACGCCTGCAACGGGATCGAGAGTATCGCCGTCGCGGACGCTAACCCCGTCTACACGTCAAACGGAAATTGCGTCATACGGCGTGAGGATAATACGTTGATAGTCGGCTGCAAAAACAGCGTAATTCCGTCCTCCGTTACGGCGATAGGCGAGAGTGCGTTTTCATACTGCGAGGGTTTAACCGCCATAGTCATACCCGATTCGGTTACCTCTATCGGCGATAGGGCTTTTAACGGTTGCGAAAAATTAAAGCGCATCGTAATTCCCTCGTCCGTTACTTCGATCGGCTACGGCGTGTTCGGCGGCTGCATAAGTTTAGAATCTATCGAGGTAGCGGACGGCAACGCGGCGTATAAATCGCGGGACGGCTTTCTTATAAGCGTCGCGGACGGGCTTTTAGCGGCGGCTTGCCATACGCAAACCGCCGTTATACCGTCCGGCGTTAAAGCAATCGGCGATTGCGCGTTTAACGCCTTTGATAAACTTCGGCGCGTTGTAATTCCGAACGGAGTTACTTTTATCGGTTATAACTCGTTTGGATTCTGCTCGGAATTACGGCGCGTACTTATTCCCGCGTCCGTAGCTACGATCGACGAAAGCGCGTTCGGGGACTGCGACAGCCTAGCCGTTATTAATTACCGGGGCTCAAAAGAGCAATGGGACGCCGTTAAAAAGGACGAAAATTGGAATATGTTCGGCAAGGCGAAAATTCTTTACGGCTACACCGCGTCCGACGACGAATTTTTGAAAGAAACCGCCGCTTGTTTAGAGGGCGCCGACGATGACGACGACGATGACGCCGCCGCCGAAAATCAGGACGGCTTATTCGGCGAATACCCGCCGCTAAAAAACGCGTCCGGCGCCGCTTCGCTTTCCGCCCCCGTCGAAATCGAAATCATGCGCTATTACGCGGCGCGCGGCGCGCGCGACGTCTATTTTTCGGGTTCCGTTCTTAGACGTTATTCCGGTAATGACAAGGAATTTGTTGTTCCCGACTTTGTTACTTCAATCGGCGAGGATGCATTTTTTGATAAAGACGGACTCGAAAGCGTCGTTATACCGCCCTCCGTAACGAGCATATGCAAGGACGCGTTCAACGGATGCGGCATAAAAAAGATTATTATCCCCGAGTCCGTTACTTCGATCGGGGAGGGCGCGTTTTCGGGCTGCCCGAATTTAGAAAGTATTACCGTCCGGCCCGACAATCCCGTTTACAGGTCGGAATCCGACTGCGTTATCCGCCGCGCGGACAACCGCTTAATTTTCGGCTGCAAAGCCGGCGTAATTCCCGATTCGGTTACCTCGATCGGCGAGAAGGCTTTTATCGGGTGCGCCTTGCAAAATATAGTTATTCCCGCGTCCGTTACCTCGATAGGCGAGGCGGCGTTCGGCGGGTGTTCGTATTTAGAGTCTATCGCCGTCGATAAGCAAAACGCCGTCTATAAGTCCGAAAATAACTGCCTTATACGGCGCGACGACGGACTTTTGGTCGCGGGCTGCAAAGCGAGCGCGGGCGAAATTCCCGACGGCGTTACCGCGATCGGCTATCACGCGTTCGATTCCTGCTTTGACAACACTTCCGTAAAATTGCCCTCGTCCGTAAGGCGGGTGGATAGCTATGCTTTCGCGCGGTGTCCGGATATTACAATCGCGCTCCCGCACGGCGCGGTGTCGGTGGGCAACAACGCGTTTTCGGAATGCCGCGGACTCAATATCGCGCTGCCGTACTCGCTCGCCCAAATCGGCGTCCGCGCGTTTGCCGATTGCGGCAAAATCCAAATCGACTTTCGCGGCTCCAAGCGCGAATGGAAAGCCGTCAAAAAGGCCAAAGATTGGAAACACCGCTCCAAAGTAAAAATCAGATTCAATTACTAAATTATCAATTTCGTGAGGTCACGAAATTGATCGTAAACCGACCCGTTAGGTTCGCTTTGCGCCCGTCCGCATAAAATTCGGGATTTTTACAAATTCTACTAATATGAACGCCGTTATTTTATCGGGCGGGTTCGGCACGCGCCTTGATCCGCTTACAAGGGATATTATCAAGCCTATGCTGACGGTCGCCGGCAAGCCGACGATCGACTACGCCGTTTCGCACCTTGCGGACTTCGGGATAAGCGACTATGTTTTTACGCTTGCGCACAAGCCCGAGCAGGTGATTGAGTGGGCGGTGGGTTACAGGGACGCCGCTTGCCGCTTTTCGCTCGAAACGGAGCCGTTGGGGACGGCGGGCGGCGTTAAGGCGGCCGAGAAATTTTTGGACGACACGTTTATAGTTATGTCGGGCGACGCGCTCGAAAATATCGACCTTGCCGCCATGTACGCCCGACACCGCCTGCGCGGAAGTCTTGTTACTATGGCGGTCAAGCGCGAGGACGACACATCGCGTTTCGGCGTCGTCGAAACGGACGCGTTCGGGACGGCGGTTAATTTTGTCGAAAAGCCGCCGCGCGGAACCGCCAAAAGCGACCTTGTCAGCTGCGGCGTTTATATAATCGAAAAAAGTCTGCTGTCGCTCGTTCCGCAAAACAGAGCCTTCGATTTTGCCCGCGACCTGTTCCCAAAAATAATCGATTTTGGGCTTATCGGCACATATTTGCACGAAGGCTATTGGCGCGACGTCGGCGACGTAAACGCCTATTATTCGGCGAATTTCGATATGCTCGGCGGCGGCTTTTTTGTTCCGCTCTACAACAATTTTCGCGGCGCTTACTCGTCGTACCGCGTAGGAAAAAGCTCCGTGTCGCTTATCGGCGCTTCGTCCTTTGCGGCGGGAACGTTCGAAAACTGCATAATCGGGCAAAATTGCCGTATCGAACGCGGCGCCGCGCTCGAAAACTGCCTGGTAACGGACGGCGCGATCGTAAGCGGACGTTACCGCGGCGCAATAATCGGTCGGGATTATGTTAAGCAAATCGAACCGCCCCCGAGCGGGCAATATAGCGGCGTTGATACGGGCTACGAGCGTTTTTTTGCCTCAATCGAGTATTAGATATACACTCGGTCGCCAAAAAACCGCCTGTTACCCGCCTGAACGCCGCTCCTTGCCCGCTCCCCGGAACTCACTCGCTTGTTCGCGCCCCGGGCGGCTTTACCGGCGCAAATCCGATAAACTAGGACGCGGTTTTTGCCTCTTTGCGCCGAATTTTCAAAATTTTTACTCAAAACTCGGAAAATAACCAAATATTTTTGAAAAACACATTAAATTGTCTTGTGTTTTTTTTTAGTTTGTTTTATAATATAGGTAGAAATCAATTAGGAATCATAGATTTTACTTATCGATATGCGCGTGAACGGACTATAAACGACAAAACCTAAATAGTGAGATTTTGACCGAGCAAAAACCAAAAAACGGTTTAGCCCCGATTTTTTGCCGTTTTTGTGCGGTCGGACATATTATATTTTCAGGAGGCAATTTTGCAAAAACAGAACAATACCGAACCCGCTCTAAAAGTGATTTTTTTGGGCGGCGTGGGTGAGATCGGAAAAAATATGACGGCCCTCGAATACGGGGACGACATAATCGTCGTCGATTGCGGCGTGTGCTTTCCCAACGGCGATATGCCGGGAATCGACCTCGTTATTCCGGACACCGCGTATTTGCTCGCAAACCGCGAGCGCGTGCGGGGGATAGTCCTAACGCACGGACACGAGGACCATATCGGCGCCCTGCCGTACGTTCTTAAAGATTTAAACGTTCCCGTTTACGGAACGCGGCTTACTCTCGCGCTGTTAGAGCCTAAGCTAAAAGAACACAAGATGACCGACAGCGTAAAGCTCAACAGCGTTAAGCCGAAAAGCGTTATTTCGCTCGGCGCGAATTTCCGCGTGGAATTCGTCAACGTCAGCCATTCGGTGGCGGGCTCGTGCGCCCTTGCTATCACCACGCCCATAGGGGTGGTTTTCCATACGGGCGACTTCAAGGTGGACTTTACGCCCATCGACGGCAACGTTATAGATTTGCAGCGCATAGCGGAGCTCGGTAACCGCGGCGTGCTTCTTTTGATGGCGGAAAGCACCAACGTGGAGCGGCGCGGCTCGTCTATGAGCGAGGCGACCGTCGGCAACTCCCTCAACGCGATATTCGCCGACAATATCGACCGGCGCATATTCGTCGCGACGTTCTCGTCGAACGTCCACAGACTGCAACAGATTATGGATTTGGCGGTCAAATACAAGCGCAAGGTCGCGTTTTCGGGCCGCAGTATGCTTAACGTCGTCGAGGTCGCCTCAAAAATCGGCGAGCTTAAATACGACCGCGATCTTGTGGTCGAGGTCGAAAAAATCGGCAAAATCGAGGACAAAAACCTTGTTATCATAACGACGGGTTCGCAGGGCGAGCCGATGAGCGCCCTCACGCGTATGGCGTCGGACGAGTTCAACAAGGTAAAGCTCGGGTTCAACGACACCGTCGTAATTTCCGCCTCGCCGATCCCCGGCAACGAACGTATGGTCTATAACGTCATCAACAACCTTTACCGGCTCGGCACCAAGGTCATATACGAGAGCCTCGCCGAGGTTCACGTCAGCGGCCACGCCTGTCAGGACGAGCTTTCGCTCATTCACTCGCTCATAAAGCCGAAATTTTTTATTCCGGTTCACGGCGAGTACCGCCACCTAAAAAAGCACGCCGAACTTGCTATGCGTATGGGTATGCAGTCGAGCAATATCGTTATTTGCGACATCGGCAACTGCGTTTCGGTTACAAAAAAACAAATCAAGCTCGCCGACAACGTTACGGCGGGTCATCTTTTGATCGACGGCCTCGGGGTGGGCGACGTGGGCAGCGTCGTTTTGCGCGACCGTAAGCACCTGTCGGAGGACGGACTCGTCGTCGTCGCGCTCGGAATTAACGCTTTAAGCGGCGCTATGACGGGGTTAGAGGTCGCCTCGCGCGGTTTCATCTACACCAAGGAGTCCGAGAACCTTATGGACGGGGCGAAGGACGTCGTTACGCGCGCGCTCGAACGCTGCGACGTCAAAGCCGATTCGGGCGATTGGGGCGCGCTCAAAAACCTTGTGCGAAAGGAGCTTAAAAACTTCCTGTTCAAAAAGACGCGCCGCAATCCTATGATATTGACTATGGTGTCGGATACGGCGGATGCTATCGCAAAGTAACGCCTATATACGCTCCGTTCTAAAACCGGACGGCGGCGCGCTTTTGCGCTCGCTCGAAGCGTCGGGACGCGGGCGCGGCATTTCGCTCGTTTTACCCGAAACCGCCGCCGTATTAAAACAGCTAGTTTACTTAAAGCGGCCGTCAAAAATTCTTGAAATCGGCACGGCGACGGGTTACAGCGGCATTATTATGCTGAGTATGTTCGCGGGCGCCGAGCTTACCACAATCGAAATCGACGAAGATTTATGCGCCGAGGCGCGGCGTAATTTTGAGGCGGCGGGACTTTCGCCGCGCGTATCCGTTTTTAACGGCGACGCCTCCGAGATTCTGCCGCTTACGGACGGCGAATTCGATTTTGTTTTTTTGGACGGCCCTAAGGCGCATTATTCGGAATACCTGCCGTTTATCAAAAAGCGCCTAAAAAGGGGCGGACTTTTGGCGTGCGACAACGTTCTGTTCGGCGGTATGGTCAGCGGCGAAATTCCTTGCGGCAAGCGCGGCTCGCTCGTGCGCAAGCTCGACTCGTTTTTACGCGCCGTATGCTCCGACCCCGATTTTTTAGCGTCGGTGATTCCGGTGGGCGACGGGCTTTGCGCGGCGGTGCTGTTATGACAAAAGCCGCTAAAAATGCCGAAAACGTTATCAAAAACGCTCCTAAAAGCGTTCCCCCAATCGAGCTTTTAGCTCCCGCCGGAACGTTCGAGCGGCTAAAAACCGCGCTTTACTTCGGCGCGGACGCCGTCTATTTGGGCGGCAAGGAGTTTTCGCTCCGGGCGCAGAGCGAAAATTTTTCCGAGGCCGATATGCGCGCGGCCGTCGAATTTACTCACGGCGCGGGCAAAAAGGTCTACGCCGCCGTCAATATTTTCGCTTTCGACGCCGATTTTGCGCCTATGGCGGACTATATCGGGCTTATCGACTCGCTGAAATTCGACGGCGTTATAGTGTCGGATCCGGGCGTGTTCGCGCTCGTCAAAAAAACCGCGCCGAATCTTCCCGTGCATATCTCCACGCAAGCCAACGTTACAAACAAGCGCGCCGCCGCGTTTTGGGCGGAGAGGGGAGCCTCGCGCATAGTTTTGGCGCGGGAGCTGTCGCTCGGTCAAATCCGCGAAATCCGCGACTTTTTGCCGTCCGGCGTGCAAATCGAGGCGTTCGTTCACGGCGCGATGTGTATGGCGTACTCGGGCCGCTGTTTTATGAGCGCGTTTTTGACCGATCGGTCGGCTAACCGCGGCGAGTGCGCCCAGTGCTGCCGTTGGAGCTACGCGGCGGTCGAGAGTAACCGCCAAGGCGAGCCGCTTACCGTCGAGGGGGACGGGCGCGGTTCGTATATTCTTAACAGCCGCGACCTCAATATGCTGCCGTATATCGCGGAGCTTGCCGACGCGGGCGTAACCTCGTTCAAGATCGAGGGACGCACAAAAACGGCGTACTACGTCGCCAACACCGTCAACGCCTACCGCCGCGCTCTCGACCGCTACCGCGCCGATCCCGCTAATTTTGTTTTGCCGCCGGAATTAGAGCGCGAGCCGTTCAAGGCGGCGCACCGCAAATACTGCGCGGGCTTTTATCTAGGAAACGCCGAAACGGAATTTTATGAAAGCTCGCAAGCGGAGAGCGCCTACAAGTTTTGCGCCGTCGTAAAGAGCGCGGGCGACGGCGGCGTAACGGTCGAACAGCGCAACCGCTTTAAGGCGGGCGAAACTCTTGAAATTCTTTCGCCCTCGAACCTTTTTAACAAGACCCTCATAGTCGGCAAAATGCTTAACCTAGACGGCGCGCCCGTTTCCGACGCCTTCAAGGTCGGCGAATTACTCTTTTTAGAAACAAATTTGCCTCTGCAATCGGGCGATATATTAAGGCGGAGCGCGATATAACTACAAAAAGTTTCGGCGGCGGGGTAGTTCAATTACTTAGTTTATCCGCTTACACAATAGCGGGTATGTCGGCGGTTTTGGCGCGTTTATCTTGTAGCGACAAAACGATATATTGACCGAACGCGCCGAGCGCGAGAATAAGGTTGATTATAGGCGCGGCGGTTATGGCGATTTTGTAGGTAACGTCCGTTTGCTTTACCAAACCGACGGTCGAGCCTATGCAAATTGCCGTAAGCGCCAACAGAATCACGGTCAACGCCGCCAACGCGACGTGCGCGGCGAACGACGCCTTTTTGTTGCCGTCGTCTATGCCCAAAAGCGACGTACACAACAGGAATGCGGCGGCTGCGGCGGCAAGGTAGCAGAACACTAGCGTAAAGCCGCCCAAGACGGCCGCGCCCGCGCCGTATCCGTCCGACACGCCCTTATAGTAGTTGAACGCCATAGGCGAATAATAGACGTTGACGGCTTTGCGGATTCCCTCTATCACGGCGGCTTTAAGCGCGTTTTGCTGCATGTCCGTACGGCTATACGCCTCTTCCAACGCCGTTATCATATCGGCCAGTTGCTTTTCTTGATCGGCGATAAATGTGTCGTCCAAATAAAGATAGTCGCCCTGCTCCGCCATAGAAAAATCTATCGCGGCGGCGTAGTCCGACAGGCCGTACTTTTCCTTTACCGTGTAGTCCGTATTCTTTGTGTCAAGCGTGTATTCCGTGCGTATAGCCGTCGCGCTCAGCGTAAACAGCAGGGTAAAGGCGAGCGTCGACGACGCAAGGCGGCTTATTACGGTACGCGTCGTAGGTCGGTTCTTTTTTAGAACCGCGCCGTAAACAAGGTTGGCGGCAAGCCCGAAAATTGCCAGCGAAAGCGTCCAAACTGGTGCCGCGCCCGCGCTTAGACCTATCGCCCCGAATATGCAAATTATGAACGCCGACACGCCGACGGGCACGGCGAAAAACACCGAGCCGCTTTTGACATTTTTATAGTCCGTATGTCCGAGCGTCAGCCGCAACGCGAACACGCACATAACGGTCAGCATCGCGAGCGGGGCGAGCAGAGCCGCCCACGCCGATACGAACAGCGTCCACAGCATAAGGCGCGACGAAAACGGCAGCGCGTCGATCGCCTCTTGGGCGAACGCGAATTTAAGCGCGTTATATTTTTCCATAGCCTTTATAACGGCTTTTTTGGCGGCCGCCTTGCTCATATTCGGCGATATAACGTCCTCGTTCGCCACAAATTCCGTAAAATCGTCCGTAAGATCTTCCAACGTCATTTTTTCGGCGAACATCGCCTCGACGGCGTCCGCCGCCGAAAATTTTACCGCGATGTCCCCGCCGTCCGGGTAAGGAATGTCCTTAACGACGCCGAGCTTGCAAAACGACAGCCCGAACATTAACGCCAAAACTCCCGTAAGCGTCCACAGCCGCACAAGCTCCATAACGTGTCCGCGCGGCTTTTTGCCCGCCGCCGTTACCGCGATCGGAGCGGCCGAAGCCGCGGTTGACGCCGAAGCCGTTTCCGGAAGGGGAGCCGACCCGTAAGGCGTTACCGTTTCGGGCTCAATCCGGGCGCCGCAAAAGGGGCAAAAATCCGCGTCGGCCGCGAGTGTTTTGCCGCATTTTTCGCAGGAGCGTTCGTTTTTTAACGGCGAGCCGCATTTAGAGCAAAACAAAAACGAGTCGTCCTGTTTTGCTCCGCATTTTTTACATTTCATTTTCTTAATCTCCTTCGGCTGAATTTTACGATTTACTAACACTTATCATACACCTATATTTGGGATTTGTCAACTAAAAATGAGGCGATTACTTTTCGCCGATATTTGCCAAAAGTCGCCAAATATTGTCATATTGCGTAACGGCGCGGGCGTTATAATTGATTGATAGAAAGGTTGTTCGGGCTTTTCTAAGCGGGAACTTCGGACAAGCGCGCCGGCTTAAAGCCTGTTCGGCTTATCGAGAGTTTTCCAAACGGAGGGTGATATGGCAAGGTCAATCGTTATAACGTCCGGCAAGGGCGGAGTGGGCAAGACGACGCTCGTCGCGAATCTGGGGCGTTCTCTTGCGGATTTGGGGCAACGCGTCGTGCTTATGGACACGGATCTGGGGCTTAACAACCTAGACGTTTTAATGAATATCGAAAACAAGGTCGTGTTCGATATAATCGACGTCATCGAAAACCGTTGCCGCACAGCGCAGGCGCTGATCGAGGATAAGACCGTCAAGGGGCTTTTCGTTCTGCCGTCGTGCCACAGCTACGACGCGTCTAAAATCAACGGTCAAAACATAAAGGCGGTCGTAAGCGGACTCGCGCGGTCGTTCGACTATATACTGCTGGACTGTCCCGCCGGTATCGAGGTCGGCTTTCACCGCGCGGTGTCGGCGGCGGGCGAGGCGATAGTCGTAACGACTCCGCACATTTCGTCGATCCGCGACGCGGACAAGGTTATCGCGCTCCTAAAAAGCTACCAAATCGACCCGATTAGCATTATAGTGAACCGCGCGCGCGGCGACCTTATACTAAATTCCGAAATGGTAGACTATAAGGACATCGGCCGCATTCTTAAAACGCCGCCGCTCGGGGTGGTGCCGGAGGACGACGCGATAAATCTTTTAAGCAACCTCGGGCTTACCGTGGACTCCAAAAGCGACGGCTTTTCGGCGATCGCGCTTTTGGCGAAAAATCTGCACTGCGGCACGACCGAAATGTTCGATGTTACCAAAAAATACAAGGGGATTCTCGGGGGCTTAAAACGCAACCTCCGCAAGATTATTTAACGATGAAAACCGCCGACCTTATTAACGACCGACTCAAAAACCTGATGATCGGCGAGCGCGGCGCCTCCGGCGGCAAGCTCTTGACCGTACTAAAAAGCGACCTCAAACAGCTTTTTAGCAACTATATGTACATTTCCGACGGCGATTTGCACCTCGAACTCGATCTTACCGAAAACGGCGAGCATCTTTTTAATCTAACCGTCCGCAGCACCCGCCTCTACGACATCGGCAAAATGACCGACTGATTGCTTAAAAAAGATTAATCAGTAGTATAGCGGTTGCCATCTCTTTAATGTCAAAGCCCTTTTTGCCGGCTTTTTCCAAGCACTTTGAGGCGTCGAACCACTCGGGCGGCAAAGGAATCGACGACGGTAAATAGCTGACTTTTCTATTGTATTCCGCTCTTTTCTCGTTATAAGTTTCCGCAACTTGTTTAAGGCGGCTTTCAAAGCTTTTGGCGAGGAATAGGGCGAAAACGGGAGTCGCTTCTTGTTTATTAAGTGCTATATGCAAAACGCCGTTTACAACGGGGTAGACTATCGACGACGCCCAAATGGTCGTTGGTGTTCCGTCCGTCCGGCTGACGACACTTATCCGTTTGTCTTGATTTTCCGGGTTTGTTATATCTCGTAAAATGACTGTTCCGTCGGCATCCAATTTAACCGTCAAAATATCGCCGGCAAAAGGTTTATCTTTTATTTGTCGGCAAAAAAGACGCGCCTTAAACCCGCCTAAACTTGTTCGGAGTTTTCATACGCGGCGGGGGCGGGGCATATAATTTAGTATGTCCAAGTACGCGGGAATAAAGAGGGTAAAGACGATTGTCAGGAGCGGCGGCGGGGCGGGCGGGGACGGGCGGCGTTCGTTTGCCTCTCTTAGGCTTTTGACCGCCGTTTTGATCGTGTGCGTCTGCTTTATCTTAAAGGCGGTGCCGCACCCCGCAGCGGTAAGGGCGGCGGGAATTTTGCGCGGAATCGTGCTTGCCGACCTCTTAAACAGGGACGGGGACGAGCTAGGCAAAATCGCCTTTGCGGAGCTGATTTTCGGCGCCGACGGCGACAAAGACGACCGCGCCGCCGATAAGGACGACGATAAAAAAACCGAGGGCGCCCCCGCCGCCGTTCCTGCCGCGACCGCTCACCCCGGCAACGACCCGAACAGCCTTGCCGCCGCTCCCGCCGACAACGACCCGAACAGCTTTGCCGCAACCCCTCCCGCCGCACCCGCACGCGCGATCGCCGTTCCCGTCGTTTCCGCCGCGACCGTTGCCGTTTCCGCCGCACACCCCGGCAACGACCCGAACGGCGCCGCCGACAAAGACACCGCCGCCGCACGGGAATGAAAATCCGAATATCGCCGCTCGTATTTTTGATGGCGGCGGCCGCGATATATTTCGGCTACGGGGCGGAGCTTGCAAGCTACGCGGCGACCGTCATACTGCACGAGGCGGCGCACGCGGAGGCGGCAAAGCGGCTGGGGTATTCGCTGAACACGTTATCGCTGCGGCCCTACGGCGCGAGTCTTACGGGCGCGTTCGAGGGCGTCAGACGGAGCGACGAGGCGTTAATCGCGCTGGCGGGGCCGCTGATGAACCTTATTTTGGCGACGTTTTTCACGGCGCTGTGGTGGCTGATTCCGGCGGCGTTCGTCTTTACGCAAATATTCGTCGCCGCCAACGTCTGCACGGCGCTATTCAACCTGCTGCCCATATTCCCGCTCGACGGAGGACGCGCGGCGCTCGCGTTGCTCTCGCTCAAATTCCGCCGCGAAAGGGTCTACAAAATTTTGCGCGTAACGGGGATATTTTTCGCCGCCGCCTTTTGCGCTCTGTTTATGCTGTCGCTCTTCGGGGGCGGGAATTTTTCGTTCGCTCTCATCGCGGTGTTCATCTTTGCGAGCACCGTCTTCCCCGACAAAAATTCAAAGTATCAAAGGTTGTATTCGATGGCGTTCCGCTCCGAAAAACTCAAAAGCGGCTTAAAGGTAGCCGAAATTATGGTGGGCGAGGACGCGACGCTCTTTCAGCTTATGCGTATGCTGAACCCGAACTATTACCATAGGTTTATAATAGTGGACGCGTCGTTCAACAAAAAGGGCGAGCTGACCGAGTCGGAAATCGAAACGGCGGCGGCGCGTTTCGGCGGAAAAACTCTTTTGAAAATAATTTTGTCGAAAAATATCGTTAAAAACGGCAAATAACCTTGAAAACCGCGCGGATATGTGCTATAATATATAGTATGGGTACTGAAACCGAAACGCGCTTGACGGAATTGTACGAATCGGACGCGCCGGCGCCGGCTATGGCGGGCGAATTTTTTTCGCATACGGCGGCCGCGGAGCGGGCGGCGCTTATCCGCCGTATGCTTAACGAAAAAGAGTACGACCGTTTGGCGGAGCTTATCCACGCCCGCCGCATAGTGGGCGACGGCCGCGAGTACGGCGCGGCTTTAACGGCGGACGCCCGCTCCTTTTACGCGTTTTTGCAAATATGCGCCGACTCGGGCGTGTCGGCGTCCGAAATCGCACCTATGCTGTTCCGTTCAAAATCGGCGCCACCCGACTCCCGCCTGCGCGGGTGGGCGGAGGCGGTCGGGGACTACCTTCTTAAAGCGGCGCGGGCCGACTACGGCGCGGTGCTGGAACTTGCCGCGGCGCACGATCCGCGCTACGAGTGGTACGGCGTTCTGTACGCCGCCGATCCGCAAAAAACCGTCGCGATTCTTATAGATAAGCTCCTTAACGGCAGGAATACCTCAAAGACGCGCATACGCGGTTTTTTGTCGGGCGTGCGGTTCGACGCGGCGGCATACCTTCGCCCCGCGCTCAAAAACGCCAACGCCAAAACGCGCGAGGCGGCGGCGAGGCTGCTGCTCCTTCATAAGCACGATTCCCGCGCGGCGGAGCTTTTGCGCGAGGTCTATGATGCCGAAACCTCAAAGAGCGTCCGCGCCTGCATCGAAAAGGACAAAGCCGCCCTCGCCGCCGCAAAAAAGAGCGCCGCGCCCAAAAACGCGCCCGACGAGCTTACCGAGGCTATGGTTTTGGGCGTAACGTGGCCGCTCGCCGCCTTTCAAAAACGCCTCGCGTCCGACGCCGATTTTGCCCTCGCCGCGTCAAAAATATTCTTTTTTACGTCAAAAAGCGGTACTATGTCAGACATAGTAGTCGTCGAAAACGACAAAATCCGCGATCTCGACAACAACGAGACGAGTTTAGCCCCCGACGTCCGCGTGGGAGTGCTGCACCCCGTCGACATTCCGTCGCGCTGCGATTTTATAAGGCGGCTCAATCTCGACCAGCCCGTCGAGCAGATTAAGCGAAGGATTTTCGTCCCGACGGCCGTCGAACGCGCCGCCAACGCGTATCCGGGGCTGTCGGGTACGGTGATTTCGGCGGCCGATTTTAAGTCGCGTATAAAAAAGGAAGGCTTTAAGATTTTGAACCGTTTAAGCGGCAAGCCGCCCGAGGCGGCGGCAAAATTCATAAACGATTTTTTGTGCGTGATATTTTTCAGCCGCGTGAGCGCGGCGGTAACGCTAAAATCCGCCCGCTTTTACCGCTACGCCGACTGCAACAAGCTAAACGGCGCCGTCTATCTTGAAAACGTTCCGGTTTGCCCCCTCTCGGAACTCGGTTCCCGCGTTTACAGCGAGGGTATTTTGGCCTGTCGCCGCCTTGCCGGAATTTAAGGAGGTCAACAAGCATTGAAGCATAATCAGATTATAATCGACGTCGAACGGAATATGTCGAGCGTTTCGCTTTTAGAGGACGGCCGCCTTAACGAATTTTACGTGGAATACGGCGAAAACAATTTAATAACGGGCAACGTCTACAAGGGCAAGGTAGTGAACGTTTTAAGCGGGCTTCAAACGGCGTTCGTCGACATAGGCGTTTCGCGCAACGCGTTTCTGTTCGTGGGCGAGCCGTCCCAAAGCGGCGCCGCGCCCGCCTCCGCGCTCTCGGTAAAGGAGGGGGATTACTGCCTCGTCCAGGTAACCAAGGAGGAAACGGATAGCAAGGGCGCGCGAATATCGACGGAGCTTTCGCTCCCGGGCCGCTACGCCGTCTATATACCGGACGTCGATTTTATAGGCGTGTCGGGCAAAATAACCGACCCCGAAACCCGCGAAAAGCTCATAAAGACGCTCGAAAAAATCAGGAAGCCGGGCGAGGGGTTAATAGCCCGCACGGCGTCGAAAACCGCCTCCAAATCCGACATAGCCGCCGAGGCGAAGTCCCTTCGCGCTTTGGCCGCAGACATAAAGGCCGCCTACAAAAAAGCCGACGGCATCGCGCTCATATATTCCGAGGGCAGTCTTCTGACGCGCACCGCGCGCGAAATGATTAACGAGAACACCGACGCCCTAATCTGCAACGACCCCGAAACGGCGGAGGCGCTCCGCGCGGATTTTAAGCGCAAACGTTCGCCGCTCGCGGGCCGCGTCCAGCTTTATGAGGACGCCTACGATATACTGCAAGTCTACAATATTCAAGCCGAGCTAGACAAGCTGTCGGAGCGCAAGGTAGAGCTGCCGTCGGGCGGCTCGCTTGTATTCGACAAGACCGAGGCGCTCACGGTGGTGGACGTGAACACCGCCAAATTCCGCGGCGGAGCCGACCACGAGGACGCCGTTTTTTTGACCAATATGGAGGCGGCGCGCGAAATAGCAAGGCAGTTAAGACTGCGTAACGTGGGCGGCATAATCGTTGTCGATTTTATCGATATGCAGTCCGAGGCGCACAAGGCGGCGGTTTTAGAAACGCTCAAAGCCGAAACGGCGACCGACAGAATCAGAACGCGCGTGTTCGAAATGTCGAACCTCGGACTCGTCGAAATCACGCGCAAAAAGGTCGGCAACGAGGTCAGCGCGTTCCTGCTCGATGGCTGCCCCCTATGCGGCGGAAGCGCGCATATCCATTCGGCGGCGTACCTTGCCCGCAAAATAAAGGCGGCGCTCAAAAAGCTGTTCGCCGACGGCGCTTTCCCGTCCGCGCTTATCTCGCTCAACCCCTCGTTTGTTCCGCGTATGCTGTCGAGCCGCTTTTTTTCGGCGGAGTGCGAGGGCGTTTGGGCGGACAAGCGCGTCTATTTATTGCCCGACGACCGTTTGCCGCCGCAAAAATTCACCGTAACGGGCGTTAGGACGCAAACCATAAACCTGCCGCCCGACGCAAGGCTGTTGTACTAACGCTAGCCTTTGATAGCGTTAAAATAACGGCGTCCGCCGCCCGCCGCACTCGGCATATCCCCAAAATTCCCCTCTATGGAGGGGTGCCGCGTTAGCGGCGGGGTGGTTCGCCGCCTCCCGCCGCACCCGGCATATCCCCAAAATTCCCCTCTATGGAGTGCCTCGCCTTGTTGACGGGCTTAGCTCGCAGGCTCGCACGCCCTACAAACGGCTTCGCCGTTTGACGGCTTGGTTCGTGGCGGCGAATGCCGACGGGGCGGTTAGCCGCCCGCCGCACTCGGCATATCCCCAACATTCCCCTCTATGGAGGG
>JAISMM010000008.1 GCA_031276725.1 Clostridiales bacterium | reverse complement strand
TCAAGCAAAAAGCCGCCGCCGTTCCCTCTGTTCGCGCCGAGGTCGAAGCCCTTTGCGCCGCCTTCCCCCTTTACCCCGGCGAGGAAATCGAGTAAAGCGCGGGCGGATATGTTCAAGTTTGATGAATATCCCGGAATTAAGAAAGCATACCGCGAACACAAAAGATTAGTAAATACAGCATATAAATTAGAGAGTAAAATTAGGGCTGACGACGAGAAAAGCGAGGAACCTGTGGAGGCGGCAATAGTAGCGAGTGAAAAATTTGATTACGAAGTTTTTGCGCCCGTTATTTTTAGTGTTTTTAAGGACATTAAGCCCAAACTATACAATGGATTGACTAACAAATTTGAGAAATGGGATAAGGTGTTCCCGGACGAGTGGGAAAAATTTACCCGCAATGAAAAGAGTCATTTATTGGGATTAGTGTTAGAAATAGGGTGCGGGGGGTATTGGTTACCAAACGAGTACTATGACGACACGCCGAAATGCAAAGGTATGCCGTGGCCCACCCGCCACGATAAGCCGTTTACTTATTGAGCTTGTCAAATCGGAGCCGAATAAAGCTGTAAAACAAAATAATTTATCTTAAAACCGTTGACAAAGTTTTTCTTTTGCGTTATAATTATATCCTAGTAGTTTGGTAGGGTATTTATGAGGTTTTCGACAAGAGCAAGATACGGATTAAGAGTGTGCTTTATGCTTGGTATAGGCGGGGGCGGGTGTACGCCGCTCAGCGCTTTGGAGCGCCGCACGGGCTTGAGCGGTAAATATCTTGAACAGCTTTTGGGCAAATTAAGAACGGGCGGAATCGTCAAGACGGTGCGCGGCGTCAACGGCGGTTATTACTTGGCGAGGGACGCCTCCGACATATCTGTCAACTCTATTTTGTGCGCGCTCGACGACGGCTTTGAAATTTCGGACTGCGCCAGCGCGGTTTGCGACGACTCGTATTGTCCAAACAAAAAAATGTTCAAAAAGCTGCACGAATACGTCAATAATATGTTGGACGGGGTCAGCTTGCAGGATATGATAAACGACCAAAAGTGCAAATGACCGGTCAAAAACTAACAACTAACTAACGGGAGACTTACAATGAAAAGAATTTATCTTGATTACGCGGCGACTACGCCGCTTGACGAAAGGGTTTTGCGGGCGATGACGCCGTACTTTACGGAGCAATTCGGCAACCCGAACAGTCTGCATTCGTTCGGGCGCGAGGCGAACGTTGCCGTCGACGGGGCGCGGAGCAAAATCGCGGAGCTGCTCGGCGCGGAGCCGTCCGAAATTTACTTTACGTCGGGCGGCACGGAGTCGGACAATTGGGCGGTGAAGGGCGCGGCGCGAATGAACCGCCAAAGGGGCGCGCACATCATAACGTCGGCGATAGAGCATCCGGCGGTTATGTCGCCGTGCGCCCAGCTCGAAAAGGAAGGGTTTAGCGTTACTTATCTGCCCGTGGGCAAGGCGGGAATAGTGAATCCCGACGACCTTGCCGCCGCGATTCGGCCCGACACCGTGCTCGTTTCGGTGATGCTCGCCAACAACGAAATCGGCACGATTCAGCCCGTCAAGGAGCTTGCCGCAATCGCGCGCGCCAAAAAGATTCCGTTCCATACCGACGCCGTTCAGGCGGTCGGGTCGATTCCCGTTTCGGTCAAGGATTTGGGCGTCGATATGCTGTCGCTGTCGGCGCACAAATTCTATGGCCCCAAGGGAGTCGGGCTTTTGTATATCCGCAAGGGCTTGCGGCTCGACAAGCTTATGTCGGGCGGACATCAGGAGCGCAGTCAGCGGGCGGGGACTACGAACGTTCCCGGCGTCGCGGGTATGGCGGCGGCTATGGAAATCGCCGTTAGCGAGCTTGACAAAAATTACGCGCACATAAAATCCGTTCGCGATTACTTTGTTGAGCGGATTCAAAACGAGGTGCCGCACGTAATCTATAACGGCGACCCCGTACGCCGCCTGCCGCAAAACGCGAATTTTTCGTTCGAGTTTATCGAGGGCGAGTCGATTCTTTACCGGCTCGATATGGAGGGACTCGCTTGCTCGTCGGGCTCGGCTTGCTCGTCGGGCTCGCTCGACCCCTCGCACGTCCTTTTGGCGATAGGCCTTATACACGAAAAAGCGCACGGCTCGATTCGGTTCACGTTCGGCAAGACCACAAGCAAGGCCGACGCCGCTTACGCCGTCGAAACCGTCAAAAAAACCGTCGAAACTCTGCGCGCCATTTCGCCGCTTTTCGCCGAATTTAAGGGAGGCGCCGTCAATGTATAACGAAAAAGTCGTCAAAGAATTCTCTAATCCGCAGAACGCGGGCGAGCTGCAAAACGCCAACGCCGTCGGCAAGGTCGGCAACGCCGTTTGCGGCGACATTATGCAAATCTCGATGCTTATCGACGAAAACGACGTCATTACCGACGTCAAATTCAAGACGTTCGGTTGCGCCGCCGCCATCGCCACGTCCAGCGTCGCCACGCGTCTCGTCAAGGGCAAAACCGTCGACGAAGCCCTCAAAATCACCAACAAGCAGGTTATCGACGAGCTCGGCGGCCTGCCCGTTCAAAAGCTCCATTGCTCCGTCCTCGCCGAGGAAGCCATCCGCGAGGCCATAAACGATTATTTGCTCAAACACAAGCAGACCGGGCGCTGAAAATCACAAGCAGTCCGGGCGCTAAAAATCATATTATACGCATTATACATATTTGTGACGGTTTTTGTTGACTATTTCCTCAAAGTAGTATATAATATAAAATTAGCAGGCACGATAATCGGCAAGAGGAAGTATGCAACCGGAAGACATCAAAAACAAATCGGATCGCTTTTTAAGCGCGAGCGGCTATTATCCGCTTTTGGTATACCCGGGCGCCGCCCTTATATGGGCGTCGGCCGCGCTTGCGGCGTACCTGCTTTCGCGCGTTTCGCCGTGGCTGTTGTTTTACGCCGGAGCGCTTTTCGCGGCGGTTTTCACGCTTACGGGGCCGCTCAAATATTCCGAGGCGGATTACTATTTGCGCGCTTACGGCGCTAATAGCGGCGAGAGCTTTAAGCTGTTCGCGGGATTTAGCCGCGCGAATTTTTCGCGGGCCGTCAAGCTGCGGCTTTTAAGGACGCTGTTTGGCTTTCTTTGGTTGTTGCTACTGATTGTGCCGGGCATAATCTACTTGCAGCGCACGTCCGTCTGCTATTTTCTGCTTGCCGAAAATCCTAAAATGAGGGCGGAAGACGCCTTAAAAAAGAGCCGCGAGCTTTTGCCGCGCTACGGCGGCGAGGCGTTCAAGCTGTGGTTTTCTTTTATCGGCTGGTTCGCTTTGGGAGCCTCCACGGCGGGACTCGCTTTCGTCTACGTTTCGCCCTATTACCTTGCCGCCAAGACAATTTTTTACCGCGAGGCGTTGCGGCCCCGTCAAAGCGCCGGCGTAAGGGAAGCCGTAGCCGCCGACGCGGTAATATCCAAACCCGCGCCCGAAGTAGTCTTGTCTAAGCCCTACGGCGATACCGTGGTAGTATCTAAGCCCTACGGCGACGGGGTTATACCGCCCATTCAACCGATCGACGCGGTTATGTCTAAGCCGCTGCTCGATACGGACGTCGGAATTATGCCGGGCGAGAGTTTTAACGATTTCAAAATCAGAATGGAGCGTCTGCGCCGCGAAAAAGAGGCGCAAACAAACGACGCGCCGCCGCCCGCCGCCGTGGAATTCAAGCCCGATCTAAAAATAAAAATAGCTCCCGAGCCGCCGACGGTAACGGCGACTGCGGATGCCGTTCCCGAGCCGCCGAAAATAGCGGTAACGGCGGAAGTCGCGCCCGAAACAACGGCGGCGGCGTCCGAATCGCACCAAACAACCGTAACCGTCGAGGTTGTTCCCGAGCCGTCCCAAACAACCGTCGAGGTTGCCCCCGGGCCGCAAAAAATAGCGGTAACGGCGGCGGAAGTCGCACCCGAGCAGCCCAAAACGGCGTCGGAAGCGGCAACGGAAAAGCCCGCGCCCAAATTATCGCGGGAGGAGCTGCTCGACAAGATACGCAAGGAAAGAGAATTAAGAAACAAGCAGGATGAAGCAAAATGAAAAAGCAAAAAAAAGAACGTTTGTTGACGGCAAAACAGCGCAAGGAGCTCCGCGCGACCGCCGAGCCCAAGCAAAATAAGGCGGCGGCGATTGAGGACGCCCCGATTCCCGAGTCCGTCCCCGAGCAGTCCGAAGCGGTTGTAAAAACCGGAATTTTGGGCTTTTCGTTCAAGCAGTTCGCTATTATGGCGGGGGCGGTTTTGCTCGCGCTCGTTTTGATTCTGTTCGGCATATTATTACCCACGGTCATAATTCCGCGCGCGGTTTACGGCAATGTCGCAAACCCCGTCGCGGTCATAACGTTAAGCACGGGCGACGAACTCGAATTCGAGATTTTCGAGACCGAAACGCCTATCGCGGCGACGAATTTTATATACTACGCGCGCAAGGGCTTCTTTGACGACTCTATAATATTCGACCGCCAAGGCTCATTTTTTAGGTTCGGTCAATACACGGGCGAGTCCGACGGTAAGTCCGTCAGCAAGCTGTTCGCCGAAAACAACACCCCCAAGTTTAACAAAAAATTCAAGGATATGCGCAACGGCCCCGATAACGGCGGCAATTTCGACGACAAATTCGACTATATCCTAAAATCGGACACCACAAGCGGCACACGCGCGGGCAACTTTTCCGAGTCCGGCTACATTTCGCTTATGACGAACCTCGGCAGCGTGGATTACCAAATCTGCGCCCACACCGACGAGGCGTTACCCGAGGTTCAAAACGAAAACAACACCAAGCCCACTACGGTGAGTCCGTCCGCCTGCGGCAAGTATCTTAACCCCGGAACGCTCGGCAAAATTCAAAAGCTCTACGCCCGAATGGAAAGCACTCACACCGTCGGCAAGGAAATCAACTGGCGCCGCCCCGACGAGGTTATCCGAATCAAAAAAATCAAGCTCTACAATCTTGACAAAAATGTCTGGAAAAACTTTGATATGAACGCATTTATTCGCGAAAATAATAACGGAGCATGGGTAGGCGGTTAGCAAGGCGGCGAAAATTCCCGCGATAGCGACGAAAACCGGAGTTCGCGGCTCGCTCGCGTATTAAATACGCACTTCGCGTCCGAGCCGCCTTTGGCGCCGGAGCGGTTCGATAGTTTGCCGCACCCGGCATATATTCCCCAAAGTTCCCCTCTACGGAGTGCCTCGCCCGTGTATACGGTCTTAGCTCGCATGCTCGCCCGCCCGTCAAACGGTTTCGCCGTTTGAGGCTCGCTTCACGGCGCGTTAGCGCCGGGGTGGTAAGGAGCTTTGTAGGCGGCATACATAAATTGTCGTGCGGCGTATACCCAACCACCCCGTCGGCATTCGCCGCCACCCCTCCCCGGAGGGGAATTCAAAGGATATGCCGATAGCGACCGACAAACCGTTGAGTGGGAAAATTGCCTCGCCCGCCGCTCTCGGCGCGTCCCCAAAATTCCCCTCCGGGGAGGGGTGGCACCGCAGGTGCCGGGGTGGTTGATAGTTTGCCGCATTCGGTATATCTCCAAAATTCCCCGGGAGTTGCCGGGGTGGTTCAACTGCTTAGTTTTATTCACTTAAAAAAGCCCTTTTTTTAGCGGCTACCGCTACGCAATTTAACCGCCTCGCCGATGCCATGTTTTTTGACGTCTTTCTCGAAATGTTTTCTGCATTACTCCGCAAGTGAAAATACTCTTCCGATTTTGGCATCTTTTTTAAGAAGATTCAACCAATCTTGCCACTCGGCATCATTTTTCTCACAAGCTTTGACCAGTGCTTTATCAAGCCCGATAAAGAAACTATCATCGTGGTTTTGTACTAAAAAATTATGTAGCTCCAACGCGCCGGGCCAATTTATGTCTTGAAACCACTCGAATATTACGTCCATAGCGTCTTGTATCGCGGCGTATCCCCGTTTGATAAGAATTTCGGCAAACAGCGGCCAACGCATTTTATTATAGTCCGAATTAGGGCAAAAAAGACGGTTGGGTATATCCGACAGAACAAGACGGTTTATCAAGTCGTTTTTCGCCGCGTCATATTCCGCATTTGCGGGCTTTTTGTCCGCTTTACGGGCCGCGCGTCATTTTTCGGCAATTTTATCGAGATCATCGAGACAGTCGGCTAAATCCGTTAAAAAAGTTTTATCGTTTTCCCTAGCGCCAAGGTCGATTTTTGCGGTTTTCAGAAAGATTTTTAAGCCGGCGAGCAAATTTAGGTTATTATTTTTTGCGTAATTAAATGCCTTTTTAAGCGGCTCATACATATCGTCGTCCTTGTGCGCAATAAGATATTCGTAAAACTTTACATACTCGGGGATATTCCAACAAAAGTCGTCCATTCTTATAAAAATTCCGAACAGGTCGTCCTTAAATTTATCGTAGCCGCGGGCTTCAAGCACTTTGAGTCCGGCGGGGAATAGTAGATGTCTTGTTTTTACGGCGCAGTCGTTCGCGAGTGTTTCTATATTTTTTTGTAAGGTTTTTTCGTCTTGTTTATCGGGTTCTAACGAGTCGGGCAAATCGTAGGCGCCCTCAAAAAAGACCGATCTGTCAAAAATAAGACCGTTGAATTTAATCGAAAGCAAATCGACGCCGCCGAATCCGCCGTCGTCCTTAAAGATGTAAAACACCGCGCGGTAACCGTCGTCGTTTATTTGTAAATCGGCGCCCGAAAGCTCCTTGCTTGAACCGTTTTTTGACGGCGATCGCAGTAGGTCGTCCAACGTCATACACTTAACGCCGTCCTTTGCGAGCGGACTTTTTTCGTCAAGTTCGAATTCAGTGAACCGGATTTTGCAGTAGGCGATATACGAGTACGCCGCGAAATTATCAATTTCTAAAATCAGATCGCGACCGTCAACACGAGCCGCATTGATGCAACCGTCATGAAAGCTAGACAGCGCGAACAATCGCAAAGCGGGACTTGCGTTTAGCTCTTTTAGAGTTCTTCCGCCGTCGCGCAGCTTCGCGTTAAGGCGGTCAATTTCCTTATCGCATATCGCGATAAGTTTCTTGGAATCGGCGCCGGATTCATCGTCCGACACAAGTTCTTTTTCATACAAATATTCCCAAGTCCCGGTTGTTTTTGCGACAAAAAACGAGTCCTTTTCGCTTAACATATCGCGAATTTCCATAAATTTACATAAATCTCTCACTATGTAATACATTTTATTTTTGCTCCTTCCCTAATTTTTTTCTGCGACGGCGCGGAGGCGGCGGTAGTCGGCTATCCAACAAGAATTTTCGGCGTCCCACAAAAGGGGGCGCAGAAGGTCTTTCATAGCGGCGGTAATCGCGGCTTGCCCGGCTTTGGGCTTGGCGTTAAAGGCGTCGGCGTAGAATTGACGCGTCCAGTTTTCAAGTCCGTTTTCGCCGCCGCTAAGGGGAGTGGGGCGGTCGAACTCGACAACGCTTTGCGCCTTAAAGCCGTTCGCTGTCAAAAGGGCGCGGTAGCGGTCGGCGGTAGGGAAAAACCATTTGTTTTTGTCGGAGGCGCTGTCCGCAAAACGGCGGTAGGCGTTTCTTATAGCGGCTACGTTGCCGTGAGCGCCGAACTCGCAAACAAGAATCCCGCGCGGTTTTAGGGCGCGGCAAATTCCGCTTAGCAGGCGGTTTTGGTCGGCTATCCAGTGGAACGCGGCGTTAGAAAAAACCGCGTCGAATTCGCCGTTATAATCAAGATTTTCGGCGTCGGCAAGAATGAATTCGACGTCGTGGTGGTTTTGCCTTGCAAGGGCGAGCATATCGGGCGACGAATCGATCCCGACGACTCTTTGCGCGTGTCCGCAAAGCCGCGCCGTCAAATCTCCCGTGCCGCACCCGACGTCCAAAACCGCCGTCAGCCCTTTCGGCACCAAATTCAATAGCTCCGCTCCGTAGCCGCTCGAATAGTTATGCCGTTCGTTATACAGATCCGCATTCCACTTCATATGTCTTATTATAGCATAAATGCGAATTTACTTCAAGAAAAATTGAGTGATTCAAGATAATTTGCGGTTTACGGTCAAATTATTTGCCTTATTAGGCGCCGTTGTGGTATAATATAAGGGTAATAACCGCACGGGAGATATTTTATAATGACACATTCGGAGCTTAAAGAAAGGTTCGCGCGGATTTACGGCGGACGGACGGAGGACGTAAGGCTGTTTTCGGCGGCGGGACGCATCAATATAATAGGCGAGCATATCGACTATTGCGGCGGACCCGTTCTGCCGGCTGCGCTGAATTTGCGCTGTCTTGTCGCGGCGCGTAAAAACGGCGGGAACGTTATCCGGCTTGCCGCCACCACTATCGACAAGCGCGCGGAGCTCGATATAGGGCGGCTTGACGGTTACCGCAAGCTCGAATGGGGCGAATATCAGGCGGGCGTCGCCTACGTTATGCAAAACGACGGCTATAATATAGTCGGGTGCGATTTGCTTTACGACTGCGATGTTCCGTTCGGGTCGGGGCTGTCGTCGAGCGCGGCGATAGAGGTCGCGACGGCGTACACACTTTCGACCTTTTCGGGCGAGGCGGGCTGCAAAACGGGCGATAACGTCGCCTTGGCGCTCCTGTCGCAAAGGGCGGAAAACGAGTACGCGGGGGTCAATTGCGGCATTATGGATCAGTTCGCGTCGGCGATGGGCAAGAAGGGCAACGCGATTTTTCTTGACTGCGCGACGCTCAAATACGAATACGTTTCGCTCGATTTGGGCGGCTATGCCATGGTGATAGCCAACAGCAACAAAAAGCGCTCGCTCCAAGAGTCCAAATATAACGAGCGCCGCGCCGAAGTTACCGCCGCCTTAGAGCTTTTGCAAACGAGGCTTCCGCGCGCAAAAAATCTCGCGGACGTTTCGGTCGGCGATTTTGAAGGAGCGAAAGGCGTTTTGAGCGGCAAAATTCTCGACAGGGCGCGCCACGTCGTTTACGAATGCGACCGCGTTAAAAGGAGCGTCGCGGCTATGCGTCGCGGCGATATCGCGGAGCTCGGGCGCCTCCTTAACGAGTCGCACTATTCGTTGCGCGACCTCTACGAGGTAACGGGCAAGGAGCTCGACGCGCTCACCAATTTTTCGCGCGGCGCGGCGGGCTGTATCGGCTCGCGTATGACGGGCGCGGGCTTTGGCGGCTGCGCCGTTTCGCTCGTTCAAAAAGACCGCGTCGCGGAGTTTGTCGATTCGGTCGGCAAACTCTACAAGGCGGCGACGGGGCTTGACGCCGCGTTCTATGATGCGTTTGCCGATGACGGCGCATTTGAAATTAGGGTGTGAACAACCCGCGTTCGCAAATCTTTTCGGGTTTTTAACATTTTATAAGCTATGATAAACAAATGAAAAATTCCCCTCTACGGAGGGGTGGCGGCGAATGCCGACGGGGTGGTTGTTAGTCCGCCTGTCGCGCACGTCTACCGCGCCCCTCTTTGCCGCTCGCCGGAAGCGTTGACGGCGAACAGCTGAAAAATTCCCCTCTACGGAGGGGTGGCGGCGAATGCCGACGGGGTGGTTGCTAGTCCGCCTGTTGCGCACGTCTACCGCACTCCTCTTAGCCGCTCCGCAGGTTTTACCTTGTCAAATCTTTTCGGGTTTTTAACATTTTATAAGCTATGATAAACAAACAAAAATTAACGGAATTGCTTTTGCCGGGCGTTAGGGAGCGGGTCGGGGTTTTTGTGTACGGGAGTATCGGCTCGACTAACGACGCTGCTAAAAGCTTGGAGTTTAACGGGGACGCCGCCGTCGTTTTTGCGGAGGAGCAGACGGCCGGCAAGGGCAGACTCGGCCGCGTTTTTAATTCGCCGCGCGGCGGCCTTTATATGAGTATCGTTTGCCCGCCCGCCGCGCTCAAAAACTACTCCGCGCCGGGGCTTTTGACGTGCGGCGCGGGGCTTATAACCGCCGAATGCATAGAACGGTTTTGCGGCAAGGCGGCAAGCCTTAAATGGGTCAACGACGTCTATACCGACGGCAAAAAAACGGCGGGCGTCTTATGCGAGTCCGTCTCGGATTCCGGCGGCGCCCCATTGCGCGTCGTTACGGGGATCGGCGTAAACATATCGCGGAGCGAACAAAATTCGGATTTCGGCGCTTTGTTTTGCGCGGGTCATGCGCCGCCCTTTGAGCCGCTCGCCGCCGATATTATAAACCGCTTTTTCGGCTTCGATTTCGGTTCCGATTTTATTCCGCAATACAAAAAACGCTGTTTCACCCTCGGCAATTACGTTACGGTTCAAGATAATCCGCCCTACGCCGCCTACGCTCTCGACATAGCCCCCGACGGCGCGTTGACGGTTAAGCGCGCCGACGAAACCGTGTCAAAAATAGAGTACGGCGAGGTCAGCGTGCGCGTCGGGCGGCGAATATAATAATTGAATTTAGTCGCATTAGCGGCGGGGAGGGGCGCCGAATAGCTTGTTCCATCTTTTCATTACCGAAAAGTCGCCGGTAACGCGGTATTTTTTTTGCAAAAGGGTTTTAAAGCCCGAGATTTCGCCGCGGGCGATCGCTTGCCGGACGGTGAAGGGGGTTTCGATCCGCGTGGTGCATGGCAAAAAGTCCGCGCGTATAACGTCGTGGTCGGCGGCGCGGCACACTATTTGGTAGCGCTTGTAAATATCGGTGTAAACAAATTCGATAACGCGCTCCTTGCCGTCGGGGCGGTATGGCGCCGCCATTTGCGTGGTAAAATCAAACGCCCCGTCGGGCGGCCCGCCGTCCTTCGCAGCGCCCCAAGACGCGTCCGCCATTTGCTCGAACACCTTGCGTTCGTAGAGCGGCTCGGCAAGCCCGGCTTGCGTCTTTTGCGTTATGCCGCCCTTGGCAAATTCCGCGCCCGTCCGCCGCACCGCTTTAAGATAGAGGTCGGTCCGCGCGCTCAATTCCGGAACGCGGAACAATTCGCCCTGCCCGCAAAAAATTTTCGACCAATTATCTTTGCCGTACATACGGTCGAACATAGCCGCTACGCCGTCGTAATTGCCCGCGGCTGTCCAAAATCCGCACGTCGATATTGCGGCGACGCGCTTGCGAGGCAAATCGTAACGTTGGGCGTGGGCGCCGAACACGGACTCCTCGGACATAAACGGTAAATTGAGCGGCAGTTGACGGTCGATAAGCGCTTTTAGTCCGCTCGGAACCGAAAAATAATACGGCGGAAAGCTCCAAATTATTACGTCCGCGCCGATAATTTGGTTTAAGATTCCGCTCATATCGTCGTTTATAACGCATTTGCCCGGCGTATTTTTCCAACAGCCGAAGCACCCGAGGCACGGTTTTATGTCGAGCTTCGCCGCGTCGATTATCTCCGCGTCAAAACCCGCTCCGTCCAAAAACGCCCGCGTCAGCCGCATAGTGTTGCTTTTGACCCTCGGACTTCCGTTTATTACGATAGCGTTCATAAATTCTCCTTCGATTTTTATCCGTTTCGTTCCGCGTTCGCGCCGTTTCGTTCCGCGTCCGCGCTTGCGTTCGCTACAACAGACCGTTCTTTTTGAGGGGCTTATAAACGGCGTACGCCAGCATAAAGTCCACTATCGAGTGCCCGACGGTAACGACGCCGACGCCGACAAGAATATAGAATACGGCGTTACCCTTGATTACTATAAGGTCGCCGAACAGCTTCATCGCGACAAACACGGCAAGCACCTCGGCGGCGGCGTGGATAAAGGCGATAACAACGTTGAATATCATCGCGCGGGGCAATTTATTCATAACCTTTTTGGTGACAAGCCCTCCGAGCGCGGCAAAAATAATGTGCGTGGCGGCGCGCACGACGACTATCGGCGGCGTTACAAAAATAAAGCCCACGGTGGTAACTATCGAAACGGCGACCGCCGCGAGAGGGTTAAAGAACATAGCCAAAAATATCGGGGTGTGTACGCCCAGCGTAACCGTCATCACGCCGGGAATGACCCAAATTTTGGGGATATACATAGCCACGACTATGCCGATTGCCGACAGCAACGCGGAAATAACTATCAGCCGCGTGTTCACGGGCGCAAATTTGGCGGCGTTATTAGCGGGTTTTGCGGGTTTTACGGCGTTCGCGCCGTCCGTAACCGCCCCCGAACCGTCGGAGCGAAAGGCTATTCCGTCATCGCTATCGGAGCGCGCGGTCGTGCGGTCATTTTGTTCGGGCGTATTGTTTTGGGAATCGTGCTTTTTCATAATTGATAAATCTCCTTTTGATTTGTGTATTAAAATCTATTCTTTGCCGTTAATTTTCGGGCCGACCCGATAACGGGTCAAGCCGACGGTAAACGGCTAAATACCGTTTATCTTGCTAAAAATATACACGTTCAAGGCGACGTATCGCTTTATGAAGTTTTGCACTCTCCTTTTGGCGCGGGTCAGCCGCGTCTTTGTTTTTATTCGGTCGGGGTTATTTATATAATTTGGGGAATCTCCGATTCCCCCCGGATGGGAATTTTGGGGAATAGCCGAGTGCGGCGGGCGAGGCAGTTTTTGCCGCAATGGCTTGTCAGCCTCTTTCGGCACGTTTCTAAAATTCCCCTCTATGGAGGGGTGGCGGCGGACGCCGACGGGGTGGTTAAACTATTTGGTGGTAGTCGACTGAAAAGGGTGAATTTTTTAGCGGTTAGTCTTTATAGTTGAACCACCCCGGCACTACGTGCCACCCCTCCACAGAGGGGAATTTTGGGGAATAGCCGATTGCGACGGGCAACCAACCACCCCGCCGCTAACGCGCCACCCCTTTTTGGGGATATACCGAGAGCGGCGGATAGTCCGCAGAAAACTCAGGAAAAGTAGGGCGGTAGAGGAGGGTTAGCAGTCGGGTAGGGTTTGAACTGCGGCTTTTGCCGCGCGTTTTTTGCGGATCTCCAAACGTATCGAAACGGTAATATAGGCTATGAATCCTGCCGAGCATAGAGCGCAAATGCCCGCTTCTCTTAATATTGGCCAAGTATAATTCTCATACACATAATCAACCGCAAGACTGTTCCCTTTACCGTCGATATATATCGGTATAAATTTACCGATCTGTTCTTCCGCAAAAGCTTCATCGTAAGTCCCGAACGGAATCACGTTGGTATACTCCACGCCGTTTTCGTCCACATATAGATATCTCAAATTATATCTAGGATTCCCACCGCCATATTCATTGGCTCCTTCTAAGTTAGTATATACCGTTTCAATAATTTCCGCCTCAACTATCGTTCCGTATTTTTTTGTGTTGCTCGCTGTTATTGCAACACTCGCCCTAGTTCCGAACAATATTATGAGAAAAGCGAACACAATTGTAAACAAAATTCGACGGCCCAGTAATTCTAATTTTTCTCTCTTCATTTTAATCTCCGCACGGTCGAACCGCCTTTTGCCGCCTTATCCGCCCGCTTCCGTTTTTTTGAGGCGGTGTGGGCGGCGATTATTGTTTTTGTGATGCCGTTACTCCGATATGCACCGCGGCAATTTTTTTTGGTGTAGGGGGGGCAGTCGGTCGCCCTCGGCGCGTCCTTTGAATTCCCCTCTGCGGAGTGCCTCGCCTCTATAATTCCCCTCCGGGGAGGGGTGGCACCATAGGTGCCGGGGTGGTAAGGAGCTTAGTAGGCGGCATATATAAACCGCCGTGCGACGGGCAACCAACCACCCCGCCGCTAACGCGCCACCCCTTTTTGGGGATATACCGAGAGCGGCGGGCGGGCAACCATCCCGCCGCTATCATGGGGAATTTTATCGCCCTACGGCTTGGACGCTTTGATTTTGTAGGAATTAAGGCGTTCCTTTGCCTCCGACTCGGCGCGCTCGAAAAGCTTTGCGGCGACGTCGGGGTTGGCTTTTTTAAGGCTGGCGTAACGGGTTTCGCCCGAAATAAAGTCTTGGTATGAGCCGACGGGGTCTTTGCTGTCGAGCGTGAACGGGTTTTTGCCCTGTTCCGCAAGGGCGGGATTGTAGCGGTAAAGCTGCCAATAGCCCGCGTCGACGGCCTTTTTCGCCTCGTTCATACCGTTGCTCATATCTATGCCGTGGTTGATGCAGGTGGAGTAGGCGATAATAATCGAGGGGCCGGGGTAGGCCTCCGCCTCCGCCATAGCCTTTATGACCTGGTTTTTGTCGGCGCCCATACTGACCTGCGCGACGTAGACGTAGCCGTAGCTCATCGCCATCATACCAAGGTCCTTTTTCTTGGTGCGTTTGCCGGTGGCGGCGAATTTGGCGACGGAGCCGGTGGGGGTCGCCTTAGAGGACTGACCGCCGGTGTTGGAGTACACCTCGGTGTCCATAACCAAAATGTTGACGTCCTCGCCGCAGGCAAGAACGTGGTCGAGTCCGCCGTAACCTATATCGTACGCCCAGCCGTCGCCGCCGAATATCCAAACGGACTTTTTGATAAGCATATCGGCGCCGTCCTTAACGGCGGTCAACGCGTCCTTCAATTCGCCCTTCGCCGACTTCAACGCCGCCGGCAGAGCGGCCTTTACAGCCGCCGCCGCCGTTTTGGAGGCCTCGACGTTTTCGTACGCCGTCAGCCATTCCGCGAGCGCCGATTTGAGCGGCTCGGCGGCTCCCGAATCTATCGCGGCTTGCGCGTCCGCCTTTAATTTTTCGACGCGCGCGCGGGTCGCCAAAAGCATACCGTAACCGAATTCGGCGTTATCCTCGAACAGGCTGTTCGCCCACGCGGGGCCGCAACCGGAGTCGTTGACGGTGTAGGGGCAGGTGGGGGCGGAGCCGCCGTAAATCGACGAACAGCCCGTGGCGTTCGCGACGATCATACGGTCGCCGAACAATTGCGTAACGAGCTTTACGTACGGCGTTTCGCCGCAGCCCGCGCACGCGCCCGAGAACTCGAACAGCGGCTTTTTGAACTGGCTGCCCTTAATCGAATCGGGCTTAAACTTTGCGGTTACGTCCTTTTCGGGCAGCTTTACGGCGTACTCCCAATTGGCGGAGTCGTTTTTGAGTCCGTCCTCGATAGGCACCATTTTAAGCGCCTTTTCCTTGGCGGGGCAGACGTTGGAGCAGCTCCCGCAGCCGGCGCAGTCGTAGGGGCTAATCTGAATGCGGTAGTTGTAGCCGTCAAGCCCCGTCGCGGGCTTAGTCGCGTAGGTTTTGGGGGCTTTGGCGGTCTGCTTTTCGTCGGTCAAGAACGGCCGGATCGCGGCGTGGGGGCAAACGAGCGAGCACTGGTTGCACTGTATGCAGTTTGCGGGAATCCACTCGGGAACGAACGCCGCTATGCCGCGCTTTTCGTACTTGGTCGTGCCCGTGGGAACAACGCCGTCGGCGGCGAGCGCCGAAACGGGCAGCTTGTCGCCCTCTTGTGCCAAAATCGGCTTAATAAAGCCGTTAAAGTAGGGGTCGGAAACCTTGTTGTCGGCGGCGGCGCCGTTTTGGGCGGTCGCCCACGCGGCGGGATAGTCCACCTTGACGAGTCCCGAAATCGCGTTGTCGATGGCGTCGTTGTTGCGCTTGACAACCTCGTCGCCCTTCTTGCCGTAAGACTTTTTGACGGCCTCCTTCATATATCTTTCGGCGTCCTCGTAGGGGATAACGTCGGCGAGCTTAAAGAAAGCCGCTTGCATTACGCCGTTTATGCGGTTGCCCATCTTGGCGGCCTGCGCGATTTTAAGCGCGTCTATCGTATAGAAATTCAATTTTTTGGACGCGATCGCGCGTTTCATCGACGCGGGCAGCTCGTTGTTAAGCTCCTCGGGACTCCACTTGCAGTTGAGCAAAAAAGTGCCGCCGTCGCGGACGTCGCCCGTCATATCGTAGCGCGTAACGTACGACGGGTTATGGCAAGCCACAAAATCGGCTTGATCTATAAGGTACGACGATTTTATGGGCGAATTGCCGAAACGCAAATGCGAAATCGTTATGCCGCCGGACTTTTTGGAGTCGTACACAAAGTAGCCCTGCGCGTACATATCGGTATGGTCGCCTATAATCTTAATACTGTTCTTGTTCGCGCCCACGGTGCCGTCGCTGCCGAGACCGTAAAACTTACAACGAATCGTCCCTTTGGGCGAGGCGTTAACAAACGTTCCCGCGTCGAGCGACCGGTGCGTAACGTCGTCGTTTATGCCGACCGTAAAATGATTTTTAGGCTCGGGCTTCCGCAGATTATCGAACACGGACGCCACCATCGTGGGCGTGAACTCCTTCGACCCTAAGCCGTATCTGCCGCCGTAAACCTTGACCGACGAACGGTTTTGTTCGGCGAGCGCGGCGCAAACGTCCAAATAGAGCGGCTCGCCGAGCGACCCCGCTTCCTTCGTGCGGTCGAGTACGGCGATTTTTTTGACCGAAGAGGGGATAGCCGAAACGAAGTCCTTAGCCGAGAACGGACGGTACAATCGGACTTTTAAGAGTCCCACCTTATCGCCCTTGCCGTTAAGGTATTCGACGGCCTCCTCCGTCGCGCCGGCGCCCGAGCCCATAAGCACTATAACTTCCGTCGCGTCCGGCGCGCCTACGTATTGATACGGCTCGTAGCGGCGTCCCGTCAGCTTGAACACCTTGTCCATCATCTGCTTTACCACGGCGGGCGTAGCGTCGTAGTACTTGTTCGCCGCCTCGCGCCCCTGAAAGTAAACGTCCGGGTTCTGCGCCGTTCCCGCCTGGTGCGGATGCTCGGGGTTGAGCGCCCGCGACTTAAAGTCCTTTATATCGTCAAAGTCGACGAGCGACTTGATTTCGTCGTACTCTATGCCGTCTATCTTGCTAATCTCGTGGCTCGTGCGGAATCCGTCAAAAAAGTGCAAAAACGGCACGCGCGATTTGAGGGTCGCAAGGTGCGCCACAAGCGCCAAATCCATAGCCTCCTGAACCGAGTCGGACGCGAGCATCGCAAAGCCCGTCTGGCGGCAAGCCATAACGTCCGAGTGGTCGCCGAATATCGATAGAGCGTGGTACGCAAGCGCCCTCGCGCTCACGTGGAACACGGTCGGCAGCATCTCGCCCGCAATCTTGTACATATTCGGTATCATCAAAAGCAAGCCCTGACTCGCCGTATACGTCGTCGTCAAGGCGCCCGCTTTAAGCGCCCCGTGAACGGCTCCCGCCGCGCCCGCTTCGGACTGCATCTCCGCAAGCCGCAAGGGCTGACCGAACAGATTCTTGCGCCCCGCCGCCGCCCACTCGTCCGCGTACTCCGCCATAGGCGACGACGGCGTTATCGGGTAGATCGCCGCCACCTCGCTGAACGCGTACGCGACGTGGCTCGCGGCGGTGTTGCCGTCGACTGTCATTTTTTTCATAAATAGTATACCTCCGAAAGTTTAATAACGTTTATTGTGTGTATACTTGTTATTATACTCCGTTTATTTCGTTAAGTCAAACAATATGCCGTCCGTTAATCGATTTTTTATAAAGCCTTTCAATTTTTCGCCTATCGCCTTGCCGTCCGCACCCGGCATATTTCTTGAATTCCCCTCTCCGGATGGGTGGCGGCGAAAGCCGACGGGGTGGTTTCCCGTCCGTCGCACTCGGTTTGCTTGCTCCGCTCAGTCGTCGATGCGTTCAATGGACTTTATAAATTTATTTTCGGTCATAACGGTTTTGATTTTGTCGTCGTCGTAGAAATTGTCGGTTTTGATGTCGGCGCTGACGGTTTGGGAGCCGTCGTCGCCGTTAAAGTAGCTGACCTTCGAGTAGCGGTCAACCTTAAATATTTCCTTGATTTTTTTGTTTTCGTCGGTATAGCAGGTGAATTTAATGCGGAATATGTAGTGGTACTTGCTTGTAAAAAGGCGTATTTTCATATGCAAAACGCATTGCAAGCCGATTATTATCGCCGCAGAGCCGACCGCCACTATATAAAGTCCCGCGCCCGCCGCCATACCCACGCCGGCCGTCATCCAAATTCCGGCGGCGGTTGTGAGTCCGTGCAGAACCTCCTTTTTGTACAAGATTATGCCCGCGCCGATAAAGCCGATTCCGGAAACGATTTGGGCGGCTATGCGGGTGCCGTCCGAGTCGCCCGAGTCGGTAAAGCCGTATTTGGACACTATCATAATAAGGCACGCGCCCGCCGAAACGATCGCGTGCGTGCGTATGCCGGCCTCCTTATAGCGCATTTTGCGCTCGATGCCTATCGCGAAGCCCAGCACAAGGGCGATAACGATTCTAACCAAAAACCATAATTCGTCTGTAAAAGTCATTTTTGCTCCTCGTATAAGATTATGTGCGGTTACCATACTTATGATAACACTATATTGTGCAAATGTCAAGAATATTCGGGGGGGGCGAGCGGCGAAAATCGGCGTCGATACGGGATACGTTTGTCTTGCCGCTCCCGCCGCTCGTTAACGTCATTATTTGCCGCTTTGCCGCTTAACAAGAGTGGTAATTTTACTTGACAATAAAATGCCGTTAATATATAATAGACAGGCTGACTTTATAAAAGGAGGGAGCCGATTTATGAAAAAGGATATACACCCCGATTATCACGAGGTAACGATCGAATGCGCTTGCGGCGCGTCGTTCGTTTCGGGTACGACAAAGAAGGGCGACGCGTACAAGATTGACGTTTGCAATAAATGCCATCCGTTCTATACGGGCAAGCAAAAGCACGTCGACGCGGGCGGGCGCATAGACAAGTTCAACCGCCGTTACGGCAAGTAGAGGATTTATTCGACGGCTTGTGGCTGAAAAAAAGGAAAAAGGCAAGGTGTCGTCTATCGGCGGTCAGGCGCTGTTAGAGGGCGTTATGATGCGCGGCAAGGGCGCTATGGCTATGGCGGTCAGGAGTCCCGAGGGCAATATTCTGCTGCAAACAAAGCGCTTAAAGTCCGCCAAAAGCTGGTACAAGCGGATTTTTATTATACGCGGGCTGGCGGCGTTTTTTATAAGCCTTGTAACGGGCGTCGATACGCTCCTTAAAAGCGCGGCGGTGTCCGCGCCCGAGGAAGAAACTCCGTCCAAGGGTTGGATGGGGTTTTCGGTCGTTTTGGGTTTGGGACTGGGGATCGCGCTCTTTATTTTGTTGCCGTCGCTTTTGGCGGGGCTACTTTTCGACGGGGATTCGGTGCTTTTGTCGTCGCTTACCGAGGGCGTAATAAGGATAGGAATATTTGTTTTATACCTGTTTTCGGTCGGGTTTATGAAAGACATACGGCGCACGTTTATGTATCACGGCGCGGAGCACCGCACCATAAATTGCTACGAAAAAGGGCTCGATATGACGGTCGAAAACGTTCAAAAATGTTCCACGCGCCACAACAGATGCGGCACTACGTTCTTGTTTTTTGTTATGATCGTGTCGATTTTGTTGTTCTCGCTCGCGAATTGGCTCTTTTGGCAAATCGGAATCAACCCGAACAATTACGGCGGCGTCGCGCTCGTGTTCATAAAATTCGGCATACGGCTCGCGCTCTTGCCGCTCGTGGCGGGACTCTCCTACGAATTATTGCGGTTTTTAGCGGCGCTGCCCGACAACGCTTTTACGAATATTTTGCGCGCTCCGGGGCTTGCGTTGCAGCGGCTCAGCACGCGCGAGCCGGACGATTCTATGGCGGCCGTCGCCCTGAAAAGTTTTTTAGCCGTGGCGGAAATGGACGGAAACGAGAACGTGAGGGAGGTCAAGTTCGGGCAAATGAGCTTGACCGAGGCGCGAAAAATTATCGCGGACGACCTTGCCGGAACGGACGCCGACAAGGCCGAAGCCGATTGGATTCTTTGCGACGCGTTAAAATGCCGCCGCGCCGCGCTCGCCTCGATCGCCGAAATCGATATGGAGCAATACCGCCGCATAAAGGCGGTAACCGCCGAACGCAAAAAGGGCAGGCCGCTTTGGTACGTGCTCGGTTATACCGATTTTTACGGTATACGTATGCGCATATGCGAGGGCGCGCTTATACCGCGGCCCGAAACGGAGCTTCTGTGCGAGCGGGCGATTCAAATTATTAAGGAACGGGAGGGGGCGCAAACCGTGCTCGACCTTTGCACGGGCAGCGGCTGCGTCGCGCTCGCGATCGCCAAAAATACGGACGCGTCCGTTACCGCCTCCGACGTTTCCGACGGGGCGATTGCAGCCGCTAACGAAAATCTTTTGCCGCTTAAAGACCGCGTTAGGGTCGTCAAAAGCGATATGTTCGCGGAATTTTCCGGCAAAAGATTCGATATTATCGTCTGCAACCCGCCCTACGTCGCGTCGGCGGATGTCGATACGCTCGACCGCTCGGTCAAGGACTTCGAGCCGCGTATCGCCCTCGACGGCGGCGCGGACGGACTCGGTTTTTACCGCAAAATCGCCGCTTGCGCATATGAGCATTTGAATAACGGCGGCGTCTTACTTTTAGAGGTCGGGGCGGGGCAGGCGGGCGCCGTCGCGGAATTGCTCGGCGGCAAATTTAAGAATATCGCCGTCAAAAAGGATCTTAACGGAATCGAACGCATTATCGAATGCGCATATGTTAATGAATGAGGAATACCTTTGAATATAGCCAAATTAGAAAATATTAAGACCAAATACGCGGAACTGGGCGAAAAAATTTCCGACCCGCTCGTTTTGACCGACAACAAGCTGTGGACTAAGCTCGTAAAGGAGCATAGCGAATTGGAGCCCGTCGTTTTGGCGTTCGACCGTATGCAAGGCATAAAAAAGGAGCTCGACGGAGCGCGCCGAATGCTCGAAACCGAAACCGACGAGCAGATGCTCGCGCTCGCAAAGGAGGAGTTCGAGCTAAAAAAGGACGAGCTTGCCGCCGTCGAGGACGAGCTTAAAATTCTGCTTTTGCCCGTCGACCCCAACGACGAAAAAAACGTTATTATCGAGGTCCGCGCGGGTACCGGCGGCGAGGAGGCCGCGCTTTTCGCCGCCGCGCTCGTGCGTATGTATAAGATGTTCGCCGACAAAAACCGCTGGAAAAACGAGGACATAGATATTAACGCGACGGAGCTGGGCGGCGTCAAGGAGGCGGTTTTTCAAATAACGGGCGATCAGGTGTTCCGCAAGCTGAAATTCGAAAGCGGCGTTCACAGGGTTCAGCGCGTCCCCGATACCGAGACACAGGGCCGGATTCACACTTCGACGGCCACCGTCGCGGTTCTTCCCGAGGCCGAGGACGTTGTCGTTAATATTAACGAAAAGGACCTTAAAATCGACACGTACCGCAGCGGCGGCGCGGGCGGTCAGCACGTCAACAAAACGGAATCGGCTATACGCATAACCCATATTCCGTCCGGCATCGTCGTCCAGTGTCAGGACGAGCGCTCGCAGATTAAGAACCGTGACAGGGCGATGAAAGTCCTCGCCACAAAGCTCTACGACGCTATGCGCCAAAAGGCCGACAACGAGATGAGCCGCAACCGCAAGAGTCAGGTCGGGACGGGCGATCGCAGCGAGCGCATACGCACGTATAACTTTCCGCAAGGCCGCGTTACCGACCACCGCATCAATATGACGCTTTATTCGATCGACACGTTTATGAACGGCGACATAGGCGAAATGTTGGAGGCGCTCCGAATCGCCGACCAAACCGCCAAGCTGAACGCCGAGGACAGCGGCTTTTGAGCGGGGACGCGCACGAAATGAAAGATTGCGGGCAAATAACGGCGGAGCGCAATGGCGGCGGACGCGGGCAAAAATTATTGCTGCACACCTGCTGTACCCCTTGCGCGGCGGGCGCGCTTTACCGTTTAGAGCCGTACAATTATTCCGTTACGCTCTATTTTTATAACCCCAATATAGATAGCTTAGACGAGTATTTTCGCCGCTCGGACGGACTCGTCAAGCTAAAAAGCCGCTTTGATAGCATAGCGGATATTATCGTCGAGCGGTTCGACCCCCTGCCGTTTTACAAGGCCGTTCTGGGGCTCGAAAGCAAGTCCGAGGGCGGCGAAAGGTGTACGGAATGTTTCGCCCACCGCCTCGCCGTAACCGCTCAAAAAGCGGCTGCCGACGGCTACGACCTGTTCGCCACCACTCTGACGACCGGCCCCAACAAGAACGCCGCCCTTATAAACGAACTCGGCTTTGCCGCCGCGGCAAGGTTCGGAGCGGTTCCGTCGCCCGATTCCGGCAACGGCGCCGCGCCTATGAACGACCCCGGTACGGCGGCGGGTGTTCTTGTTGCCGCGTCCTCAACGCCCGATTCAAACGGCAACGCCGCACTCATCAATAACCCCGGTACGACGGCCGCCAATGAGGGAGTCGTATATCTTGAATCCGACTTTAAGAAAAGCGGCGGCTACGCCGAGTCCCTAAAAATTTGCGCCTCGCTCGGCATTTACCGCCAAAAATACTGCGGTTGCGTCTTTTCCCGCCGCCCCTTTTAACGCACCCGCCAACCCCCATCGCCGTAAAACTGTGTTTGTCCGTAGTTTTCAGGAGCGACGGAAGTCGATTAATGAGGGTGCGACCCATAAAAATATACAAATCGTGCGCCGCGGTTAACCGCGCATAGCGGCTAAAAAAGTAATTTTGCAAAAGAATAAATTCCCGGAAGGAACTCCGCGCATAAATATCGCTTGATTTTGAGTTAGTATACGGTATAATGTAGCGAGATTAGGACAAGCAAACTCGGATTGGTGCGCAAAAAATCGGGGACGGAGGCGTATGAAAGAATCTAGATTATTAATGTCGGCCGTTTTGGCGTTATGCGTTTTTGCGGCGGGATTGTCGGCGTGTTCGTCGTCGATGACACAGCGCGAATACGGCGATTTTCTTGTGCAAAAGCCGAGCAAAGACGGTTGGCGGCTTATCCGACGCCGGCAAAGAAAAAGAGGAAATTGTAATTCCCGTCGAAATTAACGGCGTACCGGTTGTAAAAATAGATAAGCGGATCGGTTTAACTACCGGAGGCTTATGGGAAAGCGATAACCTAAAAAAATATATTATCCGCAATATATTGAAACTAATTTTTATGCCTTTTCTTATGGATGCCCAAATCTAAACAAAGTGATATCGATTTATGAAAGTCGTTGGAATAAACCGGATTATCATGCGGAAGATAAAGAGTTAATTGCCCGTCTAAAAAGCGAATTGGAACCAATTGGCGATTTTCGCTTTGCGTGGGCAAATATATCTTATTATTATAATTTTGAGGGATCGCCCAATAAGGATATTATCGGTTGGACGATGCGGATTGCGGGCAAAAGATAACCTTTGTTCCGCCGATTCCCGAACGCGAAGGATATACGTTCGACGGTTGGTACAAGGAAGAGGAATGCCTTAATTTTTGGAACTTTGAATCCGACGTCCTGCCTAACGCAATCTATGACGATAACGGCGAAGTCGTTTATCAAGAAACCCGGCTGCACGCCAAGCGGAGCATAAAATAAACGGAGTTTTTTGGATATGGCGTTAATTTTGTTGCGTTGGGCGGAATTTTTGTGTTATAATAAATAAATGGAACGAGTTACGGGAAAAGCCGAATTGATACGGTACACCGAGCGGCCGGAGGAAACTGTGGCGGCGGCGGCTCGGCTTTGCTATTCGCCGGAGGGCGCGGGCGAGGTAATCGAAAAGAGCGGGAGCGCCGACAACGCGCGTTACATAGCCATGTTGAAGAATATGGGCCACCTTTCCACGTTCGAGCACGCGTCTTTCACGTTCGCGCTTACGGGAGTTTCGAGGGCGCTGTTGGCGCAGATAACGCGCCACCGCATAGCGAGCTTTTCGGTGCGGTCGCAGCGTTATGTGGATCAGAGCGACTTTAATTACGTGCTGCCCGAGGGCATAAAAAATCTTCCTAACGCGGACGAGCTTATTAAAAAATTCGACGGACAAATGCGGACTATCGCGCTTTGGTACGGCGAGTGGCGCGGACTTTTGGGCGGCGGCGGCGAAAAGACTAACGAGGACGCGCGGTTCGTTTTGCCAAACGCCTGCGAAACGCAGCTGATAGTTACTATGAACGCCCGCGAGCTTCTGCATTTTTTTTCGCTCCGCTGCTGTAATCGCGCCCAGTGGGAAATCCGTTCCGTGGCGTGGCAAATGTTAAGGGCGGCGTCGGAGGTCGCGCCGAATCTTTTCGCCTCGGCGGGGCCCGCGTGCTTAAACGGCGTATGCCCCGAGGGTAAAAAGTCGTGCGGCAAGCGGGCGCAGGTGCGGGAGTATAAGGACGGTTTGTTAAAGGAGCGGCAAATATGAAAATCGAGGGGCGCAACGCCGTAAGCGAGGCGATAAGCGCGGGGACGACTATCGACAGACTCGTCGTCGAAAAAGGGCTTAAAGACGCGGGCGCGAACAAAATAATCGAGGCCGCCAAATCGCGCGGAATAAAAATTTTTTTCCGCGACGGGGATGCGCTTGACCGCGAGAGCGCGGGCGGGCGGCATCAGGGCTTTATTGCCGAAATCACGGACTTTAAGTACTGCGAGCTAGACGACATTTTGGAATACGCAAAGTCTAAGGGCGAGCCGCCGCTTATCGCGCTGTTAGACGGCGTGGAGGATCCGCATAATCTCGGCAGCGTTATACGCGTCGCCGAGTGCGCGGGCGTTCACGGCGTGGTTATACCGCGCCACCGCAGCGTTTCGGTCAACGAAACGGTCATAAAGGTCAGCGCGGGCGCGGCGGCTCATATGCGCGTCGCAAAGGTCGGCAACATTAACGACGCTATCGACGGGCTTAAAAAGCGCGGCGTATGGGTCTACGCGGCCGATATGGACGGACAGCCTCTCTACGGTACCAAGCTGACGGGCGCGGCGGCGTTCGTCATAGGCGGCGAGGGCGCGGGCATAAAGCGGCTCACCAAGGAAAAATGCGACCTGTCCGTCGCCATACCGATGCGCGGAAAAATGAATTCGCTCAACGCGTCGGTCGCGGCTGGAATCGTGTTGTACGAGTACGTGCGGCAGAATCTTTAACCGCTCCGAAAAACCGGTTTTTTATACGTTTTTAACTAAATTCTATTTTAAGGAGATATATTTTTATGCGAAGACCCATTATTGCGGGCAATTGGAAGATGAACAACACAAGAACCGACGCCAAAGCGCTTATAACCGCGCTTGTTCCGCTCGTCGCGGACGCGGAGCCGGAGGTCGTGGTGTGCGTGCCGTTCACGGCTGTCGAAACGGTCGCGGCGGCGGCGAAGGGGACAAATATCGCCGTTGGCGCGCAGAACGTGGCGTGGGCCGACAAGGGCGCGTTCACGGGCGAAATAAGCGCGGCGATGCTTAAAGACGTCGGCGCCGAATACGTTATAATAGGCCACTCCGAGCGCCGGCAGTACTTCGGCGAAACGGACGCGACGGTGAATCTGCGCGCGGTTCAGGCGATCAAAAACGGCTTAAAGCCGATAATCTGCGTGGGCGAAACGCTCGACGAGCGCGAGGACGGCGAGACCGAAAGGGTCGTGTCGTCGCAGGTGCGCGGCGCGTTCGAGGGCATAGCCGAGGGTATGCTCGCTAACGTCGTCATAGCTTACGAGCCGGTTTGGGCTATCGGCACCGGCAAGACCGCCACGGCGGAGCAAGCGCAGGAGACCGTCGCCTACATACGGAAGGTTTTCGCGAGTCTTTACGGCGCGGCGCTCGCGCAAAAAACGCGCGTTCAGTACGGCGGCAGTATGAATCCCGCCAACGCCGCCGAGCTTATGTCGAAGCCCGATGTCGACGGCGGCTTAATCGGCGGGGCGAGTCTTAGGGCGGAGGAGTTTGCCAAGGTGGTCAATTATAAGGGCGCGGCGATATAGCGGCGTCCGTCTGAACGCCGTCCCTTGCCGCACGCGGGTCGGATAAAAACCCGGGTCGTTTCTTGGAAGAGCTTAAGTGTTGTAAAATGTTTGGCGGTTGCATAAAATAGTGAAAGAGAGCAAAAGGAGAACAAAAAAATGACGACAAAAAAGACGGACGCGATAATAATTTTGGACGGGTTCGGATACACGGCCGAGGAAAAAGGCAACGCGGTTAAAAAATCGGGCATACCGAATATTACCGCGTACTTAAACGGGTATCCGCATACGCTTATCGAGGCGTCCGGCCGCGCGGTGGGGCTGCCCGCCGGGCAGATGGGCAACAGCGAGGTCGGTCACCTTAATATCGGCGCGGGGCGCGTGGTGTATCAGGATATAACGCGCATCGACAAGGCGATCGAGGACGGCGAATTCTTTAATAACCCCGAAATTTTAGCGGCTATGCGCAACGCCGAGGGCGACAATAAGGCGTTACATTTGGTGGGGCTATGCTCCGACGGCGGCGTTCACAGCCACATAAATCACCTTTACGCGCTGCTCGAAACGGCCAAGCGCGAAAAAGTCCGCACGGTATGGGTTCACTGCATAACCGACGGCCGCGACGTACCCCCCGACAGCGCGCGCGAATACGTCGCCGCTCTGTCCGCCAAAATCAAGGAGCTCGGCAGCCGCGCCAAAATCGCCACCGTGGTGGGCCGCTACTACTATATGGACCGCGACAACCGGTGGGAGAGGGTCGAGCGCGGCTACAACTGCGTATTCGCCGCCGAGGGTACGCGCTACACTAACGCCGACGCGGGAATCGCCGCGTCCTACGCCCTCGGCAAGTTCGACGAATTTATCGAACCCGTCGTCGTGGGCGGCTACAAGGGCGTTAACGACGGCGATTCGATAATCTTTTTTAACTTCCGTTCCGACCGCGCGCGCGAAATCACCCGCGCCGCCCTCTACGCCGATTTTCCGCATTTTGAAAGGAAGGGCGGCCGCAAAAACGTTTTTTACGTGGGTATGACCCGCTACGACGAAAGCTTTACGGACGTTCACACGGCGTTCGCCCCCAAAGATATTAAGAACACGCTTGGCGAATACCTCGCTTCGTCCGGCAAAACGCAGGCGCGGATTGCCGAAACCGAAAAATACGCGCACGTAACGTTCTTTTTTAACGGCGGCGTCGAGGAGCCGAACAAGAACGAACAGCGTTTTCTTGTGCCCAGTCCCAAGGTGGCGACCTACGACCTTAAACCCGAAATGAGCGCGTTCGAGGTTACCGAAACCGCTCTTAAAGCCGTCGGCGAAACGGACGTTATAATAATGAACTACGCCAACTGCGATATGGTCGGTCATACCGGCGTATTCAACGCGGCGGTAAAGGCGGTTACCGCCGTCGACACCTGCGTCAAAAGGGTTATCGACAAGATTCTTTCGACGGGCGGCGCGGTCTTGCTTACCGCCGACCACGGCAACGCCGAAACTATGACGTTCGAAAACGGCGCGCCCTGCACCTCGCACACCACCAATCCCGTTTTCTTTATTCTGATAGGCGAAAAATTCAAGGGCGTAACCTTGCGCTCCGGCGGCGCTCTTTGCGACGTCGCCCCCACGCTGTTGGACGTTATGGGGCTGCCTAAGCCCGCCGAAATGGACGGCGCTACGCTTATAGAGCGGTGAAAATCCGCAAAAAATTCCCCTCTATGGAGTGCCTCGCCTCTATAATTCCCCTCTGTGGAGGGGTGCCGCGTTAGCGGCGGGGTGGTAAGGGTTTTTACACTGCCGCCTCTATAAACCGCCTACAAAAACAGTCAACCACCCCGTCGGCGTTCGCCGCCACCCCTCCATAGAGGGGAATTGCTCGCACGCCCTACAAACGGCTCCGCCGTTTGACGGCTCGATTCGTGCCGCGTTAGCGGCGGGGTTGTTTGCTCGCCTCGCCTCTATAATTCCCCTCCATAGAGGGGAATTGTCCGCCGCACTCGGCGAATTCCCAAAATTCCCCTCCGGGGAGGGGTGGCGCGTTAGCGGCGGGGTGGTTCCCGGTACTAAAACGGACGGGTTTTACAAAGACACAAACAAATCGATAAAATTTTAACGAGGTAAAGGCTATGGATATGTTGCGAGCATTTTTATTAACAGCATTTTTGACGGGAGTCATACTTATTATGACAGGCCTCGGTGCATACGCTAGCATTAACGGATACATTGATGTAAAAGGTCAGCAAGATGCGATTATTTCCGGAACGATTATAGATGTGCAATTAACGCAAATTCGTAGTGAAGGCGGTAGGAATAATAACTTGAAAGATGTATGTTATGAACACTATGAAAACGGGGTTCTATATTATGGCGTGGGAGTTTCGGGAGTGAACGGGTATGATAAGGCAAAAGCATATATCGGCAAAACAATATCGATTTATATCGACGGCAAAGGACACAGTATACCGGTTGGTAAACGTGCTTCAAACGGATGGTTTTTATTAACGATATCAATAGTTTTTTCGACCTTATTTACGGCGGGCGTTATAGCTACTTGTATCATGTACGGTAAACTTATCAAAATCTGCATTCAAAATTTAAAGGAACGCAAGCGTCTTAAAGACGTAAGCGGCGGTTAAAGATTGCCGCCGGGGTTGCTTGTCCGCCGCGCTCGGCGAATCCCCAAAATTCCCCTCCGGGGAGTGCCTCGCCTCTATAATTCCCCTCTGTGGAGGGGTGCCGCGTTAGCGGCGGGGTGGTTGTTTGCTCGCCGCACTCGGCGAATTTCCAAAATTCCCATCTATGGAGTGCCTCGCCTCTATAATTCCCCTCTGTGGAGGGGTGCCGCGTTAGCGGCGGGGTGGTTGTTTGCTCGCCGCCCTCGGCGAATCCCCAAAATTCCCCTCCGGGGAGTGCCTCGCCTTGTTGACGGGCTTAGCTCGCAAGCTCACACGCCCTACAAACGGCTCCGCCGTTTGACGGCTCGGTTCGTGCCGCGTTAGCGCCGGGGTGGTAAGGGTTTTTACACTGCCGCCTCTATAAACCGCCTACAAAAACAGTCAACCACCCCGTCGGCGTTCGCCGCCACCCCTCCATAGAGGGGAATTGTCCGCCGCGCTCGGTGATTCCCCAAAATTCCCCTCTGTGGAGTGCCTCGCCTCTATAATTCCCATCTATGGAGTGCCTCGCCTCTATAATTCCCCTCTGTGGAGGGATGCCGCGTTAGCGGCGGGGTGGTAAGGGTTTTTGCACTACCGCCTCTATAAACCGCCTACAAAAACAGTCAACCACCCCGTCGGCGTTCGCCGCCACCCCTCCATAGAGGGGAATTGCTCGCCGCCCTCGGCGAATTCCCAAAATTCCCATCTATGGAGTGCCTCGCCTCTATAATTCCCCTCTGTGGAGGGGGTGCCGCGTTAGCGGCGGGGTGGTAAGGGTTTTTGCACTATCGCCTCTATAAACCGCCTACAAAAACAATCAACCACCCCGTCGGCGTTCGCCGCCACCCCTCCATAGAGGGGAATTCAAGAGCCGCGCCGAGAGCGCCCGGCAAACTATCAAGAGGGATTGTCAAACGGAAAAATTATCAAGCCGCCCTCGGTGAATTCCCCTCCGGGGAGGGGTGCCGCGTTAGCGGCGGGGTGGTTCAATTATTAAGAAACAGCCGATTAAAAGAACTACGTATTAAAGCAAACTTTTTTCAAAGCGATAGCCGCATCAAACAATAAGCATTCTAATTCTTGCAAAGGAGAAACAAAAATGAACGACGACGACATAGAAAAACGGCTAAAAACGGCGGCGGAGAACGGCAACAAGGCGTTTGCCGAAAAGCTGATTTTTACAAAATACCCGATGACGGGCGCAAAGGCGGGCGACATAAGGCGGCTCGCTAACGAAATCGCCAAGGAGCCGGGCGGCTACTTCGATACGGCGCGGCTCGATACATACGAGCATATTTTGCTTTACGGACTCGCGCTTGCCGCCGCCAAGCTGCCGCTTAATAAAACGCTCGGCTATTTGGAGCCGCTTACGGCGTTGTTCGATAATTGGGGACACGTCGACACGGTTATCTCGGCGTTTGCAAAAAGATTTTCGCGTCCCGTCGAAAACGCCGCCGCCCTCGAATTTTTTAAGAAAACCGCCGATAGGGGCGGCGAGTTCGAGGTTCGGTGCCTTGTAATCTTTTTGATGGACTGCCGCTTTAACGATACCGCGCAAGCCGTCGAATCGCTTAATATTACGGCGGATTTGGAGCAAGGCCGTTACTACGTCGATATGGCTATCGCGTGGGCGCTGTCCGTCGCGCTCGTTTACCACTACGACGCCGCCCTCGGATTTTTGACGCGCCGCGCGTTCTCAAAATTCGTTCACAACAAGGCGATTCAAAAAGCGCGCGAGAGCTTCCGCATAACGCCCGAACGGAAAGAGCACTTGAATTCGCTAAAAATTAAGTAGTACATAGGAGTTATAACGATGGAAAAACAATACAATCATATTTATCCATGGCTACATATCAAAAAGTGGGCCGCATTTGACGGTAAAATTTTTAATAAGTCGAAAAAACAATCTCATCGAATAAAGCTGAGGCGAGAGAAAAACAGCACTTTTACTATAAAATATTATTATTCGCTCGGCGAACCTAATGACGAATTGGAAAACAGAATTGAGCTCTTTGAAGTATATATCGGCGATCTGATAAAAAAAATAGACGAAGCCGAAAGTTCAATTTTGCTTAACCGAAAAGAGATAGAGTTGCTGAAACTTTATGTCGCTCTGTGTGCTTGTCGCCAACATAACACAACGGAAGTTATAAAGGATGATCAATCCAAAGTATACAGAAGTAACAATTATGGTATAGGTGTTCCGAGAGTTGCGACGCAAAAAGATGCTGTCGTACTGACGAATATGATTATCGACGATTTTGAAAGAATAAAGAAGCTGCCAGATAATAAGGTTTGCGGCAGTTTGGACGCCATATACAATGCGGAACAATCGTCTGTTTTTACACGAGGACAGCACCTTTGTATATTTCGAAGCGAAACAAGCAAGATTTGCGTTTCAAATGTTTGTTCGATAATAGAAAATACGATGGACAGCGATTACTTATATTGTTACACGCCGATTTCACCCAGGACGGCACTACTGCTAGTAAAATCGGAATACTATTACGACAAGGAAACATTTGAATATACAAAAATTCGTTTTGGTGCCACATATGGAGGACATGGGCCGATAGATTCGCATATATCGGAAATACTCGGTCGTTATAACGAGTTTGACTCGGAGTCTGAATTGTTTTGCTCGTATCGTGAATCTTTTTTAAAAGATTGCTCGGAATCTGTATGTACAAGCCGGGAGCAAGATAAAGCGGCGGTAAAAATCAGCAACATTCCGGATTTCCTTATTCAGTTGTTCAATTCGATATTTTATGAGGACGGCGACGAGTTTATATATTTAAAAGACGAGGAATTGGAATTCGCCCAAAAATATTCGCTAAATTGCAGAAAGATTATAGTTGTTAATAACGAATTCGCTTAAATCTTGACAACAGTCCCAAAATAGTATATAATAAAAACATACATACACTGCCGACGAGGAAAATTATTGTGAGAAACTTTTATGACGAAAACGATCGCGAGGGGCTTTACGTCGACGACGATAACGACGACGAGTTTAGCGGCTATTCGATAACCGACGCGTCGGGGCGCTCGGTCGTCTCCGTCGCTCAAATACGCGCGGACATAATCGAGGAGCTTCCCGCCGCGCCTCCGCTGCCCGACAATACTATGACCGTTATGGTCGACGGCTCGGGCGCGCTGCCCAAAAAAGGCACGCTTTTAGAAATCGCTTTATCTAACGACGGCGGCGTCGTTACGGCAAACGGCGAAACGTGCGGAACGTTCAAGCCCGCGCTCGTCAAAAAAATCCTCGTCGAACGCGGGGGTAGCTATATCCGCGCGTCCGTCGCCTCGCCCGATTCGCCGCGCACCGTTAAATTGGAATTCGGCAAAAGAACAAAAAAGTTTGCCGTCAAGCTGCCAAAAGTAACCGCCGCGCCCCAAAGCTCCCCCGAATCACCCCAAAGCACCCTCGAACCGCCGCAAAACACCCTTGAATCGTCGCAAAATTTGTCGGGAACGCCGTAAAACCGCCCCGCTTATTCGGAGTTTTCTAATGTCCGAATTCCGTTCGCAACCCTACCTCCGGCGAACATTCGTCTATGCTCCTACCCGCAATACGTTTGTGTCGGCGAATTAGTTGTATTTTAGGTTTTTTGCGGCATTTTAGTGATAAATCTATGTTTTTCACCCTTAAAAGCCCTTTCTCTATGTAATTATATAACTTTTTTATGCATACAGGCACCTCGAAATTATGTTTTTGTAACTTCAATTCGCCGATTATCATATCCGGCGAAAATTATGATGCGGAAGCAATGCGTTTTCTAAAAAAGTTTTGCCCCGAAGCACCCGAAACGCCGGGCGTCGGACACAACCGAACGGAGATAATCATATGAAGAATAAAATAAGAAAATGCGGCTACGCGAGAGTTTTGACGTTAACGGAGGAGCATTCGCTCATAGGGCAGACGGAATATTATAAGTCCGTTATAGAGAACGACCCGAATGCCGAGTTCGCCGGAATTTGTGCCGACAAGAAAAATGGCAAGGATGCGCGGCATTGCCCGCAATTAGCCGAGATGATAAGGGCTTGTCGGCGCGGTGAGATAGATTATATAAATCACGAAAAGCATATCCCGTTTCGCCCGAAAGCAAGCTGATACGATTCTACAAACCTTTTTATGTCCTGGAAGTGCGTAGAATACCGCTAAACGGTGGGGGCAAAGAGTAAACTTTATTCCATAGACCAAATAGCCGACACAGAGCGATGACTTGTCGTTTAATCGATAGAAAGTCTATATCGTGCATAAAAATATGGATTTTTGACATAGGAAAATTTTAGCGGATATGATATAATGTAGGTAGCAAAATATTTTATCGGAGCGGCAAAAAAATGCGGTTAAGCGAATTAAAAGAAAGGATTAAAATCGATAAACGCGACGTAATAGTCGCGGGCGGCGGGCTGGCGGGTTCATTGGCGGCGGTGGCGGCGGCGCGCGAGGGAATGAACGTACTGCTTATTGAAAAGTACGGGTTTTTGGGCGGAATGGCCGCCTCCGCGCTGATTACGCCTTTTATGACGTATTTTGAAAGCGGCGAGTCGGGCAAGCTTGCAAACAAGGGCTTGTTCGAGGTTTTGCGTAATAAGCTGGCCGGGGTCGGGGCCATATGCAAGCCCGAATGCGTTTGCGGTCAAAATATAAACGGCGACCTTTTGAAGCTTGCGCTCGACAGGCTGCTTAAAGAATACGGAGTAACGGTATTGTTGCATTCGCTTATCGGCGACGTGGATTTTAGCGCCGGCAGGGTCAAAAGCGTAACGGTTTCGACCGTGTCGGGCAACATAAACGTTAAAGCGGATTATTTTATCGACGCGACGGGCAACGCCGATTTGACCGCCTTTGCGGGCTTGGAGTACAATATCGGCAGGGAGTCGGACGGTTTGTGTCAGCCGATGACGACCTGTTTTAGATTATGCAACGTCGATTGGGAAAAATACAACAAAAACGCGGCGAAAACGCTTGAATTGTATAAAAAATTCCAAGCGGAAAAAAAGATAAAGAATCCGCGCGAGGATATTCTGACGTTCGGATTCGTCGGGTATCCGTCCGACGGGGTAATGCATTTTAATACCACCCGCATTGTGGGCAAGGATCCGACGAACGTTATCGACCGCACGGCCGGCGAGACGGAAGCGCGGGAACAGATTTATGAAATGTATAGGTTTCTAAAAGAGAATGTCGAGGGTATGGAAAACGCCGTACTTATTAATGCGGGCGCCGAAATGGGTATCCGCGAGAGCCGCAGAATTATAGGACATTACGAGCTGAGCCGCGACGACCTTGTGTCCGTCCGCAAGTTCGGCGACAGCATAGCCAGAGGCACGTACGAGATCGATATTCACAATCCGGCCGGCACGGGAACGCACCACGAACGCATACCCGACAACGACTACTATACGATTCCGTACCGCAGCCTTGTTCCGCAGAACGCGGACAATTTAATAGTCGCGGGCAGACCGATTTGCTCGACGCACGAGGCGCACGCGGCAATCAGAATAATGCCGATAACCTCGTGCATAGGCGAGGCCGCGGGTATCGCCGCCGCGCTGGCGGTAAAGGGCAAAAAGGCGGCTATCGACGTGCCCGTCGGGGAGTTGCGGACTTTATTAAAGTCGCACGGCGCGCTTATATAAGAGCGACCTTTTGGGCGAAAACTTTTTACCGCTCGCAGAGCATCGGAGAGAATTGTGGAAGGATTGATTAAAACGGGAAGGGTCGCGCCGAAAGCGTCGGGAAAGATAGCCGACCTCAATCAAATAGCGTTTTTGTTTCGTTCGGTCAAGCACGACAGAGCGAAAGCGCTTGCCGACTTTTTGGAGGGTAACGGCGTGCCCGTTTATTCTCCGCGTTCGAACTTATTCTTTGAACGGCGGGAGATAAGGTTTGCAATCGGCGCGATTATGGCTTGCTTTCCCGATTTTGTGAAGCGGCTCAACGCGGGCGAAATGCGGGCTTCGCAGAGCTTACAAAGTTATTATAAGCGTTGCATAAAGGATTTTGCGGAATACCTAAAAGATAGCGACAACGCGGATTTGAAGAGGTTTGTACAGTTCCGCGCCCGCGATCACGCCGCGCCGCAACACAACTTTGACTACGCTTTTACGGGACTGCTGTACCGACTTTTACAGTTCGAGCCGTTCCGCACGTGGATGAGCCTTGATATATCGGGAGTGAA